>NZ_JBNNVP010000026.1:0-97588 GCF_050280605.1 Pseudomonas sp. NPDC089918 | reverse complement strand
GCAGCCATTGATGGTCATCCCCTTCGGCGCAACAAATGCGAAAGCCACGCAAGTGAGTGGGGATCAGGTCCAGCGACTGCAGGTGCCCGTTCGGGCCCATGGGTTGGGACGCCTTCGGCATGCCGGCGGAAAACGCCGCGATGAAGAACAACGTAGCGCCCGCCAAGTGGACCTACGAAAACATCGCCTACATGAAAAGCCAGCTGCGCAGCCTGGGCCTGGCGGTGGACTGGTCGCGCGAAGTGACCACCTGCAAGCCTGATTACTACCGCTGGGAACAATGGCTGTTCACTCGCCTGTTCGAAAAAGGCGTGATTTACAAAAAAAGCGGCACTGTGAACTGGGACCCGGTCGACCAGACCGTTCTGGCCAACGAGCAAGTGATCGACGGTCGCGGCTGGCGTTCCGGCGCGCTGATCGAAAAGCGCGAAATCCCGATGTACTACTTCAAGATCACCGCTTATGCGGATGAGCTGCTGGAAAGCCTCGACGAACTGACTGGCTGGCCTGAACAGGTCAAGACCATGCAGCGCAACTGGATCGGCAAATCCCGCGGCATGGAAGTGCAGTTCCCGTACGACGTCGCTTCCATCGGTGAAACCGGCGCGCTGAAAGTCTTCACCACCCGTCCGGACACCCTGATGGGCGCAACCTACGTTGCGGTGGCCGCCGAACACCATCTGGCGACCCTGGCCGCGCAGAACAACCCTGAGCTGCAAGCGTTCATCGCTGAATGCAAGGGCGGCAGCGTTGCCGAAGCCGACGTCGCCACTCAAGAGAAAAAAGGCCTGCCGACCTCGCTGTTCGTCGAGCATCCGCTGACCGGTGAGAAACTCCCGGTGTGGGTCGCCAACTACGTGCTGATGCATTACGGCGATGGCGCGGTCATGGCTGTTCCGGCTCACGACGAACGTGATTTCGAGTTCGCCACCAAGTACAACCTGCCGATCAAATCCGTGGTGCGCACGAGTTCCGGTGACACCAACCCGGCTCCTTGGCAGGATGCGTACGGCGAGCACGGCACGCTGATCAACTCCGGCGAATTCGACGGCCTCGACTTCGCAGGTGCGTTCGACGCCATTGAAGTTGCGCTGATCAAGAAAAACCTCGGTGCCTCGCGCACCCAGTTCCGCCTGCGCGACTGGGGCATCAGCCGCCAGCGCTACTGGGGCTGCCCGATCCCGATCATCCACTGCGACACCTGCGGTGATGTGCCGGTCCCGGAAGATCAACTGCCCGTGGTGCTGCCGGAAGACGTCGTACCGGACGGTGCCGGTTCGCCACTGGCGCGCATGCCCGAGTTCTACGAGTGCAACTGCCCGAAATGCGGCGCTGCAGCCAAGCGTGAAACCGACACCATGGACACCTTTGTAGAGTCCTCGTGGTACTACGCCCGCTACGCCTCACCACACTATGAAGGTGGTCTGGTGGAAAAAGCGGCGGCCGACCATTGGTTGCCAGTGGATCAGTACATCGGTGGCATCGAACACGCCATTCTTCACCTGCTTTATGCGCGCTTCTTCCACAAGCTGATGCGTGATGAAGGCCTGGTGAGCTCCAACGAGCCATTCAAGAACCTGCTGACTCAGGGCATGGTGATCGCCGAGACTTACTACCGTCGCGAAGCCAACGGTGCCTACACGTGGTTCAACCCGGCGGATGTCGAACTTGAACGCGACAGCAAGGCCAAGGTCATTAGCGCCAAGCTGATCGCAGACGGCCTGCCGGTGGAAATCGGTGGCACCGAGAAGATGGCCAAGTCAAAGAACAACGGCGTCGACCCACAGTCGATGATTGACCAGTTCGGCGCAGACACCTGCCGCCTGTTCATGATGTTCGCCTCGCCACCAGACATGAGTGCGGAATGGTCCGACTCCGGCGTAGAGGGTTCGCACCGTTTCCTCAAGCGCGTCTGGCGCCTGGCTCAAGCGCACGTCACTCAGGGCCTGCCGGGCAAACTGGACGTCGCCAGCCTGAACGACGAGCAGAAAGCCATTCGCCGTTCGATCCACCAGGCCATCAAGCAGGCCAGCCACGACGTCGGCCAGAACCACAAATTCAACACCGCCATCGCCCAAGTGATGACGCTGATGAACGTGCTGGAAAAAGCCGCGCAAGGCACCGAACAGGATCGCGCACTGATTCACGAAGGTCTGGAAACCGTAGTCCTGCTGCTGGCTCCGATCACCCCGCACATCAGCCACGAACTGTGGCATCGCCTGGGTCACGCCGATCCGGTCATCGATGCCGGTTGGCCGGTGCTGGATGAAAGTGCCCTGGTACAGGACAGCCTGCAGCTTGTCATTCAAGTCAACGGCAAGCTGCGCGGCCACATCGAAATGCCGGCCAGCGCCAGCCGCGAAGAAGTCGAAGCGGCCGCGCGGGCCAACGAAAACGTCCTGCGCTTCGTCGATGGCCTGACTATTCGCAAAGTGATCGTAGTGCCCGGGAAACTGGTCAATATCGTCGCCAGCTAAATTGGATCGGGCGCCAGGTCATGCCTGGCGCCGAGTAAAACCTTTCGGGCCGCTTGACCGGCCCACATGGTTTCAAGGGGAGCAACAAGATGATCAAACGCAATTTGCTGGTGATGGGCCTTGCAGTCCTGCTGAGCGCCTGCGGTTTCCAGCTGCGCGGCACCGGCACCACTGAACTGGTGATCAAGGAACTCGATCTGAGCGCCCGCAATGCCTACGGCGAAACCGTGACGCAATTGCGTCAGGTGCTGGAAAGCAGTGGCGTCAAGGTCTACAGCGGCGCACCTCACAAACTGGTGCTGACCGATGAGCAGGAAAGCCAGCGCATCCTCAGTTACGCAGGCGCCGGTCGTACTGGCGAGTACCAGATGACCATGGTGCTGAACTATGACATCCGGGGTCAGAGCAACCTGCCACTGCTGAGCGACAAGCTCGAAGTGCAGAAAGTCTTCATCCATGACGGCAACAACCTGGTGGGTTCCGACCAGGAAGCCAACGATGCCCGCAAGGAAATGCGTCGTGAACTGGTTCAACGCATGATGCTGCGCCTGCAACAGATGACCCCGACGCAGTTGGAACAACTGCAACAGACCGCTGATGCCAGGGCCAAGGCTGAAGCCGACGCATTGGAAGCGGCGCAGAAGGCTGAAGCGCAGACGCCGCGTCAGTCGCCTGTCGAACTGCCGCAGCAATAAGCCTTACGGGGCGCTCAGGCGCCCCGTTTGCCTCTTCTTATGAAACTCGCCCCCGCCCAACTCGGTAAACACCTGCAAGGTGCCCTCGCGCCGGTCTACGTCATCAGTGGCGATGACCCACTGCTGTGTCAGGAAGCCGCCGACGCCATTCGCGCGGCTGCCCGCCAGCAAGGTTTCGATGAACGCCAGGTCTTTGCCGCCGACGCCAGTTTCGACTGGGGTACGCTGCTGCAGGCCGGCGCCAGCATGTCGCTGTTCGCCGAAAAACGTCTTCTGGAACTGCGTCTGCCCTCCGGCAAACCCGGAGACAAAGGCGCCGCGGCATTGATTGAGTATTGCTCGCGCCCGGCCGAAGACACGGTGTTGCTGATCAGCCTGCCCAAGCTTGACGGCAGTGCGCAGAAGACCAAGTGGGGCAAGGCGCTGGTCGAAGGTCCGCAGACCCAGTTTGTGCAGATCTGGCCCGTAGACACCAACCAGTTGCCGAGCTGGATCCGTCAACGCCTGTCCCAGGCCGGGCTTTCCGCCAGCCAGGACGCTGTCGAACTGATTGCCGCTCGGGTCGAGGGCAACCTGCTGGCTGCCGCCCAGGAAATCGAAAAGCTCAAGCTGATGGCAGAGGGTGGGCAGATCACTGTCGAAACCGTGCAAGCGGCAGTAGCCGACAGCGCCCGTTTCGATGTCTTCGGCCTGACCGATGCAATTCTCAATGGCGAAGCTGCTCACGCCCTGCGCATGCTCGAAGGGTTGCGCGGCGAAGGCGTCGAACCGCCGGTGATCCTCTGGGCGCTGGCCCGAGAACTGCGTCTGCTGGCCAACCTGTCGCTGCAATACAGCCAAGGCGTGCCGCTCGACAAAGCTTTCAGCCAGGCCCGACCGCCAATCTGGGACAAACGCAAACCGTTGATGAGCAAAGCGCTGCAACGCTATTCGGCACAACGCTGGGCGCAGTTGTTGCTCGAAGCCCAGCGCATCGATGCACAAATCAAAGGCCAGGCGGCGGGTTCGCCATGGATGAGCCTTAGTCGGTTGACGCTGTTGATGGCCGGGCAGAGATTGTCGTTGCCGGCCGAGTAATGTTTTTTGTGGCGAGGGGGCTTGCCCCCGTCCGGCTGCGCAGCAGTCGTAAATCCGATCACCGCGCTTTACCTGTTGTACCTCCACAGCCGGTTTTGGGGCTGCTTCGCAGCCCAACGGGGGCAAGCCCCCTCGCCACAAAAACCAACCTCACTACAAAGAATGCCGAAAGGTCCTACACAACGTAGGGACTAGACAGAACCCTTGCTTCGGCAGATTATCCCCCCCGCAAAACCCACTCACTTGCGAGAGACCATCATGAGCAAAAAGCCATCTAAACATGGCCCCAACAAGGCCAAATCCATCGTCGCCCAGCCACTGTTCCGTAGCCGTCAGGAACGAGCCGGCAAGGGCAAAGGCAGCTACCGCCGCGAAGCCTTCCAGTCTAACAGCTGGGAGGCTTCTTACTTTCTGGCGGCCTGAAAGGCAAGCCATCGCTCAACATGTTAAGGTCTGCACCTGATTCGTATCCTCTGGACCTGTGCATGCCCCTTTGTATTTCCCGTCGTTGGCCTCTTCGCCAACTGATAGCTGCCTCCAGCCTCGTACTGCTTGTCGCCTGCGCGGAAAAACCCACCGCTGCCGACGCCCAACCGCTTCAGACCCGCACCGTTGCGACGGCCCCTGCGATCATTCCGCCGGTGGTTCCAACCGGTGAAAATCTCGACATCCAGCCTACCCAGACCTTTGCCGAATGGCAGGCGGGTTTCCGTAAAGACGCCCTCGCCGCCGGCATTCGCGCCGACCTGTTCGATCGTGCTTTTGCCAATGTCAGCGTGGACGACAGCGTGATCCGTGCCGATCGCAGCCAACCGGAATTTACTCGCCCGGTGTGGGAGTACCTCGATGGCGCGCTGTCGCCGCTACGGGTGCGCAAAGGTCAGGCGCTTGTCGGCGAACACGCCGACATCCTGCAAAGCATCGAACAGCGCTACGGCGTCGACCGTCAGGCTCTGGTCGCGGTGTGGGGCATGGAAAGTAACTTTGGTCAGTTCCAGGGCAGCAAGTCGGTGATCAACTCCCTGGCGACCCTGGCTTATGAAGGTCGACGTCCGGGCTTTGCTCACGCGCAACTGATCGCAGCCTTGCAAATCCTGCAACAGGGCGATATCGCCCCCGAGAAAATGCTCGGCTCCTGGGCAGGCGCCATGGGCCAGACCCAGTTCATTCCGACCACCTACAACACCCACGCCGTAGACTTCGACGGTGATGGCCGCCGCGACATCTGGAACAGCTCTGCTGATGCATTGGCCTCGACCGCGCACTACCTGCAAAGCTCCGGCTGGCAGAAAGGTCAGCCCTGGGGCTTCGAAGTACAACTGGCGAGCGGCTTCAATTACGTCCTGGCCGATGGCGCGATTCGCAAGAGCGTGGCCGAGTGGCTACAACTGGGGGTAACCCTGCCCAATGGCGGCCAGGTTCCGGCAGGCTCCGAACACCTGTCGGCCGCCCTGTTGTTGCCGGCAGGCTATCGCGGCCCGGCGTTCCTGGTCCTCGATAACTTCCGCGCGATTCTCAAGTACAACAACTCTTCGTCCTACGCCTTGGCCGTGAGTCTGCTGTCCGAGCGCTTCAATGGTGGCGGTTTGATCAGCGGTCTATGGCCAAAAGATGACTTGCCGCTGAGCCGTACCGAGCGAATCGAGCTGCAAAACCTGCTGAGCGCCCAGAACTACGACGCAGGGACCGCCGACGGGATTATCGGCGCCAATACCCGCAAAGCGATCCGCAGCGCGCAGCAGTCGTTTGGCTGGCCGGCGGATGGTTATCCGACGCACAAGTTGCTGGAAGGGTTGCGTAGCCGATAGTAAGACGAACGGCTGATACCGCTTTCGCGAGCGAGCCCGCTCCCACAGTTGACCGAGTTCTTTGATGAAAACGCGGTCGAATGTGGGAGCGGGCTTGCTCGCCAAGACTGACTGTCAGGCGATGAATTCCTAAGCCTTGATCACCACATCCTGCTCCAACACCAACGCCTTTTCCCCCGCATCCAGCCTGACCAGCGCACCCATCGGCAGCGTCAGATTCGGATCACAATGCCCGCTACGCCATCCGGCCAGCACGGGGATGCGCAACGGCGCAAAGGTCTGCTTGAGCAACTTCTCCAGCGCAATCGCATCAACCCCAGCCACATCCCCCACCAGAACCCCACGCAGCTTGTGCAACGTGCCGGCCAGACGCAAATGCGTCAGCAGCCGGTCGATGCGATACAGCGGCTCGTTGATGTCTTCGATGAACAGGATGACGCCCTCGGCATCGATCTCGTAAGGCGTGCCCATGGTCGCGGCGATCATCGACAGATTGCCCCCCAGCAAACGCCCGTGAGCGATGCCGGGCTCGATTGTGGTCAACGGCCAGGCCACCGGGTGAGAAAGCACACTGCCCGCCTTCACCTGCCCGCGCAGCATGTTGAAAAACGAGAACTCGGTGGGTTGCTGCTTGTCACCCAGCAGGTCAGCGTTGAGCATCGGGCCATGGAAGGTCACGAACCCGGCATAACGACTGATGGCCGAGTGCAGTGCAGTAACGTCGCTGTAGCCGATAAAGGGCTTGGCGTTGTTGCGCAGTAATTCGAAATCGATGCGATCAAGCAAACGCGGTGTACCGTAACCGCCACGCAGACAGATGATGGCATCGACCTCGCTGTCGGCGAATGCGCCATGCAAGTCATTGAGCCGCACATCATCACTGCCAGCCAGATAACCCTCTTGCTCATAAACGCCGGGAAACACGCGCAGCGAATAGCCGCGAGCGCGCATCCAGCCGATGGCTTTATCGGTGTCCAGCGCTGCGGGGCCGGCGGGCGCGATCACGCCAATCAGCCCTGTAAGCGGCAAGGCCGGAACGGGGGCATGTGGACAAAGGGTGTGGGTCGGTCGAGCAGTCATCCATGATTCTCCCTGTGAACGCTTCAGCACACAGTAGTCAGGAACGGGAATAAACAGAAGAGGGTCAATCGCACCACGGTTTGCAGGAAAAGACTGTAATCGCCGTGAGCACTGCTAAAAAAAGGCCCGCAAGGCCTGGAAGCCTTGCGGGCCTTTTTTGCTCTCAAAACGGGATCAGGACGACATCAGCTCGGCCTTGACCAGTTTCGCCTGCTCGTCAGCGTGGTACGAGGAGCGTACCAGCGGCCCGGAAGCAACGTTCTTGAAGCCCATCTTGTAACCTTCCTCGGCGAACCAGGCGAAGGTGTCCGGGTGTACGAAGCGCTGGACCGGCAAGTGGCTGCGGGACGGTTGCAGGTACTGGCCCAGGGTCAGCATGTCGATGTCGTGTTCGCGCATGCGCTTCATGACTTCGATGACTTCTTCGTCGGTTTCGCCCAGGCCCAGCATCAAACCGGACTTGGTCGGAATGTGCGGCATCATCTGCTTGAAGCGTTGCAGCAGGGTCAGCGACCACTGGTAATCCGAACCCGGACGCGCAGCCTTGTACAGGCGCGGCACGGTTTCCAGGTTGTGGTTGAACACATCAGGCGGCTCGGCGGCGGTGATTTCCAGCGCGACGTCCATGCGGCCACGGTAGTCCGGGACCAGGGTTTCGAGCTGCACGTTCGGCGACAGTTTGCGGATTTCGCGGATGCAATCGGCAAAATGCTGGGCACCGCCGTCACGCAGGTCGTCGCGGTCTACCGAGGTGATTACGACGTACTTGAGTTTCAGGTCGGCGATGGCAATGGCCAGGCTTTCCGGCTCGTTGACGTCCAGTGGCTTCGGACGACCATGACCAACGTCGCAGAACGGGCAGCGACGGGTGCAGATGTCACCCATGATCATGAAGGTCGCGGTACCACCGGAGAAGCACTCGCCCAGGTTCGGGCAGGACGCCTCTTCGCACACGCTGTGCAGCTTGTGTTTACGCAGCAGGGCCTTGATGCGGTCGACCTCCGGGGAAACCGGGATGCGCACGCGAATCCAGTCGGGTTTCTTCGGCAGTTCAGTGGTCGGGATGATCTTCACCGGGATGCGTGCAACCTTCTCGGCGCCGCGCAGCTTGACGCCGGCTTCAACCTTGGCACGCGGGGCCGGACGCTCGGTGACATCGAGCGTCGGGATCATGGTTTGCACTGCATCAGTAGTCATATCAGTCGATTCCGCCCGTTAGGGTCGTCTGCTCAGCATAGTCGAGGTGTTTGACGAGCTGCGCGCGCAGCCGGGCACTTACCTCGGCAAATACAATCGATCCTGCGTGATCGCACAGCTGGGTCATTGCCAGCCCGGCGTAGCCGCAGGGATAAATCCGTCGAAACGGTTCCAGGTTCATATCCACGTTCAAGGCCAGGCCATGAAAGGAGCAACCGTGGCGGATCCGCAGACCCAGAGAAGCGATTTTCGCGCCATCGACATAGACACCCGGCGCATCCGGCTTGGCCACCGCGGTCACGCCGTAGCTGGCCAGCAGCTCGATCAGGCATTGCTCCATGCGGCTGACCAGATCACGCACGCCGAACCCCAGCTTGCGCACGTCCAGTAACAGGTAGGCCACCAGTTGGCCGGGACCGTGATAAGTCACCTGACCACCGCGGTCGACCTTCACCACCGGAATATCCCCCGGCAGCAGCAGATGCTCGGCCTTGCCAGCCTGACCCTGAGTGAACACCGGCGGGTGCTCGACCAGCCAGACTTCGTCGGCGGCATCACTGCCGCGTTCGTTGGTGAAGCGCTGCATGGCATGCCAGACCGGCTCGTAAGCCATCTGGCCGAGCTCGCGAAAGCCCAGCGTGCCAGACATCACAGCACCATGTGCACGAAACCGGTAGCCCGCAACTCGCTGTTGATGTCGTACAGCTGTTCCTGGCCGGTGGCGATGATGTGCAACTGGATGGTCGTGTACTTGCCGTTGGTACTCTGCCGTTCGGCAAAGGTGTTGTGGTCAACGGTCGCGTGTTTCTCAAGGATCGCAATGATCTTGTCCTTGAAACCCACGCCGGTGTCGCCGATTACCTTGATCGGGTAATCCGCGCAGGGGAATTCGATTTTTGGCGCCTTTACTTCAGTTTCTGTCATGGCGTAACGGCCTCGTAAGCCGTGGCAACGGACATGGCCCTGCTCCGGATTGGAACGGGGCCATGCAGGTCCACACTAATTCAGTTGAACAAGCCGTAGAAGAATAGACGGATGCTATCCCACATGCGGCGGAAGATACCACCCTCGTCAACCGCGTCCAGAGCGATCAGGTCGGCGCTGTGCACCACTTTGTCGTCCAGTTTCACTTCGACTTTACCGATCACATCGCCTTTGGCGATTGGCGCGACCAGTTGCGGGGTCATGGTCATGCTCGCGGCGAGCTTTTTCAGCTGGCCTTTTGGCAGGGTCATGGTCAGGTCTTGAGCCAGGCCCGCCTTGACTTGATTGGTGGTGCCTTTCCAGACAGGTGCCTGGGCCAGCTCGGCGCCTTTCTGATAGAAGGTCTGGGTTTCGAAGAAGCGGAAACCGTAAGTCAGCAGCTTCTGGGTTTCAGCAGCACGGGCCACTTCGCTGTTGGTGCCGAACACCACGGCGATCAGGCGCATGCCATCACGTACAGCCGAAGACACCATGCAGTAGCCGGCTTCGTCGGTGTGACCGGTTTTCAGACCGTCGACGGTCTTGTCACGCCATAGCAGCAGGTTGCGGTTAGGTTGCTTGATGCCGTTCCAGAAGAACTCTTTCTGCGAGTAGATCGCATAGTGAGCCGGGTCTTCGTGGATGATCGCGCGAGCCAGCACGGCCATGTCGTGAGCCGACGAGTAGTGCTCAGGGTTTGGCAGACCGGTCGGGTTCATGAAGTGGCTGTTGGTCATGCCCAGGTCGGCCACGGTTTTGTTCATCATGTCGGCGAACGCGTCCTCGCTGCCGGCGATGTGCTCGGAGAGCGCAACACTGGCGTCGTTACCCGACTGAATGATGATGCCGTGCAGCAGATCACTGACGGTGACTTGCGAACCCACCTTGATGAACATCCGCGAACCGCCGGTACGCCAGGCGTTCTCGCTGACGGTCACCGGATCGTTTTCGCCGATCTGGCCACGACGGATTTCCAGGGTCGCGATGTAAGCGGTCATCAGCTTGGTCAGGCTGGCCGGTGGCAGACGCTGGTCACCATTGTTCTCTACCAGCACGTTGCCACTGCTGGCGTCCATGAGTACGTAGGCTTTGGCGGCCAGTTGCGGTGGCGACGGCATTATCTCGGCCGCGAAAGCCGCGGGTGAGAGAAGCAGCGGGACTAGCAGGCACAGGCGTTTGGCAAAGGTGGTGATGTTCATCCGTCTCTCGAAATCGCTAATGGAAACTGCCCTAGGGCAAAACTAATCAGACAACTCTCTAAAAAGTTGTCGCGTGTTCAGTTGCTCACTCTGCAACCCTTGCCGGGCTTTTGTTCTTCAACGAGCCAACAACCCGGTTCGCCCCCCAAACCGCAAGCGAACCGTCAATCAAGTACTACGTGTTACTCGGCGCTGACCAGGCTCGGCGAACCGAGATTGGCCAGCCGCACGCTGTTTTGCACTTGCTGGATTTCACCCGGCGAGCCGATCGGCCCCAGGCGCACCCGATGCAGTGTCTGTTGGTTACGCACGATCGAGCTGATGAACACCGGAGCGCTCACCATCCCGCTGAGCTTCGATCTCAGGAGTTCTGCAGCGTCCGGGTTGGCGAACGCGCCCACCTGCAGATACTGGCCAGAGGCTGGTACAGAAGCGTTTTTTTTTGCATCGATCTGCACGGGCACTACGGCCGCGGCGTGTTGCTGCGGCGGTGGGGTCCATTGCTCGACGGTGCCGGCCGATGCCGTCATCACCGGCGCGCTATTTTGTGCGACTTTCGGCTCGTTAAGCATTAAAGGCGCCGGGCGACCTTTGGCTGCCCACCATTGCTGCGGGTCGATGCCTTCGACCTTGACCCGCGCCGTACCGGTTTCGGCATAGCCGAGTTTCTTGGCGGCCGCGTAGGACAAGTCGATGATCCGGTCCGAATAGAACGGCCCGCGGTCGTTGACCCGCAGGATGACCGTCTTGTTGTTGTCCAGGTTAGTCACCCGAACGTAACTTGGCAGTGGCAGGGTCTTGTGCGCTGCGCTCATGCCGTACAGGTCATACACTTCGCCGTTGGCGGTGTTCTGGCCATGGAATTTGGTGCCGTACCAGGACGCAGTGCCCGACGCCACGTAGGTCCTGGATTCTTGCATCGGGAAATAAGTCTTGCCCAGCACCGTGTACGGGTTGGCTTTATAAGGACCGCTGTGCAGGGTCGGCGTGGCATCTGGAATACGTGTTACGTCGACGTCCCACCAGGGTGCGCCATCCTTGTGAGCCCGGTTGATATCCAGGCCAGGTGCCGAACGAACGGCGGTCGGGGACTTCTGAGCCGGCGCGCGACTGGTCGAACAACTGGCGACCAGAACCGTCAACGCGGCGAACGCCATGAGCTTCAGGGGTTTATTCATAGGCAATGCCCGCATTACTTGACGCCCCGTGCTTGGACCAGCTGTTCAGACAGTTGATGTACGGCCATGGCGTACATCACGCTGCGGTTATAACGCGTGATTGCGTAAAAATTCGTCAGGCCCATCCAGTATTCAGGGCCATTGTCACCTTCCAGGCGGAAAGCCGTGACCGGCATATCATCGCGCAGCGCATCATGACTCGACCAGCCCAGCGCCCGCAACTCCCCGACAGTTTTCGTCGGCTCGATACCTGCGGTCAAACCTTCATCTACCTGATCGCCGCGCACATCGGCGCGGCTGACCACAGGTTCGCCGGCGACCCAGCCGTGACGCTTGAAATAACTGGCGACGCTGCCGATGGCATCATCCGGGTTGGTCCAGATATTAATGTGGCCGTCGCCGTCGAAATCCACCGCATAGGCGCGAAAACTGCTTGGCATGAATTGCGGCAAACCCATGGCCCCGGCGTAGGAGCCTTTGAGGGTCAACGGATCGACCTGCTCTTCACGGGCCAGTAGCAGGAATTCACGCAACTCCTTGCGGAAGAATTCGGCACGGGGAGGATAGTCGAAACCCAAGGTGGACAAGGCATCGATCACCCGGAAATTGCCGGTATTTCGACCAAAGAAGGTCTCCACGCCGATGATCGAGACGATGACCTGCGCCGGCACACCGTATTCCTGCTCGGCACGAGCCAGGATCGCTTCGTGCTGACGCCAGAAGTCCACGCCACGGGCGATGCGCGCCTCGGTGATGAACATCGGGCGATATTCTTTCCACTGTTTAACCCGTTCGGCGGGCTTGGAGATCGCGTCCAGAATCGACTGTTTGCGCTCGGCTTCGCGGAACACGCCCATCAGCTGTTCACCGGCAAAGCCATAGTCGCGGGTCATTTCACCGACGAACTCGGCCACCTGCGGTGAGCCTTCGTAATCGCCGGCCCACGCTTGCTGCGCGGTACCAAGGATGCTTACCAGGCCGACCCACGGTGCGTATCGAGTCGCCCAGCCACGCATTACTTGCATTGAAATCTTCACCTTATTCAAACCTGTGCGATCCACTTGCGATGGGTATGGATCGACATCAAAACCCCAAACGCTGACAGTAGCGTCACCAGCGAAGTTCCTCCGTAGCTAATGAACGGCAACGGTACCCCCACAACCGGCAACAGGCCACTGACCATACCGATGTTGACGAAAACGTAAACAAAAAACGTCATGGTCAGGCTGCCCGCGAGCAATTTGCCGAACAATGTCTGCGCCTGGGCGGTAATCACCAGCCCGCGACCGATCAACAACAGGTAAATCAGCAACAATGCGCAGATGCCCACCAGGCCGAACTCTTCGCCCATCACCGCAATAATGAAGTCGGTGTGGCTTTCCGGCAGGAAGTCCAGGTGCGACTGGGTGCCAAGCAACCAGCCTTTGCCGAACACGCCACCGGAACCGATGGCTGCTTTCGACTGAATGATGTTCCAGCCCGTGCCCAACGGATCGCTCTCTGGGTCGAGGAAGGTCAGGATTCGCTGCTTCTGGTAGTCGTGCATGATGAAGTACCACATGCCGACCGCCACCGGCACCGCCGCGGCAATCACGCTGAGAATCCAGCGCCAGCGCAGGCCGCCCATGAACAGAACGAACGCGCCACCGGCGAGAATAAGCAGCGAAGTGCCGAGGTCGGGTTGACGCACGATCAGAATGAACGGCAACCCGATCAGAAACAGACTGACGCCCACATGCTTGAGTTGCGGCGGCAAGGTGCGCTTGGACAGGTACCAGGCGATGGTTGCCGGCATCAGGATCTTCATGAATTCCGAGGGCTGGAAGCGGATCACCCCGGGAATGTTGATCCAGCGCGTGGCACCCATGGCGTTGTGGCCCATGACATCCACCACCACCAGCAACAGCACGCCGATCACATAACCGACCGGCACCCAACGGGCCATGAAACGCGGCTCGAACTGGGCGATGACGATCATCGACACCAGGCCGATGCCGAAGGAGGTGGCTTGCTTGGCCAGCAGATCCCAGCTTTTGCCGCTGGCCGAATACAGCACGAACAGGCTGCCGGCCGCGAGGGTCAACAGCAGGATCAGCAACGGGCCGTCGATGTGCATGCGTTGCAACAGCGTCGCACGGCGACGCATCACATCCTCGCTGGAGAGGATGCGATCGAAATTACTCTTCACGGGCCGTAGCCTCCGCACTGATAGGGCTGGCGTATTCGGCTTTCAGTCGGCCGTCCTGGTCCAGGAGCCAGGCGTCCATGACTTGACGCACCACTGGCGCGGCGACGCCGGAACCGGACTCGCCGTTCTCGACCATCACCGACACCACGATTTGCGGGTTGTCGGCCGGCGCGAAGCCGACAAACAAGGCGTGGTCGCGGTGACGCTCCTGAACCTTGGAGCGGTCGTACTTTTCGCCCTGCTTGATCGCGACCACCTGGGCCGTACCACTTTTGCCGGCAATCCGGTATTGAGCACCGATGGATGCCTTGCGCGCCGTACCGCGGGCACCGTGCATCACCTGCTGCATGCCGTGGTTGACCTTGGTCCAGTCCGACGGGTCGCGCAAAATGATGTCCGGCATCGGATTTTCGTCCACCGGCTTCGCACCTTCGAGGGTCTTGGCCAAATGCGGACGATTCCACACACCCTTGTTGGCCACCAGCGCCGTGGCCTGCGCCAACTGCAACGGAGTGGACTGCATGTAGCCCTGACCGATCCCGAGAATCAGCGTTTCGCCCGGGTACCAGGCCTGACGACGGGTTGCGCGCTTCCATTCCCGGGTCGGCATCAACCCCGGCGACTCTTCGAACATGTCGAGAGAGACCTTCTGACCAATACCGAATTTGCTCATGTAAGCCGACAACCGATCAATCCCCAGCTTGTGCGCCAGGTCATAGAAGTAGGTGTCGTTGGACCGCATGATCGCCGTGTCCAGATCCACGTAACCGTCGCCGGTACGGTTCCAGTTACGGTATTTGTGATCGTAATTGGGCAGTTGGTAGTAACCGGGGTCGTAGACCCGGGTCGATGCGGTGACCACGCCCGCATCCAGGCCGGCAATTGCCACCGCCGGTTTAATCGTCGAGCCCGGCGGGTACAGACCGCGCAACACGCGGTTGAACAATGGCCGGTCGATGGAATCGCGCAACTCGGAATAGGCTTTGAAACTGATGCCGGTGACGAACAGGTTCGGGTCAAAACTCGGCTGACTGACCATCGCCAGGACTTCGCCGGTTTTCGGGTCCAGCGCCACTACCGCGCCACGACGACCGCCGAGCGCGGCTTCGGCGGCTTCCTGCAATTTGATGTCCAGGCTCAGGACGATGTCCTTGCCGGAAATCGGCTCGGTACGTTTGAGCACCCGCAACACGCGGCCACGGGCGTTGGTCTCGACTTCTTCGTAACCGACCTGACCGTGCAGCTCGGGCTCGTAAAACCGCTCGATGCCGGTTTTACCAATTTGATGGGTGCCGCTGTAACTCACCGGATCGAGCGTCTTGAGCTCTTTCTCGTTGATCCGACCCATGTAACCCACCGAGTGCGCAAAGTGCGCGCCCTGCGGGTAATGCCGCACCAGCTGCGCGACCACTTCCACACCAGGCAGGCGGAACTGGTTCACCGCGATGCGGGCGATCTGCTCTTCGCTCAGTTCGAACAGGATTGGCACCGGCTCAAACGGTCGGCGCCCCTGACGCATGCGCTTCTCGAAAATCACCCGGTCCTCGGGCGTCAGCTCCAGCACTTCAACGATCACGTCGAGCACTTGCTGCCAGTCACCGGAGCGTTCGCGGGTCATGCTCAGGCTGAAGCTGGGCCGGTTATCGGCCACCACCACGCCATTGCGGTCGAAGATCAATCCGCGAGTCGGCGGAATCGGCTGTACGTGGACGCGGTTGTTTTCCGACAGGGTCGAGTGGTACTCGTACTGGATCACCTGAAGGAAATACAGCCGCGCGATCAGCACGCCAATCAGCGCCACCACTGCAATGGCCCCGAACACGACGCGGCCACGCACCAGACGGGCGTCTTTTTCGTGGTCCTTGATACGGATCGGCTGGGGCATGAGGGCAGAACTACTTGTGGTAAGGGTGGCCGGACAACACTGTCCAGGCACGATACAGCTGTTCGCCGATCAGAATCCGCACCAGCGGGTGCGGCAACGTCAACGGTGACAACGACCAGCGTTGATCCGCCCGGGCACAGACTTCCGGCGCCAGCCCTTCGGGGCCGCCGACCATGAAATTCACCGTGCGCGAGTCCAGCCGCCAGCGATCGAGCTCAACCGCCAGTTGCTCGGTGCTCCAGGGCTTGCCGTGGACTTCGAGGGTGACAATGCGCTCATTCGGCCCGACCTTGGCCAGCATGGCTTCGCCTTCCTGACGGATAAAGCGCGCCACGTCGGCGTTCTTGCCGCGAGTGTTGAGCGGAATTTCCACCAGTTCCAGCGCCTGCTCGGACGGAAGACGCTTGGCATATTCATGCCAGCCTTCTTCCACCCATTTGGGCATGCGTGAACCGACGGCGATCAGTCGCAGTCGCACAGCGGTCCCTTATTGCTGGTCTTTGTTGAGCTTGATGAAATGCTCATGGGTGTTTTCCGGGCTGTGGTGCGCGGCGCTGCCGGCACGGCTCTGCTCGGCACCCTGCCACAAACGCTCCAGGTCATAGAACTGGCGAGCGCTGGCAGTCATCATGTGCACAATGACGTCGTCCATATCCAGCAGCACCCAGTCGCTGTCGCCCTTGCCTTCTTCACCCAACGGCTTGACGCCCTGAGCCTTGACCGCCTCGCGGACCTTATCCAGCATCGCGCCGATCTGGCGGTTGGAAGTACCGGTAGCGATGATCATGAAATCAGTGATGCTCTGCTTTTCACGAACGTCGATCACCAGAACATCCTGGGCCTTGACGTCTTCCAGGGCCGCTACGGCAACCTTGACCAGCTCTTCGCCGCGCAGTTCCGGGCCGGTATTGGCCACTACTGGCAGCGGAGCGCTCTTGAACGTGCCCTTGCGCTTTACTTTGTTTACGTCTTTGTCAGTCATATAAAACTCGTTTTGCTCGTGTGTTCGGGCGCTTCGATACACGCATTCACGTGCCTTGAAGCGCGCCCTTTTTCAGTTCGACGCACGGTAAAGCCCGTGCGCATCGATGTAGGCCAGGACCGCGTCGGGCACCAGGAAACGTACCGACTTACCGCTGGCCAGCAGTTGACGGATCTGGGTGGCGGATACCGCGAGCGGCGTCTGCCAGACGAATGCAATCTGTCCGCTCGGCCCTTTGAGGGCCAGCGGGTCGCTCACCGAGCGCGCTGCCAGCAGGTTGCGCAAGGCATCCGGCGGTTCGCTGTCGGCATCCGGGCGTTGCAGCACCAGGATGTGGCAATGCTGGAGCAACTCTTCCCAGCGGTGCCAAGTGGGCAGGCCGCAAAATGCGTCCCAGCCCAAAAGTAGAAAAACCTGGTCTGAGGCGGCCAGTTCGGCGCGCATCAGTTCCAGGGTGTCGATGGTGTAGGACGGTTTGTCCCGCTGCAATTCGCGGGCGTCCACTACCAACGGTGGCACACCGGCCACCGCGCACTTGACCATCGCCAGACGGTCCTTCGCCGACACCTGCGGCGTACCGCGATGAGGCGGCCTGGCACTGGGTGTCAGACGCAATTCATCGAGCGCCAGCGATTCGGCGACTTCCAATGCACCGCGCAAATGGCCGATGTGCACCGGGTCGAAGGTCCCGCCCAACACGCCAATGCGTCGAGGCTGGGACTCGCTGGCGGTCACTTGGGCTGACGGGTCGAAGTCGCCCAAGTCAGAGCGACTCCTGGCCGCGCAACTGACCGTCACCGACCACGATGTACTTCTCGCAGGTCAGCCCTTCGAGGCCCACCGGGCCGCGGGCGTGCAGCTTATCAGTAGAAATGCCAATCTCGGCACCCAATCCGTATTCGAAGCCATCGGCAAAGCACGTCGGCGTATTGATCATTACCGAAGACGAATCGACTTCAGCCACGAAACGCCGGGTGTCGGCCAGGTTTTCGCTGACGATCGAATCGGTGTGATGGGAGCCGTACTTGTTAATGTGCTCGATGGCCTGATCCAGACCGTCGACCACGCGGATCGAGAGGATCGGCGCCAGATATTCGGTGTGCCAGTCTTCTCCAGTGGCCGCAACGGCCTCGATGATTGCCCGGGTGCGCTCGCAACCGCGCAGTTCGACGCCTTTTTCGCGGAACTGGGCAGCCATCGACGGCAGGAACTCATTGGCGACTGCCTGATCCACCAGCAGGGTTTCCATGGCGCCACAGATACCGTAACGGTAAGTCTTGGCATTGAACGCAATGCGCTGGGCTTTCGGCAGATCGGCGTGGGCACTGACGTAGACGTGACAGATGCCGTCCAGGTGCTTGATGACGGGCACGCGGGCATCGCGACTGACCCGTTCGATCAGGCCACGGCCACCACGGGGCACGATGACATCGACGTACTCCGGCATGGTGATCAGCGCGCCGACGGCCGCACGGTCGGTGGTTTCGACCACTTGCACCACGGCGGCCGGCAGACCGGCCTCGGCCAGGCCGCGCTGGATGCAGGCGGCAATGGCACGGTTGGAATGAATCGCCTCGGAGCCGCCACGCAGGATGGTCGCATTGCCGGACTTCAGGCACAGGCTGGCGGCATCGATGGTCACGTTCGGCCGAGACTCGTAGATGATCCCGATCACGCCCAATGGCACGCGCATCTTGCCGACCTGGATACCAGACGGGCGATAACTCATGTCGCGGATCGCACCCACCGGGTCCGGCAGTGCCGCGACCTGACGCAAACCGACGATCATGCCGTCGATGCGCTCCGGGGTCAGCGCCAGGCGTTCCAGCAGAGCAGGCTCAAGACCGTTGGCGCGGCCGGTGGTCAAATCCAGTTCGTTGGCAGCCGTCAGTTCGGCGCGTGCAGCGTCCAGCGCATTGGCAGCCGCCTGCAAGGCGCGGTTTTTCTGCGCGGTGCTGGCACGGCCGATCACGCGGGAAGCTTCGCGGGCGGCGCGACCCAAGCGGGTCATATAGTCAAGAACGGACTCAGTCATGGTCTGCAATGGTCTTTGCTAAGGTCTTGGTAAAGAGTAAAGCGGCAGATTATAGCTGTCGCGTCCCGGGACTAACAGCGGTGACAGGCGGATGGTCGAAATGGAGGGCAATTTGCCGACGTTCAGCCGTGATTAAGCCGCATATTGTTATCATCACGACTCCATCAGCCCTGATAAACGCTGTTCATCATGACCAACCTGCCTGTTTCTGCGTCCGCTACGCGCCAGCCCACGGGGTTGCCGGATGCATTTTTCGACCGCGATGCCCAAACGCTGGCCCGGGATTTACTGGGCAAAATCATCCGCCATAAGGTCGGCGACCTGTGGCTCAGTGCCCGGATCATCGAGACCGAAGCCTATTACTGCGAAGAAAAAGGCAGCCACGCCTCCCTTGGCTACACAGAAAAGCGTAAGGCTTTGTTTCTGGATGGCGGCCACATCTATATGTATTACGCGCGCGGTGGCGATTCGTTGAACTTCAGCGCTCAGGGTCCGGGTAATGCGGTATTGATCAAATCAGCCTATCCGTGGGTCGATGAACTGAGCGGGCCAGCGAGTCTGGCGCAGATGCTATTGAACAATCCCGATGCTCAGGGCCGCCCTCGCCCCTCACAAAAGCTGTGTGCCGGGCAGACGCTGCTTTGCAAGGCGCTGGGGCTGAAGGTGCCGGTCTGGGACGCCAAGCGCTTCGACCATGAAGTACTGCTGGTGGAAGATGTCGGGCCGGCGCCCGGCCACATTATCCAGACCACACGCCTGGGCATTCCCCACGGGCGCGACGAACACTTGATGTACCGTTTTGTTGATGCGGCTTACGCACTTTATTGCACGCGCAACCCGCTGCGCCGGGGGCAAGTCGAAGGGCGCGATTATTTTTTGTTGTCCTGAATTATTGAAAATCCATTGTGGGAGCGAGCCTGCTCGCGATAGCAGACTGATCGTCGAAGTAGATGTCGTCTGACAATCCGCTATCGCGAGCAGGCTCGCTCCCACATGAGACCTGTAGCGTTTTGAAGATTGCGTTTGTCCCTTGAGGCCAATTGATTATTCGATGGAGTTGTTTTTATGGGCCCATGGCTCGATAGCGTGACCGGTTGGCTGACGGTCAATCCGCAGTGGTTGGCCGCGGCAGTGTTCATTGTGGCTTGCATTGAATGCCTGGCGATTGCCGGGCTGATCGTGCCCGGCACAGTATTGCTGTTTGCCGTGGCGGTGCTGGCCGGCAGTGGCGCGTTGTCATTGGGTGAAACGCTGCTATTGGGTTTCCTCGGCGGCGTGCTGGGCGACATCGTTTCATACTTTTTAGGGCGACATTTCCACCAGAACATCCGTCGCCTGCCGGGGTTGCGCCATCATCCGGAATGGATGGCCGGGGCCGAGGCGTATTTCCAGCGTTATGGCATCGCCAGCCTGTTGGTCGGCCGCTTTATCGGCCCCTTGCGGCCGATGCTACCGATGGTTGCCGGGATGTGCGACATGCCCTTCCCGCGCTTCGCCGTCGTCAGCCTGTTGGCTGCCGCAGGCTGGAGCCTCGCCTATCTCCTGCCGGGCTGGGCCACCGGGGCAGCGATCCGCTTGCCATTGCCGGAAGGTTTCTGGCCTGAAGCCGCAATTGTCGCCGGCAGCATTGCGGTGATGGTCGGTCTGAGCGCAAACAGCAGCCTGCGCCGCCATCGCCGGGCGACCATCTGGATCAGCAGCATGAGCCTGTTGATCCTGATCGGTCTGTTCATCGGCTACCCGCACCTGACCGCCCTCGACCAAGGATTGATGACCCTGATACAGGAACACCGCAGCCCGGTGCTCGATGAAGTGGCCGTGGTGTTCACGCTGATCGGCGAATTCCGCAACATGTTCATGTTCAGCGCGCTGCTGACAGTCTTGCTGTTGCTGACACGACAATGGCGGCACGCGCTTTTCGCAGGCGGCACTTTGCTTTTCACCGCACTGGGCAATACCGCGACCAAGCACTTTTTCGCCCGCGTGCGCCCGGAAGTGCTGAGCGACCCGCTGACCAGCTACAGCATGCCCAGCGGCCATGCCTCGGGCTCTTTCGCGCTGTTCTTGACGCTCGCGGTGTTGGCCGGGCGCGGACAACCGCCGCGCATGCGCCTGACCTGGTTGTTGGTGGGCTGCTTGCCAGCGCTTATGATTGCCTTGTCACGGGTGTACCTGGGCGCGCACTGGCCGACCGATGTACTGGCCGGCGCGATGTTGGCGGCGTGCGTGTGCGCGGCCAGCCTTTGGCTGACTCAGCGCCAGACTTCGCTCGACGCCATGCCGCCGAAAATCTGGTGGCTGGTATTACCGTCGTTGGTGGCGTTGTTCGGTTTCTTTGTGTTGAGGCACATGCCGCATGCGATGTTGAGATACGCGTACTGAAAAGATCAAAAGATCGCAGCCTGTGGCAGCTCCTACATTAAATTGGCGTACTCCCTGTAGGAGCTGCCGAAGGCTACGATCTTTTTAGCGGACATCAGGCAAACAACTCACCCTGCAACTCATCCAGCAACGCCTGAATCGCATCCAGGCGCTGCTGCGGATCATCAAGTTGCAGCAGGTCTATCTTGTCCACCTCGGCAAACGGCAACAGGTACGCCAACTGATTGGCCAGCGACTGTTGCCCCGTCGCTTCGGTGCCCATGTTCAGCGCTTCGACCATCGGATGTTCCGCCAAGGCCTTGAGCAGCGCGACCAGGTCAGCGTCTTCATCCTGTAGCGGTTGTTCGGGTTCATCTTTGAGCCATTCGACTTCGGCGACGATCAACTGGTCGCGCTGCACCTCGGTTCGCACCACATGAAAGCGCCGCCCGCCTTTCACCCGAATGCCCAGCAGGCCATTGTCTTGCTGATGAAAATCGGTGATCAGCGCCTCGCATCCCACCCGTGCGTAGCCTTCGGGGGCGATGCCGACTTCTTCGCCGTCGAGGATGCACACCACGCCGAAGCCGCCGCCCTGTTTCATGCAGCGACCGATCATGTCCAGGTAGCGCGCCTCGAAGATCTGCAAGTCGAGGATGCAGTCCGGAAACAACACCGTGTTCAGCGGAAAAAGCGGCAGACTCATAGACATTTCCTTACACCACCATCGACACCGCCAACGGCAGGAATACCGCCGTGGCTACGCCCATCAGACTCATCGCCAGCGCCGCAAAGGCACCGCATTCTTCACTCTCCTGCAAGGCCACCGAGGTGCCGACCGCATGAGCGGTCATGCCCAGGGCCATGCCTCGAGCCTCTGGGCTGTGGACACCGAGACGAGTCAAAAGACCCGGCCCGAAGATCGCCCCGATTACCCCGGTAATCAACACGAACACCGCCGCCAGCGCCGCGACGCCACCAATCTGCTCTGCCACCAGCATGGCAATCGGCGAGGTGACCGATTTGGGTGCCATGGTCATCAGGATCATGTGTTCGGCGCCGAAGCCCCAACCCAGCAACACACCCATGCCCGTGGCGACCACGCCGCCTATCACCAGCGTAGTAAATATCGGCCAGAACAACTGCCGGATCCGCCGCAGATTGAGGTACAGCGGTACCGCCAGCGCAACAGTGGCCGGCCCGAGCAAGATGCTGAGGATCTCGGTGCTCTTGCGATATTCGGCGTAGCTCAGGCCGCAACCCACCAGGACAACAATGACCAGCAACATGGAAACCAGTACCGGTTGCAGAAAAATCCAGCGGGTTTTCTCGTAGGCCGCCAGCACCAATTGATACGCGCCCAACGTAATGCCGATACCGAACAATGGATGATGAATCACCGACGCCCAGGCGCCCTGCCAATCGAAAATCATTGGTCGTCCTCGCGATGAGCGTGACGCCTGACCAGGCGCTGCATCAATACGCCGGCGAAGGCCATCGATAGCAGCAGCGACAACACCAGCGCACCGGTGATCGCCCAGAAATCCGCGGCGATATCGGCGGCGTAAACCATCACGCCCACCGCTGGCGGCACCAGCAGCAACGGCAGATAACGCAGCAGGCTGCTGGCCGCGAGGTTCAGCGGCTCGCCGACTTGACCGCGAATAATCAGATATCCCAGTAGCAACAGCAGGCCAATGATCGGCCCCGGTAGTACCGGCAAAAACAAATGGTTGAGGGCGGTGCCGAGCAATTGAAAAAGCACCAGCCAGGTCAGGCCACGTAACAACATCCATTCTCTCCCACGCGTGCTCCCCACAAAGAAGGGGCCCGGCATTATAAGCACGCCAACGCTATGAATCGGCATTCGCCAAAAGCATGGATAGTTGACCGGAGCAATTTGCCATGTTGATCTAAAGTGGTTCGCAGGGAGGTCAAATCCCCCCACTCGAAAACTAGAAAACCGATGACCCAAGGAGAGTCTCAATGCCCTATGTTCCAGTTGCAGAGCTCAAAGATTATGTCGGCAAGGAACTCGGACGTTCCGAATGGCTCACCATCGACCAGGAACGCATCAACCTGTTCGCAGAAGCCACAGGTGATTATCAGTTCATCCATGTCGACCCGGTCAAAGCCGCGCAAACACCTTTTGGCAGCACCATCGCCCATGGTTTCCTGTCGTTGTCGCTGATCCCCAAACTGATGGAAGACATCCTCATCCTGCCCGAAGGCGCAAAGATGGTAGTCAACTATGGTCTGGACAGCGTGCGTTTCATCCAGCCTGTGAAGGTCAATTCCAGGGTTCGACTCAAGGTTGACATGAACGAGGTCATCGAGAAGAAACCCGGCCAATGGTTGCTCAAGGCAACCGCCACGCTTGAAATTGAAGGGTCGGACAAACCGGCATATATCGCCGAGCCACTGTCCCTCTGCTTCGTGTAAAGCATCCCGGATGCGAAGCAGCTCACGCTGTTTCGCGCCGTGTCTGTGCCGTGTCTCTATAAATGCGACACATAGCTGCGGCATACTCGGTCGCCTAATTGCCCGGATCCCGCTATGCGCTCACTTGCACTCCTTGCTTTGACTCTGTTGCTCACCGCTTGCGGCGATGGCGAATCGCTGTTGCCCCCTGATGCCCGCCTGCCGGACGGCGGACGCTATCGCGGTGATCTGGTCAATGGTTTGCTGCAAGGTGAAGGCCGCATCGATTACCCGAACGGCAGCTGGTACGCCGGCCAGTTCGACAAAGGCCAATGGCATGGCCAGGGTGAATGGCATGGCAGCAACGGCGAGGTCTATCGCGGGCAATTCCAGCAAGGGCTATTCGACGGCCAAGGCACGCTGACCACCACTGGCAGCAGCTACACCGGCGGTTTCAAGGCGGGTCGACGCGACGGTGAAGGCACCCTCAAAGAAAACGCCATGACCTACCGCGGCGAATTCAAGGCCGATCAATATTCAGGGCTCGGTCGTCTGGAACTCGCAGACGGCAGCCAGTACCAGGGTCAATTCGCCCACGGCAAACCCAACGGCGAAGGTCAGCGCAGCGATGCCAGCGGCAATCAGTTCACCGGGCATTTCGCCGACGGTCAGCTGGAAGGCAATGGCACCTTCAACAGCGCCGATGGCGATATCTATGTCGGCGGTTTCAAGAACAATCAACTGCACGGCAAGGGCCGCTACGAGAACGCCGATGGCGATGTCTGGCTCGGTCAGTTCAAGGAAGGCGTGCTCAGCGGCAAGGGCGAGTTGATCGGCGCCGATGGCAGTCACTACATCGGCCACTTCAGCGATTGGCGTTTCACCGGTCAGGGTCGCTTGAACCTGGCCGATGGCAGTTTCTATGTCGGCCAGTTCGACAGCGACAATTATCAGGGCCAAGGTACTTTGGTGCTGACCGATGGCACGGTGCAGAGCGGCACCTGGGTCAATAGTCAGCGCGTGCGCGACGCCGACGGCAAGCTGCTGCCCGACCCTCTCGAACTCGGCTTGTTGGCCCAGGGGCGCTTGCTCGACGATGCGCTGGCCAACGTCCCCGCCTCGACCCCGGCGGTCGAACTGTACACCTTGACCCTCGGCGGCGATGGCAAGCAGAGCGTGTTCCTGCGTGAGTCAGACTACGTCGCCAACATGCTCGCCAGCCGTTTCGGCGCCTTCGGCCAGATCCGCCTGGTCAACCATCGCGATCACCTCGGCGACCGGCCGATGGCCACCCGGGAAAACCTGCGCCGCGCCGCCCAGACCCTGGCCGAGCGCAGCGGCCCGGAAGACTTGCTGTTCATTTATCTGACCAGCCATGGCTCCAGTGAACACGAACTGGTACTCGACCAGCCACGCATGGAACTGGCCGACTTGCCGGCCGACGAACTCGCCGCCGTCCTCGCGCCCCTGAAAAAGCGCGACAAGATCATCGTGATTTCATCGTGCTATTCCGGCGGCTTCATTCCCGCCCTCAAGGACGAACGCACCCTGATCATGACCGCCTCGCGCGCCGATCGAGTGTCCTTCGGGTGTTCGGAAGAAGCCAACTTCACGTACTTCGGCGACGCGCTGTTCGCCCAGGCGCTGAACCAGACCGACGATCTGGAGCAAGCCTTCAAACTGGCCAGCGCCACCGTGGCCGAGCGTGAACTGGCCGACAGCTTCGAAGCTTCCGAGCCACAGATCTGGGCGCCGAAAACCGTTCTCAGCCACTGGCAGCTGTTGCGCAAACAACAGGCACGAAAGGCACTGCAAAGTGTCTCTATCAGCAAGGATGAAAAGAGCAACTAAGCTGAATAGTATCAAGGGGGAATTACTATGTACTTGACGCCTCAGCATGTATTGCTTGCCGGAGCTACCGGGTTAACCGGTGAACATTTGCTTGACCGTCTACTCAACGAGCCAACGATTACACGGGTATTAGCCCCCTCACGCCGGCCACTGGCAGAGCATCCTCACCTGGAAAACCCGGTCGGCGACCCGGCGGTGTTTTTGCCGCAATTGAACGGTCGCGTCGACATTGCCTACTGTTGCCTCGGCACCACGATCAAACAGGCCGGCTCCGAGCAAGCGTTTCGCGCGGTGGATCTGGACATGGTGGTGGCTTTCGCCAAACGTGCGCGAGAAATGGGCGCACGGCACTTGATCGTGATCAGCGCCTTGGGTGCCGATCGCAGATCCTCGATTTTCTACAACCGGGTCAAAGGCGAGATGGAACACGCATTGCGCGCGCAGAATTGGCCGCAGCTAACCATTTGCCGGCCTTCGCTGTTGCTGGGCGATCGCGTCGAGCCGCGACTAGGCGAGCGGGTTGCCGGCCCATTGTCGAAATTGATTCCGGGCAAGTATCACGGCATCGAAGCCTGCCAACTGGCCCGCGCCATGTGGCGCCTGGCGCTGGAAGAGCAGGATGGCGTGCGGATTGTCGAGTCGGATGAGTTGCGCAAGTTGGGCAAGTAACTCAGCGGACCTGTGGCGAGGGGGCTTGCCCCCGTTCGGCTGCGAAGCAGTCGCAAATCCAGGCGACTCAAGAAACGGAGGGCCGCTGCGCGACCCAACGGGGGCAAGCCCCCTCGCCACATGGCTCTCTTACAATCCACCCGTCGCCTGAAAACTGACACCAATCACCGTCAACAACGACAGCGGCAACAGCAACGTGTCGAGCAAGGCGCTGGCCGGCAGGTCAACAGCCGGATAACTCGGCGCTTCGGCGCCAAATCGGTCCATGGCGCAGCACCCGCCGTTCATCGCATACAAATCCAGACGCGTCCCCGAATACACCACCGGCGCTCCAGGCTTGGCGGCATCGAGGGTGCGCGCGGTGGCGCAGCCCGCCAATTGCAAAGCCAGCAGGATGATCAGCAGCTTATTCATCGCTGCTCAAATGGTGTTCGCCCCAACGCGGCAGCATGTCTTGCGGGATATTCAAACAGTTGAGAATTCGCGCCACGACGAAGTCGATCAAGTCATCGATAGTCTGCGGCTGGTGATAGAAGCCCGGCGACGCCGGCAAAATCGTCACGCCCATGTTCGACAGCTTGAGCATGTTCTCCAGATGAATGCTCGAATACGGCGCCTCGCGCGGTACCAGAATCAGCTGGCGGCGCTCCTTCAACGTCACATCGGCAGCCCGCTCGATCAAGTTGTTGCAGGCCCCGGTCGCTATAGCCGACAAGGTCCCGGTGGAACACGGCACCACCACCATCGCCGCTGGCGAGCCAGAGCCCGACGCCACTGGCGACATCCAGTCTTCCTTGCCGTACACCCGAATCTGCCCGGCGGCGGCGCCGGTATATTCCGTGAGGAAGGCTTGCATCATCTGTGGTTTGGACGGCAGCGAGACATCGGTCTCGGTGGCCATCACCAGTTGCGCAGCCTTGGAAATCAGGAAGTGTACCTCGCGGTCTTCACGCACCAGGCAGTCGAGCAGACGCAAGCCGTACTGGGCGCCCGAAGCGCCGGTCATCGCCAGCGTGATGCGTTCCGGGCCGTTGTTCATTGCAGCGCCTCGGCGAGTTTGCCGTGCAGGCCGCCGAAGCCGCCGTTGCTCATGATCACCACATGAGTGCCGGGCTGAGCCTGGCTCTTCACGCGCTCGATGATGCCTTCCAGCGAATCGCTGACGATCGACGGCACAGTGCACAACGCCGCAGTGGCGCCCAGATCCCAACCGAGGTTGGCCGGGGAATACCAGATCACCTGATCGGCATCGACCACACTTTCCGGCAAGCCATCACGGTGCGCGCCAAGCTTCATGGAGTTGGAGCGCGGCTCGATGATCGCGATCAGCGGCGCATCACCAATGCGTTTGCGCAGACCGTCGAGGGTGGTGGCGATGGCGGTCGGGTGGTGAGCGAAGTCGTCGTATATGGTGATGCCACGGACTTCCGCGACCTTTTCCATCCGGCGCTTCACGCTTTTGAACGCGCTCAGTGCAGCGATGCCCATCGACGGCACGACGCCGACATGACGTGCGGCGGCCAAGGTGGCCAAGGCGTTGGCGACGTTATGCTGACCGGTCATGTCCCACTCGACCACGCCTTGAACGGCGCCTTCGAACATCACTTCGAATTTCGAGCCGTCTTCACTGAGCAGTTTGACTTGCCACTGACCGCCGGCACCGGTGGTTTGCACCGGGGTCCAACAGCCCATTTCGATAACCCGCAGCAATGCCGGCTCGGTGGTCGGATGAATCACCAGGCCTTCGCTTGGAATGGTCCGCACCAAATGGTGGAACTGCCGCTCGATGGCCGGCAGATCAGGGAAGATGTCGGCGTGATCGAACTCAAGATTGTTCAGGATCGCCGTACGCGGGCGGTAATGAACGAATTTCGAGCGCTTGTCGAAAAATGCACTGTCGTATTCGTCGGCTTCGATCACGAAGAACGGCGTGCCGCCCAAACGTGCCGACACCGAGAAATTCTGCGGCACGCCGCCGATCAGGAAACCCGGGCTCATGCCGGCGTGCTCCAAGACCCAGGCAAGCATGCTGCTGGTGGTGGTTTTGCCGTGAGTGCCGGCAACCGCCAGCACCCAGCGGCCTTGCAACACGTGATCGGCCAGCCATTGCGGGCCGGAGACGTACGGCAGGCCTTTGTTCAGCACGTATTCGACGGCCGGGTTGCCGCGGGACATGGCATTGCCGATCACCACCAGGTCCGGGGCCGGATCGAGCTGCGCCGGGTCGTAACCTTGAGTCAACTCAATGCCCTGGGCTTGCAGCTGAGTGCTCATTGGCGGATAGACGTTGGCATCGGAGCCCGTCACATGATGGCCCAGCTCTTTGGCCAGAACCGCCATCGAACCCATGAAAGTGCCGCAGATACCAAGAATATGAATGTGCATAGTCGACCTCGTAAAACATGGCCGCAGGTTAGCTTAGGGTGGGGAAAATCGCACTCTTTAGCTGAGCGTGAGGCAACCGTTTGGCTGATCCGGCACGCTTTGGGTGGCGAGGGAGCTTGCTCCCGCTGGGTTGCGAAGCAGCCCCAAAACCAGTCAACGCGGTCATTCGGATCACCCGATTGCCGACTTTACGACTGCTGCGCAGCCGAGCGGGAGCAAGCTCCCTCGCCACAGGACTCAATCAGTCAGACAGAGCGGGCGATACCGTGTTTGCGCAACTTTCTGTAGAGGGTATTGCGGCTGACACCCAGCTGTTCAGCGGTATGCGTCATATGCCAGCGCTGCTGTTCCAGCACCGTCAGCAATGCCAACCGCTCGGCATCGTCCAGCGGATACTCGGAAGGTTCTTCAACCGACGACGCCGTCACCGGCCGGGCCTGGCGAATCATCGCCGGTAAATCCTCCAGCCCGATCCGCCCGCCATCACACAGCGCTGCCAGGGTCCGCAGCACATTGCGTAACTGCCGCACGTTCCCCGGCCAGGTAAAACCCAGCAAGGCCTGCCGCGCCGGAGCATCAATCAGTACCGTCTCCCCACCCGCTTCTTCGGCTAGCAAAAAGTCGAGCAACTGTGATTTGTCAGCGCGCTCGCGCAGCGCCGGCAACGCAACCTCCAGCCCATTGAGCCGGTAATACAAATCCTCGCGAAAACTGCCGTCCTGCACCCGCTCAAGCAGATTGCGGTGAGTGGCGCTGATGATCCGCACATTGACCGATTCCGGCTCACCGCCAATCGGCACCACCTGACGGTCTTCCAACACCCTTAATAGCCGGGTCTGCATGCTCAGCGGCATGTCACCGATTTCATCGAGGAACAAAGTACCGCCATCGGCCTGCTGCAACTTGCCGCGCATGCCTTCCTTGCGAGCGCCGGTGAAACTGCCGCCGCGATAGCCGAACAGTTCGCTCTCGATCAGGCTTTCGGGAATCGCCGCGCAATTGAGGGCGACGAACGATTTTGCTGCCCGTTGACTGGCCTGATGCACGGCTTTGGCGAAGGCCTCCTTGCCTGAGCCGGTTTCGCCATTGATCAGCAACGGCACGTCCCGTTCAAACACGCGCAAGGCCTTGCGGAAATCCTCCTGCAACGCGGCATCGCCCAGGCAAATGCCTGACAAGCGCGGACGCTCGGCAACCATCGGGCTTTGCACCACCTGCACCGGAATACTGCGCGGCTGCCCGCGCAATACGGCAAACAACCGCCGCCCGTCACGGGTGCGCAATGGCCAACTGGCGCTGGCATTGGCGCTCGCACGGCCGAGCAATTCATCCAGCGAGCAGTCGAAAAATGCCTCCACCGGTTTGCCCAACAGCCCGCCACGAATATGCCCCAGCAAATTCAGCGCACTCTGGTTCACCGCACAAATCCGCCCTTCCCCGTCAAACGCCAGCAACCCTTCGCTGAACAGCCCGACGGATTCGGCCTGCAGGTGAAAACGCAGCAACCATTGATTGTCGAAGTAACGCAGGAAATAGCAGCTCTCGATCATCTTCGCCGACAGATTGACCAGGGCCATCGTGTGGAACTGGCTCTGACGCGAAACCTCGTGACGCGCCGAAGACACGTCGAGCACCGCCAGCAGCTCGCCGTGAGGATCAAACACCGGGCTCGCCGAGCAAGTCAGGCCGGTATGTCGGCCACGAAAATGTTCGTCCTGGTGGATGGTCAGGGATTGGCGCTCCACCAGGCAGGTGCCGATGCCGTTGGTACCTTCGCAGGCTTCGCTCCAGTCGGCGCCAAGCCAAAGGCCAGCACGCTCGAAAATCTTCCGTTCGGTAGGCGCAGTGACACAGTTGAGAATCACCCCGCGAGCATCGGTCAGCAGCACCGCGTGGCCAGCGCCGGAAAGTTGCTGGTGGAGGCTGGTCATTTCGGTGCCGGCGATCTGCAGTACTTGCTGCAAACGTTCACGGCTTTCCAGCACGCGGCCATGCTCCAGTACCGTCGGCGCCATGGTCAGGGCCGGGTCGAGATGATAATCCTCAAGACAACGCAGCCAGGAACGGGCAATGGACGGATCGCTGCCGGGACCGTGCAGGTGGGATTTGCCTTGGGTCACGGTCAGCACTTGCTGGGCATGGCGACTCAAATGGTTATCGTGCATTTCTTATTATTCTCCCCGATAGGTGAGTGCTTACCTATAGCCACTTCCTGTGGCGAGGGGGCTTGCCCCCGTTCGGCTGCGCAGCAGTCGTAAATCCTGAGCATGCGGTGTGTCTGGTAAATCGAGGTGAATTGCTTGGGGGCTGCTTCGCTGCCCAACGGGGGCAAGCCCCCTCGCCACACAAGCTCCCTCGCCACAGAGGATTACCTGTGTGGCAATTTGAGGCCCAGCATCCTCCAGCCATCGACGCATTGCAATGCTGGCAAGACCCATCGGTCACAAGCTGTGCCACAAACGGTACAAAGTGTCACGGGGGTTGTACCGCAAGCGTCACAAACGCCGCCAATCTGTCCGACAAAAAACACGCAAGGCCTTGATTTACCTGACCTGCAACGCAGTGGCCCGACCTTTGCTCTACGCTTAATGCAGCGCTTTAGCGCGTCCTCCCTTATAAGCACAAAAGCCAAGGAGAAACCCATCATGCGTTACGCTCACCCCGGTACTGAAGGCGCTATCGTTTCGTTCAAGAGCAAATACGGTAACTACATCGGCGGCGAGTTCGTCGCGCCTGTCAAAGGTCAGTACTTCACCAATACATCGCCGGTCAACGGCCAACCTATTGCCGAATTCCCGCGTTCCACAGCCGAAGACATCGAAAAGGCCCTGGACGCTGCCCATGCCGCCGCCGATGCCTGGGGCGCCACGTCCGCCCAGGCTCGCTCGCTGGTCCTGCTGAAAATCGCCGATCGCATCGAACAGAACCTGGAAGTGCTGGCGATCACCGAATCCTGGGACAACGGCAAGGCCGTGCGCGAAACCCTCAATGCCGACATCCCGCTGGCCGCCGACCACTTCCGCTACTTCGCCGGTTGCATCCGCGCCCAGGAAGGCAGCGCCGCCGAGATCGACGGCAACACCGTGGCCTATCACATCCATGAACCGCTGGGCGTGGTCGGGCAGATCATTCCGTGGAACTTCCCGATTCTGATGGCCGCCTGGAAACTTGCCCCGGCCCTCGCCGCCGGTAACTGCGTGGTCCTTAAACCGGCCGAGCAAACCCCGCTGGGCATTACCGTGCTGATGGAACTGATCGGCGACCTGCTGCCGCCCGGCGTGCTCAACGTGGTGCAAGGCTTTGGCAAAGAAGCCGGGGAAGCCCTGGCCACCAGCAAGCGCATCGCCAAGATCGCGTTCACCGGCTCGACCCCGGTCGGCTCGCACATCATGAAATGCGCCGCCGAAAACATCATTCCGTCCACCGTGGAGCTGGGTGGCAAGTCGCCGAACATCTTCTTCGAAGACATCATGAAAGCTGAGCCAAGCTTCATCGAAAAAGCTGCCGAAGGCCTAGTGCTCGCATTCTTCAACCAAGGCGAAGTCTGCACCTGCCCGTCCCGCGCCCTGGTGCAAGAATCGATCTACGACGAGTTCATGAAAGTGGTCATGAACAAAGTCCTGCAAATCAAACGTGGCGACCCGCTGGACACCGACACCATGGTCGGCGCCCAGGCGTCCGAGCAGCAATTCGACAAAATCCTTTCGTATCTGGAAATCGCCAAGGGCGAAGGCGCCGAACTGCTGACCGGCGGCAAGGTAGAAAAACTCGAGGGCAGCCTGGCGACCGGGTATTACATCCAGCCGACCCTGCTCAAGGGCACCAACAAAATGCGCGTATTCCAGGAAGAAATCTTTGGCCCGGTGGTGAGCATCACCACCTTCAAGGACGAAGCCGAAGCCTTGGCCATCGCCAACGACACCGAGTTCGGCCTGGGTGCCGGCCTCTGGACCCGCGACATCAACCGCGCCTACCGCATGGGCCGCGCCATCAAGGCTGGTCGCGTGTGGACCAACTGCTACCACCTGTACCCGGCGCACGCCGCGTTCGGGGGCTACAAAAAGTCCGGCGTCGGCCGTGAAACCCACAAAATGATGCTCGATCACTATCAGCAGACCAAAAACCTGCTGGTGAGCTACGACATCAATCCGTTGGGCTTCTTCTAAAAACCGGGGGCGATACCGATGTTTCGGTGTCGCCCTTCAGATGGCAATCGCGAGCAGGCTCGCTCCCACATTGGATTTGGGTCAACCCCCAAAAGTTGATTCACCACCTGACCCTGTGGGAGCGAGCCTGCTCGCGATGGCGTCCTCAACGACACACCAATCGTCGCCCTGCCTGTCTGGCATGGGCTTTGCGTGCCTGCTCCACACATAAATGCCATACCCGAAAGTCCAACAGATCAAACAATAAAAAAGACAGAGAGGACTTATGACTTCTACTACACAGCTCAAACCCACACTCGGCACCCTGCATCTATGGGGCATTGCCGTCGGCCTGGTGATTTCCGGCGAGTACTTCGGCTGGAGTTACGGCTGGGGCACCGCAGGGACCCTGGGTTTTCTCGTCACCGCCCTGATGGTGGCGACGATGTACACCTGCTTTATCTTCAGTTTCACCGAATTGACCACCGCCATTCCCCACGCTGGCGGGCCGTTTGCCTACAGCCGACGGGCCTTCGGCGAAAAAGGCGGACTGATCGCCGGCATTGCGACCCTGATCGAATTCGTCTTTGCGCCACCGGCAATTGCCATGGCCATTGGCGCCTACCTCAACGTGCAATACCCGGAACTGGACCCGAAGATCGCCGCTGTTGGTGCCTATTTCGTGTTCATGGGCTTGAATATCCTCGGCGTGAGCATCGCTGCCACGTTCGAATTGGTGGTCACCGTGCTTGCGGTCGCCGAGTTGCTGGTGTTCATGGGCGTGGTCGCACCGGGCTTCAGCTTCAGCAATTTCGTGCTCAATGGCTGGTCGGGGTCCAACGAATTCACCATGGCCTCGATCCCCGGCATCTTTGCGGCAATACCTTTCGCGATCTGGTTCTTCCTCGCCATTGAAGGCGCCGCCATGGCTGCCGAGGAAGCCAAGGACCCGAAACGCACAATTCCCAGGGCTTACGTCAGTGGCATTCTGACCCTGGTGTTCCTGGCCATCGGCGTCATGGTGATGGCTGGCGGCGTCGGCGACTGGCGTCAACTGTCGAACATCAACGATCCGCTGCCTCAGGCGATGAAAGCCGTGGTCGGCAATAATTCGACCTGGATGCACATGCTGGTCTGGATCGGCCTGTTCGGCCTGGTGGCGAGTTTCCACGGGATCATCCTCGGCTACTCGCGACAGTTCTTCGCCCTGGCTCGCGCCGGTTACCTGCCCAAAGGGCTGGCCAAACTCTCGCGCTTCCAGACGCCGCACCGGGCGATTCTGGCGGGCGGCGTGATCGGCATCGTGGCGATCTACAGCGACGGCCTGATCAACCTGCAGGGCATGACGCTGACGGCTGCGATGATCACCATGTCGGTATTCGGCGCCATCGTGATGTACATCATCAGTATGCTGAGCCTGTTCAAGTTGCGTAAAACCGAGCCGAACCTGGAACGTACCTTCCGCGCACCGGGCTACCCGATCGTACCGGGCATCGCGCTGTTTCTGGCCGTGGTGTGCCTGGTGGCGATGGCGTGGTTCAACACCTTGATCGGGTGTGTGTTCCTCGGGTTCATGGCGGCCGGTTACCTGTATTTCCAACTGACGGCCAAGCAGCGTTCCGACGCACCGGCGGATGCGATGCTCGAAGGCGTCTGAGTTGCACCGGCGCCGGGCTGATTCCCGGCGCCTGCCATATTGAAGTGCATGCAGCTCCCACAAGGGTTCGGCGGTGCATTTGAGTTATTTATTGAATCAGGAGGACACCGCCCCATGGCCGTATTTGCCCATACCGTCGGCGCCCAGACCTACCGCTTCGACAGTCTCAAAGACGTCATGGCCAAAGCCAGCCCGGCGCGCTCCGGGGACTTTCTGGCCGGCGTTGCCGCCCTCAACGATGGCGAGCGAGTGGCCGCGCAGATGGCCCTGGCTGACATCCCGCTGACTCACTTCCTGCAGGAAGTACTGATTCCTTACGAGGCCGATGAAGTCACCCGGCTGATCATCGACACTCACGATAAACAGGCTTTTAAAGCGGTCAGCCACCTCACTGTCGGTGGCTTTCGCGATTGGCTGCTCAGCGACGCCGCCGACGAACAGAGCTTGCGTGCCCTCGCCCCGGGCCTGACCCCGGAAATGGCCGCCGCCGTGTCGAAGATCATGCGCGTGCAAGACCTGGTGCTGGTGGCGCAGAAAATCCGCGTGATCACGAAATTCCGCGGCACTCTGGGCTTGCGCGGCCGGCTCTCGACACGCCTGCAACCCAATCACCCCACCGACGAACCGGCCGGCATCGCCGCGAGCATTCTCGACGGACTGCTGTACGGCAACGGTGACGCGATGATCGGCATCAACCCGGCCACTGACAGCATCGCTTCGATCTGCGCCATGCTGGAAATGCTCGATGCGATCATCCAGCGCTACGAAATTCCTACACAGGCCTGCGTGCTGACCCACGTCACCACCTCCATCGAGGCGGTGAATCGCGGCATTCCGCTGGACCTGGTGTTCCAGTCGATCGCCGGCACTGAAGCGGCCAACGCCAGTTTCGGTATCAACCTAAACGTCTTGCAGGAAGGCTATGACGCGGGCTTGAGCCTGAATCGCGGCACGTTGGGCCAGAATCTGATGTATTTCGAGACCGGCCAGGGCAGCGCCTTGTCGGCCAACGCCCATCACGGCATCGATCAACAGACCTGCGAAACCCGCGCCTATGCCGTGGCACGCCATTTCAAACCGTTTCTGGTAAACACCGTCGTAGGCTTCATCGGCCCGGAATACCTCTACAACGGCAAACAGATCATCCGCGCCGGCCTCGAAGACCACTTCTGCGGCAAGCTGCTGGGCGTGCCGATGGGTTGCGACATCTGTTACACCAATCACGCCGAAGCCGATCAGGACGACATGGACACCCTGCTGACCCTGCTGGGCGTGGCCGGGATCAACTTCATCATGGGCATCCCCGGCTCTGACGACATCATGCTCAATTACCAGACCACGTCGTTCCACGACGCCCTCTACGCCCGCAAAACCCTGGGCCTGAAACCGGCGCCGGAGTTTGAACAGTGGCTGGCGAACATGGGCATCTTCACCCAGGCAGACGGCAAAATTCACTTCGGCGACAACCTGCCGCCGGCCTTCCGTCAAGCCATGGCGCAACTGGGATGAGTATTGAGATGGATAAACCACCTGTCGATCCGCAGAACCCATTGCTGGAACTGCGTCGCCTGACCCCGGCACGTATTGCCCTCGGTCGTACAGGCACCAGTATGCCGACCAGCGCACAGCTGGATTTTCAGTACGCCCATGCACAGGCCCGGGATGCGGTGCACCTGCCGTTCGACCACAGGGGGCTCGGTTCGCAGCTGGCCGAGCGTGGACGTGAGAGTTTGCTGCTGCACAGCGCCGCCACGGACCGGAACAGCTATCTGCAGCGCCCCGATCTGGGGCGCAAGTTGAGTGATCAGTCGGCGCAGACCCTGCGCGACTACGCGCTGAGCCATCCTGGCGGCATCGATTTGGCCGTTGTGGTGGCCGATGGCCTCTCGGCATTGGCCGTTCATCGCCACACCTTACCGTTTCTGGCGCGCATGGAAGAACAGACAGCCGCTGAGGGTTGGTCACTGTCGCCGGTGATTCTGGTGGAACAGGGCCGTGTAGCTGTAGCCGACGAGATCGGCGAGCTGCTGGGCGCAAAAATGGTGGTCATATTGATCGGCGAACGCCCCGGCTTGAGCTCACCAGACAGCCTGGGGTTGTATTTCACCTATAATCCCAAAGTCGGACTGACAGACGCCTATCGCAACTGCATCTCGAATGTTCGGCTCGAAGGCTTGAGTTACGGCATGGCGGCACACCGCTTGCTGTATTTGATGCGCGAAGCCTGTCGGCGGCAGTTATCGGGGGTCAGTCTGAAGGACGAAGCCCAGGTTCAGACGCTGGAGTCGGACATTAGTGCAGATATGAAAGGTAATTTCCTACTGAGCCCGTCGGATACCTGAACCGTTTCCGCATTGCGTTTCTATTCAGGTTTCAGGCAGGATCGATGCACGGCCGCCAGGGTTTCCCGTCGCCGTCACCACGTAAGACAGCCACTTGAAGACGAGACCTACCATGCGGATTATTCAAGCGACCCTCGAACACCTCGACCTGCTGACCCCGTTGTTCGTCAAATATCGTGAGTTTTACGGTTCCCTGCCGTATCCGGACTCGTCCCGGGCGTTCCTCGAGAAACGTCTGCGGCGCAAGGAATCGGTGATCTACCTGGCCCTGGCCGATGACGACAACAACAAACTGATGGGTTTTTGTCAGTTATACCCAAGCTTTTCGTCTCTTTCGCTTAAACGCGTGTGGATCCTCAACGATATCTACGTCGCTGAAGACGCCCGCCGCCAGTTAGTGGCCGACAACCTGATCCGTACCGCGAAAAAAATGGCCAAGGAAACCAATGCGGTGCGCATGCGCGTTTCCACCAGCAGCAACAACGAAGTCGCGCAGAAAACCTACGAATCCATCGGGTTCAGGGAAGACACCGAGTTCAAGAACTACGTGTTGCCGATCAGTGAGGGGCTGTAACGCACTGAGGCCTTTGTGGCGAGGGGGCTTGCCCCCGTTCGGCGGCGCAGCCGTCGTAAAACCTGAGCATGCGGTGTATCTGAAAAACCGTGACTACCTGGTTTAGGGGTCGCTTCGCAACCCAACGGGAGCAAGCTCCCTCGCCACAAGGTTTGTGCAAAGCCAACAGCCCCATGGTCGCCCCATCGACATCCCCCGCTACAAACTCGAGGCGTTTTTCACTTCTCTCCCCGTATAATGCCCATTCTTCCGGCTCGTAAGAAAAATCACAGTTAGCTGTAGTCTTACGCGAAGCCATCCGCACAGGCCTGCAGAGTCGGGCCATCACCACAGGTGCTTTCCATGGATTTCAACCCGATCGACCTTATCCTGCATCTCGATGTTTACCTCGACCTGCTGGTAACTAACTACGGGGCATGGATTTACGCCATTCTGTTTCTGGTGATCTTCTGCGAAACCGGTCTGGTAGTTATGCCATTCCTGCCGGGCGATTCCCTGCTGTTCATCGCCGGCGCCGTAGCGGCCGGTGGCGGCATGGACCCGGTGCTGCTGGGCGGCCTGCTGATGCTGGCGGCGATTCTCGGCGACAGCACCAACTACATAATCGGCCGCACCGCCGGCGAAAAGCTGTTCAGCAACCCGAACTCGAAAATATTCCGCCGCGACTATCTGCAACAAACCCACGACTTCTACGACAAGCACGGCGGCAAAACCGTGACCCTGGCGCGCTTCATGCCAATCATCCGCACCTTTGCCCCGTTCGTCGCCGGTGTCGGCAAAATGCCTTACCCGCGTTTCTTTGCCTTCAGTGTTCTCGGAACCATCCTCTGGGTGGGCGGCCTGGTCACCCTCGGTTACTTCTTCGGCAACGTACCGTTCATCAAGAAAAACCTGTCACTGCTGGTAGTGGGCATCATCCTGCTGTCGCTGCTACCGATGATCATCAGCGTGATCCGCAGCCGCCTCGGGCATGCCGCGTCCAAAGCCGAACCCCGCTGACTCACGATGTGGTTCCTTAGCGCCTGGCGACGCCGGCGCACCCTGGCCAGGCATCCGATTGCCGACGACATGTGGCAACGGGTGCGCCATCACCTGAGCTTTCTCGATGGCATCAGCGCAGCCGAAGACCAGTGGCTGCGGGAAGCCTGCGTGCTGTTCCTGCAAGACAAACACCTGACCGCCCTGCCCGGCGTCGAGCTTCACCAGGAGCAACGCCTGCTGCTCGCCGCCCAGGCCCAATTGCCGCTGCTGCATCTGGGCGATCTGAACTGGTATCAGGGCTTTCACGAAATCATCCTCTACCCCGACGATTTCCTCAGCCCCCAGCGCCATCGCGATGCCAGCGGCGTCGAACACGAGTGGGACGGCGAACACAGCGGCGAAGCCTGGCAGCAAGGCCCGATCATCCTAGCCTGGCCCGGCGTGATGGCCAGCGGTGGCTGGGAAGGCTACAACCTGGTGATCCACGAACTCGCGCACAAACTCGACATGCTCAACGGCGACGCCAATGGCCTCCCCCCGCTGCATGCCGACATGCGCGTCAGCGACTGGGCCAGAATCATGCAAGAAGCCTATGACGACCTCGACCGGCAACTGGACCGCAACCCGGACGCCGAAACCGCCATCGACCCGTACGCAGCGGAAAACCCCGCCGAGTTCTTCGCCGTCACCAGCGAATACTTCTTCAGCGCACCGGACTTGCTGCATGAGGCATATCCACAGGTTTATGAACAGCTGAAGTTGTTTTATCGGCAGGACCCATTGGCCCGATTGCAGCAACTTCTGGCCGAGAACCCTGTCTATCAGGCACACGACTAAGGTCTACACGACCTCTGGCGCATGGCAACGGTGGCAGAATATGCCTATAATCGCCGCCACTTTTTGGTCAATCCGGCCAAGTTTTTTTGGTCAACTAACGGGGGCACCGCCCAATGAGCTACAGCAAGATTCCGGCTGGCAAAGACCTGCCGAACGACATCTACGTCGCGATCGAGATCCCGGCCAACCACGCGCCGATCAAATACGAAATCGACAAAGACAGCGATTGCCTGTTCGTTGACCGTTTCATGGCCACCCCGATGTTCTACCCGGCCAACTACGGTTACATCCCCAACACCCTGGCTGACGACGGTGATCCCCTCGACGTGCTGGTCGTGACCCCTTACCCGGTTGCCCCAGGTTCGGTAATCCGCGCGCGTCCAGTCGGCATCCTGAACATGACCGACGACGGCGGCGGCGATGCCAAAGTGATCGCGGTTCCACACGACAAACTGTCCCAGCTGTACGTCGATGTGAAGGAATACACCGATCTGCCTCCGCTGCTGATTCAGCAGATCGAGCACTTCTTCGCGAACTACAAAGATCTCGAAAAAGGCAAATGGGTGAAGATCGAAGGCTGGGCCGGCGCAGATGCCGCCCGCGACGCGATCACCAAGTCGGTTGCTGCCTATAAAGGCTGAGAAGCCGCGGTAAGCTGCTAGCTGCGACGTTTGAAGAAGAACCCCGGTTGATCCGGGGTTTTTTGTGCGCGCTTGCAAAGCCTCTTTTAAACCGGTCGCTTAACGCCTGGGTGCATTGGTTTTTTCTCGTTTAATTTCCACTAAAAGCGCCTTACATCCAGTCTTAAATTTCCCTCGAAATTTGAACGGATCGTTTATTCAAACCCCCATCCTGCGCCAGTAGACTCGTGTTTATGAAAAAGAACACTAGCGGCCCACGGTTTAAAGCACTCCTCGAAACAGCGAAAATCACAACCACTGGATTTGCCGCTTTCTTCGACACGGAAGCGCAAAATATCCACAACTGGTACACCCGAGGTGTGCCCGCCTACCGCATGGAAGAGGTCGCCAGACTACTGTCCGTAAACAGCGACTGGCTGAAAACCGGCGAAGGCCCGAAAGAGTCCTCACGCCTGCGCGTGCTCGACGAGTCCGGCAACACCTTCGATGCCCAGGCCATCCGCGGCATCTACACGGTGATCGAGCCCATCGACGTCGAATTGCCCTTCTATATAGAAACAGCCACCGCCCCGGGCTCCAACAAAACTCACGTCGTCAAAGACCCCAGCCAATCCATCCGCCTGCCTCGCAGCCACCTGGACTCCCTGGAAATCAACCACGCCAATGCTATCTGTACCCACATGATCGGCAACAGCATGGGCGAAAAGATTGAAGATGGCTCGACGCTTGCGATCGACCGTGGGCTGACTCAGGTTATTGATGGGGAGATTTATGCGATCGAGCATGACGGGATGCTGCGGATCAAATACCTGCACCGGATGCCGGGGAATGCGTTGCGATTGCGCAGCTATAACAAAGCCGAGTATCCCGACGAGATCTTCAGTGCCGAGCAGATCGATAAGCAAAACATCAGGGTATTGGGGTGGGTATTCTGGTGGTCGACGCTCAATAAACGCCGACCTTCCGTGCCCTTCCTATAAGCACGCAGCCCTGTGATCCACTGTGGCGAGGGGGCTTGCCCCCGTTCGACTGCGCAGCAGTCGCAAACCATTCACTATGGCGGACAGTATGGTTACCGGGTTTACGACTGCTTCGCAGCCGAACGCAGCCTTCGGCAGCTGCTACACCTCGCCGCAATCCACTCTACTCCGCATGCCGAGCTGGGAATTCCTCAAAAAAATCAGTATGCTGCGCCCCACATTTGCGCATCGACCCTTCTTCAGGCTCAGATCGCACCGACAAGGCAGATGACTTTCTCGCCAAGTCCCACAGCCGGACGCAAGATCCGGGTGTACGTTTTGAAGGCTGGCGCGGTTTACCAAAAATAAACCAAGCCAGTCCCCGAGAAGCCGGCCACAAGCCGGCTTTTTAATGTCTGGAAGAAAGCGTACCTGTCATCTGAAACCCTGGATCAGGGGTTGTCGGGCCAGGGACACAATTGCTACCGTAACGACAAACGTCATTACAGGTATATCACCATGGCTTCCATCAACATCCGTATAGACGATGACCTGAAGCAGCGCTCATTTGCCGAATTGGAAAAGCTCGGGGTAACGCCTTCCGAGCTCCTGCGCCAAACCCTTCAATATGTCGCCGAGCGCGGTAAATTGCCTTTCAAAGCTGCATTACTTAGTGAAGAGGATGAAGCACTCATCGCAGTGGTCACCGAACGTCTCGCCGCACCTCAGCGAGTCAAGGTCAGTCTGGATGACCTATAGCCTCGAATTTGATCGTCGCGCGTTGAAAGAGTGGAACAAACTGGGCGACACGTTGCGCCAGCAGTTCAAAAAGAAGCTCGCTGAGGTTTTGGAGAACCCTCGCGTTGAAGCCAACCGACTTCGTAATTTGCCAGATTGCTACAAGCTAAAGCTCCGCAGCGCCGGCTATCGCCTGATCTATCAGGTTCTGGATCAAGAGGTCGTGGTGTTCGTCGTTGCAATTGGAAAGCGCGAGCGTGAAGCCGCTTACCAAGATGCGCAGGAGCGAATTGGTCAGCAGCCTGCTGACTCGGAAGTAGCTAGACGATGAGCCAAATAGGCGTCATATTCGGCTCACCATATGAGCCGAATAACGTCTTTATTCGGCTCAATCATTTCGAGAGCAGTTCATGGCACCTCACTGGATCTGGCAGCAGCCTGATTGGCCAAATTTCCAATTGCAAGCCGAGCGTTTGGCGCCACTGTTGCGCGACTGCGTTCAGGCGCAGGGTCGGTTGATGGGGATGGCCAGTTCGGTAGGCAGTTCGTTGAGCGCGCAAAACGAACTGGATACGTTGTTGCAGAACATCGTGACCTCGTCCGCTATCGAGGGTGAACAGCTTAATGTTGGCTCCGTACGCTCCTCTCTGGCGCGACGGTTGGGGTTGGATCTGGTCAATGGCGATAAGGTGAGCCAGCGCAGTGAGGGCCTTGCGCAATTGATGCTCGATGCCACCCGGCATTTCGCTGAACCACTGACATTGGCTCGATTGCTGGATTGGTATAAATGGCTGTTTCCTGAGCAAGACACGGATCTCGCCGCCCGGTCGATCCGTGTTGGTACCTTGCGCGGCGACGAGCCGATGCAAGTTGTTTCGGGGCGACTCGACAGGCCGACCGTTCACTTCGAAGCGCCGCCTCGCCTTGGTCTTGAACGACAACTCGAAACCTTCCTGACCTGGTTTGAAGCCAGCCGAAATCAGGTTGGCCTCGACCCTTTGCTGAGGGCCGGCGTCGCACATTTCTGGTTTGTGACGTTGCATCCTTTCGACGATGGCAACGGTCGCCTGACGCGAACGATCACTGATCTGGCCCTGGCTCAGGGTGAGGCTCAGGCCATCCGCTTCTACGCCATGTCGGCGAGCATTCTGGATGATCGTTCTGGCTATTACCGAGTGCTGGAAACCAGCCAGAAAGCCACGATGGATATCACCGAATGGCTGGAGTGGTTTCTTCAGACTTTGCTGCGTAGCTTGCAGCAGGCCATGACGCGGATTGAGTCGGTACTGGGCAAGACGCGTTTCTGGCAGGCACATCGGGAATCCGGACTGTCGACCGAGCAGACCAAAGTACTGAATCGCTTGCTCGATGGCGGGGAACGAGGTTTCGATAATGGCATCAGCGCCGCTCAATACCAGGCAGTGGCAAAGGTTTCCAAAGCCACCGCAACCCGTCATCTGGCCGAACTGCTGGAAAAGGGCTGCCTGAAACGCCTGCCCGGCGGCGGGCGCAGTACTCGATATCAAATCAGCTATCCCGATGACTCAACAGATTAATCATGATCGATACCGCACTGTGGCGAGGGGGCTTGCCCCCGTTCGGCTGCGTAGCAGTCGCACATTGCTGAATGCGGTATGCCTGAAGAAACACGCCGTCTGGTTCAGGGGTCGCTTCGCAACCCAACGGGGGCAAGCCCCCTCGCCACAGGGCCGCATTGACTCCCAAAAACCATTGTCCGAAACGCCCCGCTCATTTGCCCATAACCCCTATGTCTGCTAGTGTCGCGCCGGTTTAACGTCAACCGGAAATAGCCGCCATGGCCCGCAAAAAAGCTGCACTGGATTTCGAACAATCCCTCGCCGACCTGCAAACGCTGGTGGAGCGTCTGGAGAACGGCGAATTGTCGCTGGAAGACTCGCTGACCGCTTTCGAGCAGGGCATCGGTCTGACCCGCGATTGCCAGGCGGCACTGGCTCAGGCCGAGCAGAAGGTTCAAGTGCTGCTCGAGCGTGATGGTGAGCTGGCCGAGGAACCCTTCGACGCGGATCAGCCAGAATGATTGCGGCGTATTCGGCGACCAGCCAGGCTCGCGTCAACGCGGCACTGGAAACCCTGTTCAACCCGCCGAGCCCCGAGCTCGCACGCCTTTACGAAGCCATGCGCTACAGCGTGATGAACGGCGGCAAACGTGTGCGCCCGTTGCTGGCTTACGCCGCGTGTGAGGCGTTGGGTGGCAAGGCCGAGCAGGCCAACGGCGCGGCTTGTGCGGTTGAGCTGATCCACGCCTATTCGCTGGTGCACGATGATTTGCCGGCCATGGACGACGACGATCTGCGTCGCGGCCAGCCGACTACGCATAAAAAATTCGATGAAGCTTGTGCAATCCTCGCCGGTGACGGCTTGCAGAGCCTGGCCTTCAGCGCCCTGCTCGACCCACGCCTTAGCAGTTGCGACGCCGAAACCCGCCTGCAGATGGTCAGCGCCTTGGCATTGGCGGCGGGCCCGGCGGGCATGGTCGGCGGGCAAGCCATCGATCTCGGTTCGGTGGGTCTGAAGCTCGATCAAAAAGCCCTTGAATACATGCACCGGCACAAGACCGGCGCGTTGATTGAAGTCAGCGTCAAGCTCGGTGCCCTGGCCAGCGGTCATGCCGCGAAGGACGAACTGAAGTCCCTGCAGAGTTATGCACAGGCCATTGGCCTGGCATTTCAGGTCCAGGACGACATTCTCGACGTTGAAAGTGACACCGAAACCCTCGGCAAACGCCAGGGCGCCGATATCGCCCGGGACAAGCCGACCTACCCGGCCCTGCTCGGTCTCGACGCGGCCAAGGCCTATGCCCTGGAACTGCGCGACCAGGCCCTGCACGCGCTGCGACCGTTTGACGCGGCGGCCGAGCCATTGCGCGATCTGGCCCGGTACATCGTCGATCGCCGCAGCTGACGGCGTATCCGCCAAAAAAAACCAACGCGTGGGCAGGGGGCGATGCATCAGGTAAACTGCCGCATCTTTTATACCTATAACGATTCGCCTGATGCCCACGACGTTTCATGAGATTCCCCGCAAGCGCCCGACCACGCCCCTGCTCGACCGTGCCAACACGCCGGACGGCCTGCGCCGGTTAGGCGAAGCCGAGCTGGAAACCCTGGCTGATGAGTTGCGCCTGGAATTGCTCTACACGGTCGGTCAGACCGGCGGGCATTTCGGTGCTGGCCTGGGCGTCATCGAGCTGACCATCGCATTGCATTACGTCTTCGACACCCCGGACGACCGGCTGGTGTGGGACGTGGGTCATCAGGCCTACCCGCACAAAATCCTCACCGGCCGTCGCGAGCGCATGAGCACCCTGCGCCAGAAGGACGGCGTTGCCGCCTTCCCGCGTCGTTCCGAGAGCGAGTACGACACCTTTGGCGTCGGCCACTCCAGCACATCGATCAGCGCAGCGCTGGGCATGGCGGTTGCCGCCCGCCTGCAACACAGTGATCGCAAGGCGATCGCGGTGATCGGCGACGGCGCACTGACCGCCGGCATGGCCTTCGAGGCGCTGAACCACGCGCCGGAAGTGGACGCCAACATGCTGGTGATCCTCAACGACAACGACATGTCGATTTCGCGCAACGTCGGCGGGCTGTCGAACTATCTGGCGAAAATCCTTTCCAGCCGCACTTACGCGAGCATGCGCGAAGGCAGTAAAAAGGTCCTGTCGCGCCTGCCCGGCGCCTGGGAAATCGCCCGTCGTACCGAAGAATACGCCAAAGGCATGCTGGTCCCTGGCACGCTGTTCGAAGAGCTGGGCTGGAATTACATCGGCCCGATCGATGGCCACGACCTGCCGACCCTGATCGCCACCCTGCGCAACATGCGCGATCTGAAAGGCCCGCAATTCCTGCACGTGGTCACCAAAAAAGGCAAAGGCTTCGCTCCGGCGGAAGTCGACCCGATCGGTTACCACGCCATTACCAAACTCGAACCTGTGGATGCTCCGGCCGCCGCGCCGAAGAAAGCCGGCGGGCCGAAGTACTCCGGTGTGTTCGGTGAATGGCTCTGCGACATGGCCGCGGTCGATCCGCGCTTGGTCGGGATTACCCCGGCGATGAAGGAAGGCTCCGACCTGGTGGCCTTCAGCGAGCGCTTCCCGGAGCGCTATTTCGACGTCGCGATTGCCGAGCAACACGCCGTGACCCTCGCCGCCGGCATGGCCTGCGAAGGCGCAAAACCGGTGGTGGCGATCTATTCGACCTTCCTGCAACGCGGCTACGACCAGCTTGTGCATGATGTGGCGGTGCAAAACCTCGACGTGCTGTTCGCCATCGACCGTGCTGGTCTGGTGGGCGAAGACGGCCCGACGCACGCGGGTAGCTTCGACCTGTCGTTCCTGCGTTGCATCCCCGGCATGCTGGTGATGACCCCGAGCGACGAAAACGAACTGCGCAAAATGCTCAGCACCGGCCACCTGTACAACGGCCCGGCGGCGGTGCGTTATCCGCGCGGCACCGGCCCGAATGCGCCGATCGCGAAAGACCTCGAACCGATTGAAATCGGCAAGGGTGTCGTGCGCCGTCAGGGCAACAAAGTCGCCCTGCTGGTGTTCGGCGTGCAACTGGCCGAGGCACTGAAAGTCGCCGAGAAACTGGATGCGACCGTGGTCGACATGCGCTTCGTCAAACCGCTCGACGAAGCACTGGTTCGCGAAATCGCCGGCAGTCACGAACTGCTGGTGACCGTCGAAGAGAACGCCATCATGGGCGGTGCCGGTGGCGCGGTCAGCGAGTTTCTCGCCCGCGAAAACATCCTCAAGTCGGTGCTGCACCTGGGCTTGCCGGATGCCTATGTGGAACACGCCAAGCCTGCGCAAATGCTGGCTGAATGCGGACTGGATGAGGTTGGGATCGAAGAAGCGGTGCGTCAGCGCCTGCAGCTGCTGAACTTGTAAACCCGATCCCCTGTAGGAGCTGCCGAAGGCTGCGATCTTTTGATCCTGATCTTCGGCGGCTCCAAACCTGAAAAAACAGAATCAAAAGATCGCAGCCTTCGGCAGCTCCTACGGGGGTTGCGTCGTATCTGAATTCACCTCGGATCATCCATGAAACTCTCCCCTTTTGCCCTGACGCTGACGCTTCTGCCGGCCGGCCAACTCTTGGCCGACACCTTCGAACGCGACCAGGCCCTGAAACTGCCCGACGTGCTGATCAGCGCCAACCGTCAGGTCGAAGCGCGTAACGACAGCAGCGCCGCCAACACGGTGTTCACCCGCGACGATATCGACCGTCTGCAACCGAGCAGTGTCACTGACCTACTGCGTCGGGTGCCGGGCGTACAGGTCGGGCAAACTGGCGGGCGCGGCAGTCTGCCGGGGGTTTACATTCGTGGTACCAAGTCGGCGCAAAGTCTGGTGCTGGTCGACGGCCAACGCATCGGCAACTCGACCTCCGGCGACAGCAACCTGCAACACATCAACATCGAACAGGTCGAGCGCGTGGAAGTGCTGCGTGGTTCGCGTTCAGTGATTTACGGCAGCGATGCGATTGGCGGGGTGATCCAGATCTTCACCCGCCGTGGTGGCGAACAGGGCTTGCAACCCCGCATGCACGTGGGGGTTGGCAGCAATCAGACCTGGGAACGCAGCCTTGGATTGTCTGGCGGCGACGCGCAGACCCGCTTCAATCTCGGTGCCAGCCTCGATGAAACGGCAGGCATCAATCGCACTCACCAGTCTTATCCCAGTGATGGCGATCACGATGAATACCGCAATAAGTCGGTCAGCTTAAGCCTGAGTCACGCCCTCACCGATGACATCGAAGTCGGCGCCAATCTGCTGGATAACCAGGGCAAAAGCGCATTCGACAATCCGTTCGGCCGCTTCGACATGAACACCTTTGAATCGGTCCAGCAACAGCCCTACAGCGAGTTCTCTGTGAGCAGCGTCAGCAGTTATGTCGACGCGAGGATCAATGACCGGTGGAAAACCCGCGTCGAGTTCGGCCATAGCGAAAACCGTGAGAAGACGCTCGACAAGCTCAGCGACGAGCGCAGCGTGTTCAACACCTACCGCGATTCGGTGAACTGGCAGAACGACCTGACCCTGGATGAACGCAACAGCCTGATCCTCGGCGGCGACTGGTACGAAGACCGAATCAACAGCAGCACAGCGTTCGACGAAGACAGCCGCTGGAACCGTGCAGCGTTTATCCAGCATCGCTATCAAGCCGACAGCTTTTCTACCGAACTGGGCCTGCGTCGCGACCAGAATCAGCAGTTCGGCAGCCAGAACAGCTGGAGCGGCACCTTCACCCTGCCGCTGAACCCGGACAACGATGTACTGTTGACCTACAGCGAAGGCTTCCGCGCACCGACCTTCAACGACCTGTACTACCCGGATTTCAGCAATCCGGATTTGAAACCCGAAACCTCGAAAAGTTATGAGCTGCAATGGCGCAGTCAGCTGACAGAAACCAGTCGCCTGGAAGCTTCGCTGTACCGCACCGATCTACAAGACGCGATTATTTTCGGCAGCAACAACCGCCCGGCGAACGTCGCCTCGGCGCGGATCAACGGTTTCGAAGCGGCCTTGAAACAAGAGCTGTTCGGCTGGCAGAGCAACCTCGGCGTGGCGATCATCGACCCGCAGGATCGCGACAGCGGCCACACCCTCGCCCGTCGTGCACGGCGGACTTTGAGCCTGGACCTGGATCGGCAGTTCGACCGGCTCGGCCTCGGTGCCAGTTGGCAAGCGGTGAGCAGCAGTTATGACGACGAGAACAACCAGCAGCCGTTAGGCGGGTATGCCTTGTTGGGGTTGCGCAGCAGTTGGGCGCTGAATCGCGAGATCAAGCTGGAAATGAAGGTCGATAACCTGCTGGACAAGGGTTACAGCCGGGCGTTGTACAGCCATGACGGCAGTCAGTATGGGTATCGCGAAGAAGGCCGGGCGTGGATGTTCGGGGTGACCTGGACGCCTGAGCGCTAAAAGCCGACTCGGTCATTTGTGGCGAGGGGGCTTGCCCCCGTTGGGCTGCGAAGCTGCCCCAGATTCAGCAACCGCGTTTTATCAGACACACCGCACCAACCGAATTACGGCTGCTGCGCAGCCGAACGGGGGCAAGCCCCCTCGCCACAGGGCGCGATCAACTGGCACAACTTGGCAGTCGCTTCGATCATCTGCCCACTCGGCCGCTCCAGGCCTTTGTCCGTCACCAGCAGCAATTGCCCCCGCGTCACCGCCGTTACCTGAGGCCAGCTCTTCCACGCATCGAGTTGCGCCTGATCACTGGCCAGAATCACCTCGGGATTGCGCTGCAACACCGCCTCCACACTGACCTGCGGTGCAGGCTGCGTCAGGTCGGCAAACACATTGCGCGCCCCGCACACCGCTAGAGCATCGCTGATGATCTGCCCGCCGCCCACGGTGTACAGCGGCCGATCCCAGACTTGATAAAACACCCGTAACGGTTCATCCCTTCGATAACGCTGGCGCAGGGAATCGAGTCGTTGACGCAGATTTTCGGCCAATGAAACGCCACGCTCCGGTCTTCCGAGCTGCGTAGCGATCACTTCAATCTGGGCGGCAAGTTGTTCGAGGTTGTGGGGTTCGGCGACATAGGTGGGAATGTTCAGCCGTTTGAGCTGCTCACGCTGCGCCGGCCCCACACTGCCCGGCCACAACAGCAATAGATCGGGTTTGAGGCTGAGCAGTCGCTCCATGTCCAACTGACCGTAGTTGCCAACAGAAGGAATGTCTTTGAGTGCAGCGGGACGTTCGCCAGCATCCAGCACACCGACCAGAAGGTCAGCCGAGTTCAGCTCAACGACAATCTCAGAAAGCGACGGCGCCAGGCTGACGACCCGTTCAACCGCAGCCGCCGAACCGCTGACAGCCAGCAGCGACACTGCCAGCCAGATACTGCGCATCAGCCGAGTTGACGCGGGATACGGTAGAGGTAGAACAGCACTGTGGTCGACAGCGCCAGCAGCACCAACGGAACAGCTTCAAGCCCGACGAATACCGCCAGCGCACCGATCCAGGCGGGCAGGCCGGCCGCCAGAAACGCGGTGCGGCGTTTCGCGGCCAGGGCGATCCAGGCGTCGGGTTCATCAGGGGTATCGAGGGCTTTCTGGGTGGCGATCAGCGCGTGTTTGTAGCCGCCGAAGAACTTCAGGCTGACAAACATCGAGGCCACACCGGCGATGAACAACGGCATGGCCAGCACCGGCAGAATCGCCTCGCCCTGGCCGAATACGCCGTTGATCACGAACAGCGGCACCAAGGCCAGCGCCAGGTATTGCCACCAATTGACGGACAGTCGCCGCCGTACCTGACCGCGGGTCACGCCCGGTCAACCTCGCCCTGATGCTCGTTGCCCATCATATGGTCGAGCTTGCTCGCCTTGGTCGCCAGATAGAGTTTGTTGTGCGGGTTGTGCCCGGTGTGCAACGGCACGCGCTCGGCAACCACGATGCCCATGTCGGTCAAGGCTTTGACCTTGCGTGGGTTGTTGGTCATCAGACGCAGGGACTTCACGCCCAGATGCTCCAGCATCGGCAGGCACATGGCGTAGTCGCGCTGGTCGGCGGCAAAACCCAGACGCTCGTTGGCTTCAACGGTGTCGGCGCCGCCGTCCTGCAATTCATAGGCGCGGATCTTGTTCAGCAGGCCAATGCCGCGACCTTCCTGACGCAAGTAGAGCAACACGCCACGGCCTTCACGGGCGATTGCCTGCAGGGCTGCCTCGAGTTGCGAACCGCAGTCGCAGCGCTGGCTGAACAAGGCATCGCCGGTCAGGCATTCGGAGTGCAACCGGCCGAGTACCGGAGCACCGTCGGCAAACTCACCCAGGCTCAGTACTACGTGCTCGCGCCCGTTCTCTTCATCGAGAAAGCCATGCATGGTGAATTGCGCAAAAGGCGTTGGCAGCTTGGAAGCGGCGACAAAAACGACAGGCACCGGTGTGCTCCTGATCTATAAGTACTGAAGATTCGCAGAGGCGGCATTGTAACAGCACGTTCCTACAGACGCTTAGGCTGAATTATGGGGCATAACGATCAAAAAGTTTGATATCGAATCCGCCTGCCCCTCTGTGGGAGCGAGCCCGCTCGCGATAGCTGATTGCCAGTCACATCTGTGTTAGCTGACAGTCCGCCATCGCGAGCAGGCTCGCTCCCACAGGGAAGTCCTCTCCGGCCGCATGATCCGTGCTCAGTTCGAGTCAAACGGATAGGGTTGCTTCCAGCGTTCGAAAATCGGTTTCAACCGGCCATTTTTGACCAATACTTCCATGCGCTGATCGAACAGCGCCATCAACGTGCGAGCCCGAGGTGTATTGGCGAAGCACAGGTAAAGCGGCAATTCCGCGATATGCGTTCGGCGAAACTGCGACGGGTCCTTGGCTTGATTAACGATGTAATCGATTTCTGTCAGTGCATCGATGTAATAGTCGGCGCGATTGTGGGTCAGCATCGACACAATTCCCGTCCGCCGCACGACTTCGTTATAGCGCTGCACATTGGGCAGATAAGCCTGGTACTTGTAGCCGCGCACCCAGGCCAATCGATAGTTGCCCAGGGTTTGCGGGGTCGGCGCCGGATTGCTGGCCAGACCCAGTGCATAGATCGGATCGGTATCGAAACTCCAGCGCGGATAGAGCACGTCGCTGACTTCATCCCGATAGGCACCGACACAAGCGTCCACTTCGCCACGCTGTGCAAGGCCCGTGGCGCGTGTATACGGTTCGATTCGAATATCCAGTTTGACGCCCGCCGGCTCGAACACTTCGCGCAACACGTCCCAGCCCAAACCATGGCCATCGGCGGCGGTAAAGTCTTCCCAGGCTTCGCTGGCCAGGTGAATCACGGACGGCGTCGTCGGTGCATCCCCCGCCTGGGCGAACGAGCAAAATAGCGCGAAAACCATCAGCAGCAACCCGCGTCGCGCTATCCCCGGTTCTCTCACTTGGCGCCTCAGACGAAAAACCACACCAGCCCTTGCATCGCCAGCCACGCAAATACGCCTGCCAGCACGTCGTCGAGCATGATCCCGACCCCACCGTGCACATGCCGGTCGATCCAGTGAATCGGCCAGGGCTTGAGGATGTCGAAGAAGCGGAACATCAGGAACCCCGCCAGCAACCAATACCAACCCTCCGGCACCAGCCACAGGGTGATCCACATCCCGACCATTTCGTCCCAGACGATGCCTTCATGGTCGTGTACGCGCAAATCATCGGCGACCTTGCCGCACAGCCAGAAGCCGAACAGCATGGTGACGCCGAGCATCAGCCAATAACCCCAATCGGGCAGCATCTGCCACAACGGAATGAAGGGTAACGCCACTAACGAACCCCAGGTGCCCGGCGCTTTTGGCAGGGTGCCCGAGCCGAAGCCGAACGCCAGGAAATGCCAAGGGTTGCGCCAGACCGACGGCGGTACGAACTCCGCCGGGACCTGTTTGGGATGATCTGTCACGGTGTCTCCCGAAAATGTTGATAACCCCGGATTGGCGGGGTGATGTCGTGTCCGTCGGCGTCCAGCAGTGTCACGCCCTGCCCCGCCACCACCCGCCCAAGCACATGGATCGGCCAGCCGTCCGCCAGCAATGATGGCAACTCAGCGGGCGGCAAGGTGAAGGCCAGCACGTAATCGTCACCGCCGCTCAGGGCGGCTTGCTCAGCGTCGGACTGACCGAGGAAGGCCAGCAGCGCCTTCGACAACGGCAGTTTACTCCTCTCCACCTGAACCCCGACTTTCGACGCCAGGGCAATGTGCCCGCAGTCGGCAAGCAGGCCGTCGGAGATGTCCAGCGCCGCAGTGGCTCTGCCGCGCAACGCCATGCCCAGACCAAGCTGCGGTTGCGGCGACCAGTAATGGGCACGCAACGGATCAGCAATGGCCGGTTCAGCCATCCGCTGGCCGAGCACCAGCGGCAATGCGCCCGCGCCGTTACCCAACTCTCCGCCCACGCAGAGCAAATCGCCCGGTTGAGCGCCACTGCGGGTCAACGCCAGACCGGTCGGCACCCGACCGAACACGGTCATGGTCAGGCTCAACGGCCCGCGGGTGGTATCGCCACCCACCAGCGCAACACCGCAATTTTGCGCCATGAGGTTCAAACCACGGGCGAAGGCTTCCAGCCAATCGGTGGTCACCGTCGGCAAGGTCAGGGCAAGGGTAAAGGCAATGGGAGCGGCACCCATGGCGGCCAGATCACTGACAGCCACAGCCAGCGAGCGCTGACCGAGCAGAAACGGGTCGCAGGGGTCTGCGAAATGCACACCGGCCACGAGCGTGTCGGTGGAAATGGCCAACTGTTCCCCGGGAGGAACAGCCAGCAAGGCGCAGTCATCGCCAACCCCAAGGGCAACGCCTTCGCCGCCCTGCGCACAAGGCGCGGCGGCGAAGAAATTGCGGATCAGCTCAAACTCGCCCATTGGGTGTCCTGTCTCACCAATACTGTTCATTTTTTAGCGGCGTCTGGTGTCGCCATACTGCGTTGCCGCTCCTCGCCATAGCCAGCTATGACTCGTCGCGGCGCCTTGTCTGGCAACACCAGCCACTCGCTAAAAAACGAACGTATCGGCGAGACAGGACACTGAGACAAAGAGTTCAAGCGCCAATCAGCGCTTGAACGCCTTCACTTCAGCTTCACGCAGACGCGGGGCCAGCTTGTCGAGCACACCGTTGACGAACTTGTGGCCGTCGGTGGAACCGAAGACTTTCGCCAGTTCGATACCTTCGTTGATCACAACGCGGTACGGCACATCAACGCGCTCGAGCAGCTCCCAGGTGGACAGGCGCAGAACCGCCAGTTCAACCGGGTCCAGCTCTTCGATGGTGATGTCCAGGCATGGCGCCAGTGCGGCGTCGATCCGGTCCTTCTGAGCCGGAACCCCATGCAGGATTTCACGGAAGTAGGCGCCGTCGACATCGCTGAAATCGTTATCGACCCGAAACTGCGCTTCGATCTCGTTCAGCGACTGCTTGGCCATGTGCCATTGGTACAGCGCCTGAGTCGCGAGCTGACGGGCTTCACGACGCTTGACGCTTTTCGATGGCTTGCCGGCATCCGCAGGCTTTGGATCGCGCGGGTTGAAACGATCACTTTCGTCGCTAATCACTTGGCCTCCAACTGCGCCAGCAGGCTGACCATTTCCAGAGCGGACAGGGCAGCTTCAGCACCTTTGTTACCGGCCTTGGTGCCGGAACGTTCGATGGCTTGTTCGATGGAATCAACGGTCAGTACGCCGAAAGCGACCGGTACGCCGAATTCCATGGACACCTGGGCCAGGCCCTTGGTGCATTCGCCCGCCACGTATTCGAAGTGCGGAGTACCGCCACGAATGACTGCGCCCAGGGCGATGATTGCCGCGAACTCGCCCTTCTGAGCGACTTTTTGCGCAACCAGCGGGATTTCGAAGGCGCCAGGCGCACGGATGATGGTGATGTCGCTTTCGCTCACGCCATGGCGAACCAGGGCATCAACTGCACCGCTGACCAGGCTTTCAACGACGAAGCTGTTGAAACGGCCCACTACCAAAGCGTAGCGGCCTTTAGGGGCGATGAAGGTACCTTCGATGGTCTTCAGGGTCATTCGTTAGATCTCTTAAAGAGCCGGGACGCGTTTTCTACGCGTCCCTCAGTGATGTGTTAACCGCGAATACAGGCCCGCAAATTGCCGGTCATTATTCGGAGGGCACGTATTCTACAACTTCCAGATCGAAACCGGATATCGCATTAAATTTCATCGGCGCACTCATCAGGCGCATTTTGCGCACGCCAAGGTCGCGAAGGATCTGCGAACCGGCACCGACGATGCTGTAGGTGGTCGGTTTTTTCACCGCGTTGTGGTCGGCGGTTTCGCGGATATGCGCCAGCAACACGTCGCCATCGAGCGGGTGACCGAGCAACAGCACCACGCCACTGCCAGCCTCGGCAACCGCAGCCATGGCGGCGCGCAGGCTCCAGCGGCCTGGTTGCTTGACCATCAACAGGTCACGCAGCGGGTCCATGTTGTGAACCCGGACCAGCGTCGGCTCTTCGGCGCACACGGTGCCCAGGGTCAGGGCCATGTGCACGTCGCCTTCCACCGAATCACGGTAGGTCACCAGGTTGAACTGGCCCAGTTCGCTGTCCAGCGGCTGCTCGGCAATCCGCTGAACGGTACGTTCGTGGATCATCCGGTAGTGAATCAGGTCGGCGATGGTGCCGATCTTGATGTTGTGTTCGGCGGCAAACGCTTCGAGTTCAGCGCGACGGGACATGGTGCCGTCGTCGTTCATCACTTCGCAGATCACACCGCTCGGCTCGAATCCGGCCATGCGCGCCAGATCGCAGGCAGCTTCGGTATGACCGGCGCGGGCCAGCGTACCGCCGGCCTGGGCCATCAGCGGGAAGATGTGGCCGGGGCTGACGATGTCTTCAGCCTTGGCGTCTTTGGCGGCAGCGGCTTGCACGGTGCGCGCACGGTCGGCCGCGGAGATACCGGTGGTCACACCTTCGGCGGCTTCGATGGACACGGTGAACTTGGTACCGAAACCGGAACCGTTGCGTGGCGCCATCAACGGCAGCTTGAGCAGTTCGCAGCGCTCGCGGCTCATCGGCATGCAGATCAGGCCACGGGCGTGCTTGGCCATGAAGTTGATGTGCTCAGGCTGGCAGCACTCGGCGGCCATGATCAGGTCGCCTTCGTTCTCGCGGTCTTCGTCATCCATGAGGATGACCATCTTGCCTTGGCGGATGTCTTCAACCAGTTCTTCGATGCTATTGAGCGCCACAAGGCACCCCCCTTCTTTCGAAATTTGAGCTTCAGGATTTGAGGTAGCCGTTGGCGGCCAGAAAGCTTTCGGTGATGTTACTGGACGGCCTTTGCGAAGAGTCAGACTCTGCGGCTTTATCGCCTAAAAGAAGGCGTTCCAGATAACGTGCCAGCAAGTCGACTTCCAGATTCACCCGGCGACCCGGCTGGTACGACGCCATGATGGTTTCGCTCAGGGTATGCGGAATGATGGTCAGCAAGAACTCGGCGCCATCGACTGCGTTCACGGTCAGGCTGGTGCCGTCGACGGTGATCGAGCCTTTATGGGCGATGTACTTGGCCAGGTCTTTCGGGGCACGGATGCGGAACTCCACAGCGCGAGCATTCTCGGTACGGGCAACCACTTCGCCCACGCCATCGACGTGACCGCTGACCAGATGCCCACCCAGACGCGTGGTCGGGGTCAGGGCTTTTTCCAGGTTGACCGGGCTGCCGCTTTTGAGGTCATTCATGGCGGTGCAGTCGAGGGTTTCGCGACTGACGTCCGCCGCAAAGCCATTGCCCGGCAATTCAACCGCGGTCAGGCACACGCCATTGACGGCAATGCTGTCGCCCAGCTTTACGTCGCTCAGGTCGAGCTTGCCGGTTTCTACGTAAACCCGCACATCTCCGCCTTTTGGGGTCAATGCACGAATACTGCCGATGGATTCGATGATGCCGGTAAACATGGAGTCCTCCTCGAGAACAGAGCCAGCGCTAGAGCAATGGCCAGGAATTATACGCTCGCCGATGGCACAGGGATGGCAGTGACTCGCCAGTCATCGCCAACCGCACGGATTTCGGTGATTTTGAGCTCGGGCGCGTCTTTCATCTGCGCCAGTGGCCAGTCCAGTAAGGGTCGGGCCGAGGAGCCGAGAAACTTGCCGGCGATGAAGATCTGGAATTCGTCCACCAGCCCGAGCTGGGCAAATGCGCCAGCCAATCGTGGGCCGGCCTCGACCAGCACGTCATTGACGCCACGATTGGCGAGTTCGACCAGCAACTGATGCAGATCGACCTGGCCATCATCGCCCGGCACGATCAGGCATTCCGGGCCGTTAGCGTACTGTTCTTCCACCGCGACACACGTGGCGACCAGTGCCGGACCCGCCTTGAAGAACGGTGCGTTCAGCGGCACTCGCAGGCGACCGTCGATCAGCACGCGCAGTGGCGGACGGCTCATGGCCAACGCGGTCTGTTCAGCGTCCAGCCCCAATTCGTCGGCACGCACGGTCAAGCGCGCGTTGTCCGTCAGTACCGTGTCGGCGCCAGTCAGCACCACGCTGGCCTCGGCGCGCAAACGCTGTACCGCCGAACGCGCCGCCGGCCCGGTGATCCACTGGCTCTCGCCGCTTTCCATCGCTGTGCGGCCGTCGAGGCTCATCGCCAACTTGACCCGCACGAACGGCAAACCATGTTCCATGCGTTTGAGGAAGCCTTGATTGAGCTTGCGCGCCTCGCCTTCCAGCACACCGCTTTCAGTGGCGATACCGGCCTGGGCCAGGCGCTGCAGACCGCGACCGGCGACTTCCGGGTTCGGGTCCTGCATCGCCGCAACGACGCGCGCCACACCGGCATTCACCAATGCATCCGCGCAGGGTGGTGTACGGCCGTGATGGCTGCAAGGTTCAAGCGTCACGTAAGCCGTGGCGCCCCGCGCCTTGTCGCCAGCGGCGCGCAGGGCGTGGACTTCGGCGTGGGGCTCACCGGTGCGCACATGCCAGCCTTCGCCGACAATCTGCCCGTCACGCACCACCACGCAGCCAACCCGGGGGTTGGGATGCGTCGTGTAATGACCTTTGCGCGCCAGTTCCAGGGCCCGGGCCATGTAATGCGCGTCGAGGATGGCTTGTTCGGGGGAGGTGGTCATTCTTTCACCGGCTCACGGGCGAGGCGATCGATCTCTTCGCGGAACTCGTTGAGGTCCTGGAAGCGTCGGTACACCGAAGCGAAGCGGATATAGGCGACTTCATCAAGCTTCTTCAGCTCGGCCATCACCAGTTCGCCGACCACGAGGGATTTGACCTCGCGTTCGCCGGTGGCGCGCAGCTTGTGTTTGATGTGCACCAGCGACGATTCGAGGCGCTCGACACTCACCGGGCGCTTCTCCAGCGCCCGCTGCATGCCGGCACGGAGTTTTTCTTCGTCGAACGGCTGGCGACTGCCGTCGGTTTTGATCAGGCGCGGCAACACCAGTTCAGCGGTTTCGAACGTCGTGAAACGTTCGCCGCAGGCCAGGCATTCACGCCGGCGGCGCACCTGTTCGCCCTCGGCGACCAGACGCGAGTCGATGACCTTGGTGTCGTTGGCACCGCAGAAGGGACAGTGCATGGTGGCAGGCAACAAAAAATGGGAGGGCCATGGTAGCGCATCCCCGTGGCAAGACAAGCCATAGGGTTTGCGGTATACAGACTGGCTGTCTATGGATTTCACTTGCTGGAGCCGCCAATGTCTTTACGACCACTCATTTTGCTCAGTCTTTTCAGCCTGTTGGTGGCCTGTGGCAGCGATGCGCCCAAGCCCCAGCCGCCAACGCCCGGCCCTGCACCGCAACAGGCGCAGAAGAAAGCCAAGGCGTCGACCGAACTCGGCCCCCTGCCGGCTTATCAACGTGAATTGAGCGGCACCCTGCAGGGCGTGCCGGCCGGTGCCGAAGTCGAACTGGCGTTGCTGGTGATCGACGAAAAGGATCGTCCACAACTATTGCTCGCCAGTTCCAGCCTGATCGGCACCAATCAAGTGTTGCCGTTTCGCCTGCGTTTCAACCCCGAGTCCTTTCCGGCCGGTGCCCGCGTCGAGCTTCGCGGCCGCGCCAGCCAGTCCGGGCAGTTGATTCTGCATCTGCCGGCGCAAATGATCACACAGCCAACCACCCAGGCATTGGGTCAGCTGCAATTCGTCAAAGCGCCATGATTGCACCGCTCGACCTGCAACAGGCGTTGAGTGAACTGCTTGGGGATGCACAGCTTATTGCTTGTGAATTACCAGGCACCGAACTGAAACTGTGGCTGATCGATGGCAACAATATGGATCGCGCCTTCAGCCCGGAAGAAACCCGGCGCATTCTTCACGAACCGCCGTATTGGAGTTTCTGCTGGGCCAGTGGGCTGGCCGTGGCTCGCTATCTCGCCGAGCACCCGCAATGGGTCGAAGGTAAACGGGTGCTGGATTTCGGCGCCGGCTCAGGGGTCGCCGCGATTGCGGCGGTGAAAGCCGGGGCACTGGAAGTGGTGGCCTGTGACCTGGACCCGTTGGCGATTGCCGCGTGTCGGGCGAACGCCGAACTCAATGGCGTGCAGCTCAGCTACTCGACGGACTTTTTCACCGAGGCCGATCGGTTCGATCTGATTCTGGTGGCCGACGTGTTGTACGACCGGGCAAACCTGCCGTTGCTCGACGAGTTTCTCAGCCGTGGCCGGGAAGCGTTGGTGGCGGATTCGCGGGTGCGCGATTTTCGCCACCCGTTGTATCGGCGCATCGAGATGCTGGAGGCAATGACCTTGCCGGATCTGGCTGAACCTGAAGAGTTTCGGCATGTGAGCCTTTACCACGCGCGGCGATTCTAAAGGCTTCGCGAGCAAGCCCGCTCCCACACTTGATTTGTATCGATCACAAATCCCCGGTTCGCCGCAGATCCAATGTGGGAGCGGGCTTGCTCGCGAAGGCGTCCCGTCGGGCAGCACACCTCTCAATGGCACACCGCTTCCGGCCACCCCCCACCAAGCCGTATAGTTGACCCATCCACGCTTTTACGAGATAGCCCATGAGTCAGGAAACGCCGTACATTTTCGACGCCACGACTGCCGATTTCGACCAGTCGGTGATCGAGAACTCTTTTCACAAACCGGTGCTGGTGGATTTCTGGGCCGAATGGTGTGCGCCGTGCAAGGCCTTGATGCCGATGCTGCAAACCATCGCCGAGAGCTATCAGGGCGAGTTGCTGCTGGCCAAGGTTAACTGCGACATCGAGCAGGACATTGTTGCGCGCTTCGGCATTCGCAGTCTGCCGACTGTGGTGCTATTCAAGGACGGTCAGCCGGTGGACGGTTTTGCCGGTGCACAACCGGAATCGGCTGTGCGCACGATGCTCGAACCCCACGTGCAAATGCCGCCGCCCGCTGCGGCCGACCCGTTCGAACAGGCTCAGGCGCTGTTCGATGACGGCCGTTACGCCGACGCCGAAGCCACCCTCAAAGTACTGCTAGCTGAAGACAACACTAACGCCAAGGCGCTGATCCTCTACGCCCGCTGCCTGACTGAGCGCGGCGAACTGGGTGAAGCGCAAATCGTGCTCGACGCGGTCAAGACCGATGAGCACAAGGCTGCCCTGGCCGGCGCCAAGGCACAGATCCAGTTCCTCGGTCAGGCCAGGGATTTGCCGGATGCGGCAGACCTGAAAGCACGTCTGGCGAAAAATCCGCAGGACGATGAGGCCGTCTATCAACTGGCGATCCAGCAACTGGCCCGTCAGCAATACGACGCGGCGCTGGATGCCCTACTGAAACTGTTCATCCGCAATCGCAGCTACAGCGAAGGCTTGCCGCACAAGACCTTGCTGCAAGTGTTCGAACTGCTGGGCAACGATCACCCGCTGGTGACCACGTACCGTCGCAAGTTGTTCGCTGCGCTCTATTAAGATCAAAAGATCGCAGCCTTCGGCAGCTCCTACGCTGGCTTATGCCAGCTGTACAGCGGCGTATCCCCGCCGCTCACCACTTTGACGTCTGCGCAGTGGCGCAAGCGCACCAACAAGCGCTTGCCCGCCGCTGCGCTGCCCGTCAACCCTTCCAGTTGCTCCAGCAAATCCGGCCCGCTCAATTGTCCGGCCTTGCGTAGCAACTCCTGGGCGATCTGCCACAGCGCATCGTCCTGATTCACCGGTTTGGCGGGCGCAACACTCGCCTCGGTTTTTGCTGCCTGCAACTGCGCACCGAGCTGCGCCCAGTCGCCTTCATCGAGCTCCAGTGTCAAATCCACCGGCCAGTCGCCGATGCTTCCGCGTATTCGCAACATAAGTCTGCTCCTGCCCATACCTGACTCGCATGCTCCCATGGGTCTTGCGCAACGCCAAGCAGACGGTCAAACTCTCCGCACTTTCGTTATAAGATTACATAACAAACTTTTCATTTTACTTTCCGGAGACCCGTCATGCGCCGTCTGCTGCTCGCTTTGCCGTTTGCCTTGTTGCCGCTGGCTGTCGCCCATGCGGCGGTCGAGCATGATCACGATCATGATGAACATGGCAGCCTCAGCGCCCACGAACATGGCGTCGGTCGCCTGAATGCGGCGCTGGATGGCCAGACTCTGGAGCTGGAGCTGGAAAGCCCGGCGATGAACCTGGTGGGTTTCGAACACGCCGCCACCACTGACGCCGACAAGGCCAAAGTCACCGCCGTCCGCGCGCAGCTGGAAAAACCGCTGGTGCTGTTCAATCTGCCAAAAGCCGCCGGTTGCGTGGTCGCGACTCAGGAACTGGAAAGCCCGCTGTTCGGTGACAAGCCAGATGCCGACGATGACCACGACGAAGCGGACAAGGACGGTCACGAGCACCACCATGACCACAGCGAGATCCACGCCCATTACCAACTCAGCTGCTCGGCCCCGGGCGCGCTGAAGACTCTGGACCTGGCGAATATCTTCAACACATTCCCGGCCACCCAGAAGATTCAGGTACAACTGATCAGCCCGAGCGGGCAGCAAGGGGTTGAAGTAACAGCCAAGGCTGCCGCCCTGAAATTCTGATCCGACACACCAATCCAATGTGGGAGCGGGCTTGCTCGCGAAGACGGCAGCACATATAGCAATGATGTGACTGAAATACCGCTTTCGCGAGCAAGCCCGCTCCCACAGGGTTCACCACCAACCTGACCGGTTTCACATGACCCAAGCACTCATCGAACTGTCCGACCTGAGCTTCAGCTGGCCCGGGCATCCGCCGTTGCTGGACATCCCGGCGTTCCGCCTGGAACCCGGTGAAACCCTGTTCCTCAAAGGCCCCAGCGGCAGCGGCAAGACCACCCTGCTCGGCCTGCTCGGCGGTGTGCAAAAGCCTGATCACGGCAGCATTCGCCTGCTCGGCCAAGAGCTGACCGAACTCTCTGCCGGTGCCCGCGACCACTTCCGCGTCGATCACACCGGCTACATCTTCCAGCAGTTCAACTTGCTGCCGTTTCTCTCGGTACGCGAGAACGTCGAGTTGCCCTGCCACTTCTCCAAATTGCGTGCCGAACGGGCGAAACAGCGCCACGGCAGCGTCGATCGAGCCGCGGCCACCCTGCTCGCCCACTTGGGCCTGAAGGATGAAAACATCCTCAGCCGCCGCGCCGATTCGCTGTCCATCGGCCAGCAGCAACGGGTCGCCGCCGCACGTGCGTTGATCGGTCAGCCGGAACTGGTGATCGCCGACGAACCGACCTCGGCGCTGGACTACGACGCCCGCGAAAACTTCATTCGCCTGCTGTTTGCCGAATGCCGAGAAGCCGGGTCGAGCCTGTTGTTTGTCAGCCATGACCAGAGCCTCGCGCCGCTGTTCGATCGCCACCTGTCGCTGGCCGATCTCAATCGCGCCGCCACCCCGTCCGAGGTTTGAGATGTATTTGTTTCGTCTAGCCATGGCCAGCCTGGCTAACCGTCGCTTCACCGCGATCCTCACCGCGTTCGCCATCGCCCTGTCGGTCTGCCTGCTGCTGGCCGTGGAGCGCGTGCGCACCGAAGCCAAGGCCAGTTTTGCCAGCACCATCAGCGGCACCGACCTGATCGTCGGCGCGCGTTCCGGCTCGGTAAATCTGCTTTTGTACTCGGTATTCCGCATCGGCAACGCCACTAATAACATCCGCTGGGACAGCTTCGAACACTTTGCCAACAACCCGAAAGTGAAGTGGGCGATACCGATGTCCCTCGGCGATTCCCATCGCGGATATCGGGTGATGGGCACCACCGAGGCGTACTTCGAGCATTACCAGTACGGCCATCAACAGCACCTGGAACTGGCCGACGGCCGTGCCTTCGCCAGCGATCCGTTCGAAGTGGTGCTCGGCGCCGAAGTGGCCGATGCGCTGCACTACAAGCTCGGCGACAAACTGGTGTTAGCCCATGGCGTAGCGGTGATCAGCCTGGTCAAACACGACGACAAACCGTTCACCGTGGTCGGTATTCTCAAACGCACCGGGACCCCGGTGGACCGCACGCTGCACATCAGCCTCGGCGGCATGGAAGCGATTCACGTCGACTGGCACAACGGCGTTCCGGCACGTGGCAACGGGCGGATCAGTGCCGACCAGGCGCGCAACATGGACCTGACGCCGCAAGCGATCACCGCGTTCATGCTCGGTCTCAACAGCAAGATTTCGACGTTTGCGCTGCAACGGGAGATCAACGAATTCCGTGGCGAACCGATGCTGGCGATCCTCCCGGGTGTGGCATTGCAGGAGCTGTGGAGTTTGATGAGCACGGCGGAAAAAGCCTTGTTCGTCGTCTCGCTGTTCGTAGTACTGACCGGGTTGATCGGCATGCTCACGGCGATCCTCACCAGCCTCAACGAGCGGCGCCGAGAGATGGCGATTCTGCGTTCGGTGGGCGCGCGGCCGTGGCACATTGCGACCCTGCTGGTGCTGGAAGCCTTTGCCCTGGCGTTGTCCGGAGTAATTGCCGGTGTGGCGCTGCTGTATGTGTGCATCGCTGTGGCGCAGGGTTACGTGCAGGCGAATTACGGCTTGTACTTGCCGCTGGCCTGGCCGAGTGAATATGAATGGACGCTGCTCGGTGGCATCCTGATCGCCGCGCTGCTGATGGGCAGCGTGCCGGCCTGGCGCGCGTATCGCCAATCCTTGGCCGATGGCCTGTCAATCCGACTATGAGGACATTAATGATGCCCCGCGCTGTGCTTGCGCTATTGATGCTGGTTGCCCTTCCGTTGTGGGCGGCCGAGCCGAAGGATCTGACCTGGTCGGAAATGATCCCGCCGGATGCGGCGCCAGAAGTGCCGAACATGACGCCCCTGCATGACCTGTCGAAGATGAGCGACGCGTTGTCCGCAGAATCGGCCCCGGCCGCCAAGCAGGACATGCCGAACGCGCCGGTGGTGAAGAGCCTCGATGGCAAGAACATTCGTTTACCGGGGTACATCGTGCCGCTGGAAGTCAGTGAAGAAGGCCGCACTACGGAGTTTTTGCTGGTGCCGTATTTCGGCGCCTGCATCCATGTGCCGCCGCCACCGTCGAACCAGATCGTGCATGTCAAAAGCGAAGTCGGCGTGAAGCTAGATGAGTTGTATCAGCCGTACTGGATCGAAGGTTCGTTGCAGGTGAAAGCATCCACCAGCGAGTTGGCGGATGCCGGGTATCAGATGGAGGCGGACAAGATTTATGTGTATGAATTGCCGGAGTGACCGGCAGTTATGTGTGATCTGAAAGATAGCTATCGCGAGCAGGCTCGCTCCCACATTGGATCTGTGCATCAACACAAATCCCTGTGGGAGCGAGCCTGCTCGCGATGAGGCCATCAAAGATTCCACCAAAACCCGCCCATCACTGTTTCATTGAGCTGAGTCAAAAGACCGTATCAGTTGGATCCCTACCATTGGACATCGAACATTTTTAACGTCCTTTGGAGCCCCCATGCACAAGTCCAAGCTCTGCGCTTCGCTGTTCGCCCTCGCGCTCGCAGCCCCGCTCGTCCATGCTCACACCGCCGGTGACATCATCGTTCGGGCCGGTGCGATCACCGTCAACCCGGATGCCGACAGTTCCAGCGTCAAGGTCGATCAAGGCCCGCTGAAGGGCGCCGATCTGGGTGGCAAGGCCACCATGAGCAGCGACACGCAACTGGGTCTGAACTTCGCCTACATGATCACCAACAACCTGGGAATCGAACTGCTCGCGGCCTCGCCGTTCGAGCATGACGTGAAGCTCAAAGGCACCGCGCTCGGCGCCGCCAACGGCAAACTCGGCACGCTCAAACACCTGCCGCCGACCCTGAGCCTGGTCTACTACCCACTGGATTCCAAGTCCGCGTTCCAGCCGTACATCGGCGGCGGTATCAACTACACCTGGATCTACGACGAGCACGTCGGCAGCGAAGCCGCAGCCAACGGCTTCAGCAACTTCAAGGCGGAAAACTCCTGGGGGCTGGCCTGGCAGGTCGGTGCCGACTACATGCTGACCGACAACGTAATGATCAACGCCCAGGTCCGCTACATCGACATCGACACCACCGCGACCGTGGAAAACAACGCCGTCGCGCCGGGCACCCGGGCCAAGGTCGACGTTGATGTGGACCCGTTCATTTACATGGTTGGTTTGGGTTACAAGTTCTAAACCCGCTGCAAAAAAAGGCGCCTCGACAGGCGCCTTTTTCATTGATCGTTCCCACGCGCAGCAAAGGAATGCCTCACCGGACGCTCCGCGTCCGCTCTTGGGACGCGGAGCGTCCCTGGCTGCGTTCCCACGCGGAGCATGGGAACGATCTATCGTCCCAGCAACCGCGCCAGGCCGACACTCATCGGCGTCTGCTGCGGGTAGGTAAACCGCTCCAGCAAACGTCGGTTGTTCGCCCGTGAATGGCGGATGTCACCGGAACGAGCCGGGCCGTAGCTCACAGGTGGCAGCTTGCCGACTACCGCTTCAAGGGCTGCAAGCATTTGCTTGAGGGTCGTCGCCTGATTCCAGCCGACATTCACCGCGCCGACTTCGACCTGCGGTTTCTCGATGGCTTGCACCAACACGTCCACCAGGTCCTCGACATAGACAAAATCCCGAGTCTGTTCGCCATCGCCAAACACAGTGATTGGTAAGCCTTTCTGCGCGCGCTCGCTGAATATGCTGATCACCCCGGAATACGGCGAGGATGGATCCTGGCGCGGGCCGAAGATATTGAAGAAGCGGAAAATCACCGGCTCCAGACTGTGCTGGCGACGATAGAAATCGAAGTAATGCTCGCTCGCCAATTTGTCCGCCGCGTACGGCGTCAACGGCGCCTTGGGCGTGTCTTCGTCGATCGACTCGCCTTCGCCATTATTGCCGTAGACCGCCGCGCTGGACGCGAACAGCACCCGTTTGACGCCGGTCTGACGCATGGCTTCGCAGACATTCAGCGAACCGATGAAATTGCTCTGGTGAGTCTTCACCGGGTCATCCACCGAAGCCTGCACCGAGGCCACCGCGGCCAGGTGCGCAACAGCGCTGCAACCGACCATCGCCTGCGCCACCAATGCGGCATCGGCGACATCGCCCACGATCAGTTCGACGAGGGGATTGTCCAGCGGCAGGTTGCTGCGTTTGCCGGTGGAGAGGTCATCGAGAATACGCACCGAGTGACCTTTGGCGAGCAAGGCATCGGTCAGGTGCGAACCGATGAAACCGGCACCGCCGGTGATTAAAACAGGGCCTTCAGCCATGACGATAAAACCTATCCAGTAAGCCCGGGAGTGCCGCGCGCCAGGCGCGGGGCTTGATCCCGAAAGTGTGCAGAATTTTCTTGCAGGCCAGCACCGCGTGTTGCGGTTCTTCGGCGGCGTCGGGCCGCGCGGCGTGAGCCTGGGCGGTCGGCGCTTCGATGGCCAACGGGTGCAGGGCGCGCGCTTCGGTAAGAATCGCCTGCCCCAGTGCCAGCGGCGTGGTCGCCTCATGCCCGGCGTAGTGGTAAGTGCCCCACAGCGGCGCGGAGCAATCGAGTTGTTTGAGCACCGATATGATCACCCGGGCGGCATCGTCCACTGGCGTCGGATTACCCCGACGATCATCGGCCATCAGCAGTTCTTCAGCTTTCTCGGCCCGGGCCAGGAACCGCCCGAGGGTGCCATCGGGGCTGTCATCGAGCAGCCAGCCGAAACGCAGCAACACATGCTGCGGACAGGTGGCGCGCACGCTTTGCTCGATTCGCCACAAGGCCTGACCGCGCAGGCCCAGCGGTACCGGTTCGTCTTTTTCGCTGTAGGCGGTCGCCCGGGAGCCATCGAACACGCGATAACTCGACGGTTGCAGCAGCACAATGTTGTGATGCTGGCACAGCTCGGCCAGCCGTTCGATGGCTCGCTCCTGCCCGGCCAGACGCTGCTCGCTGACGGTCTCCGCCTGGAACCAGTCAAAATAGTAGGCGAGATTGATCAACGCATCCGGACGGGTATCGTCGAGCAGTTGCGTCAGGCTCGCGGCGTCCCAGCCGTCTTGTGGTGGGCGGGGGGCGAGGAAACCGATGTCTTCCTCCGCACCGAGGCGAATCAGCGCCTGCCCAAGGGCATTTCCGCCGCCCAGTAACATAAGGCGCATTCGCATAGAGTCAGCAGGCCCAGTCTGATTGGAACGATGGCTTTATCGACAGCGCCCGCAGGCGATGTCCTCAATAATTGCCGGAATCGTTGCATTTTGCGGGTTTAGTGCGCAACCGTCATCCGTAAAGTGTAGATCGCCCGGATTTGCGGTGCTGCAACCGGCCCCATCGCGAGCAGGCTCGCTCCCACAAGGGATGTGTGGCGCATACAAATCCAATGTGGGAGCGAGCCTGCTCGCGATGGGGCCATAAGGATCGACCCAGATCCTGAGCGGTACTTGCATCTTCCCGCCCCCACCCGCATAAATTACTCCATGAATCTGCCCATCCCCACGGACGCTGCTCTGGCGGGCTTTCACCCCGCCGTCAGCGCCTGGTTCAGTAACACCTTCGCAACGGCCACCGCCGCACAGGCCCGGGCGTGGCCGTTGATCCGCCAGCGCCGCTCGACCCTGATAGCCGCGCCCACCGGCTCCGGCAAGACCCTCACCGCGTTTCTGGCCGTGCTCGACGATCTGGTCCATCGTGGCCTGGAGAGCCCGGACGGCCTGCCCGACGAAACCCTGGTGGTCTACGTTTCGCCGCTCAAGGCCCTGTCCAACGACATCCGGATCAACCTGCAAAACCCGCTGGCCGGCATCACCGAACAGTTGCGCGTGATGGGCTTGCCCGACGTGCCGATCAGCACCGCCGTGCGCACCGGCGATACGCCGCAAAAAGAGCGCTCGGCCATGCGCAAAACCGCGCCGCACATTCTGGTGACCACCCCGGAATCCCTTTACGTGCTGCTCGGCTCCGACTCCGGCCGGCAAATGCTCGGCACCACCCACACGGTGATCGTCGACGAAATCCACGCCATTGCCGCCAGCAAACGCGGTAGCCATCTGGCCCTGAGCCTGGAGCGCTTGCAGGCGCTCTGCTCGCAACCGCTGGTGCGTATCGGCCTGTCTGCCACGCAAAAACCCATCGAAGCGGTCTCGCGCTTTTTGGTTGGCCGTGATCGCGACTGCGAAATCATCGACATCGGCCATGCCCGCCCACGGGATCTCGATATAGAGGTGCCGCCCGTGCCGTTGTCGGCGGTAATGGCCAACGACATCTGGGAACTGGTCTATGACCGACTCGCCGCCCTCGCCCGTGAACACCGGACCACGCTGATTTTCGTCAACACCCGGCGTCTGGCCGAACGCCTGAGTCGACATTTGAGTGAGCGCCTCGGCAAGAATACCGTTGCCGCCCACCATGGCAGCCTGGCCAAGGAGTTTCGCCTGGACGCCGAGCAACGCCTCAAGCGCGGCGAACTGCAAGTGCTGATCGCCACCGCCTCGCTGGAATTGGGGATCGATATCGGTGACGTCGACCTGGTGTGCCAGATCGCTTCGCCACGCTCGATTGCCGGGTTTCTGCAACGGGTCGGCCGCTCCGGGCACCAGGTCGGCGGCACGCCCAAGGGCCGGTTGTTCGCCACCACCCGCGACGACCTGATCGAATGCGCCGCCCTGCTCGATTGCGTGCGCCGTGGCGAACTCGACACGTTGCTGATCCCGGAAGCACCGCTGGACGTGCTGGCCCAACAGATCATCGCCGAGGTCAGCTGCCAGGAATGGCAGGAACAGGCGTTGCTGGAAATGCTGCGAAAAGCCTCGCCTTACGCCACCCTCGACGAAAAGCACTATCAGGCATTGCTGCAGATGCTCGCCGAGGGCTATGACGGACGCTTGGGTGTTCGCAGCGCTTACCTGCACCGGGACGCCGTGAGCCGCACCCTGCGCGGCCGTCGAGGCGCCAAGCTGACCGCCGTGACCAGCGGCGGGACGATTCCGGACAACGCCGACTACAGCGTTTTGCTGGAGCCTCAAGGGCTGAACATCGGCAGCGTCAACGAAGACTTCGCGGTAGAAAGCATCGCCGGGGATATCTTCCAGCTGGGCAATACCTCGTATCGAATCCTGCGGGTCGAAACCGGCAAGGTCCGGGTCGAAGACGCTCAGGGCCAGCCGCCGACCATTCCGTTCTGGCTCGGTGAAGCACCGGGGCGCAGTGATGAACTGTCGTTCGCCGTGGCCCGCCTGCAAGCGCAACTCGATGAGCGACTCGGCGCCACACCCGGCAACTTGCAGCCGGCCCTCGACTGGTTGACCGACACCCTCGGTCTGAACCTCGCCAGTGCCGAACAACTGGTGGATTACCTGGCCCGGGCGCGACTGACCCTCGGCGCCTTGCCGTCGCAAGACACGCTGCTGATGGAGCGGTTTTTCGACGAGTCCGGCGGTACGCAACTGATCATCCATTCGCCGTTCGGCAGCCGCATCAACCGCGCCTGGGGCCTGGCCCTGCGCAAGCGTTTCTGCCGCACCTTCAACTTCGAATTGCAGGCCGCCGCCAGCGAGGACGCCATCGTGCTGTCGCTGTCCACCGGTCACAGCTTCGAGCTGGATGATGTCTGGCACTATCTGCACAGCAACAGTGCCGAACATATCCTGACTCAAGCGGTGCTCGAGGCCCCATTGTTCGGCGTGCGCTGGCGCTGGAACGCCGGGGTCGCTTTGGCGCTGCCGCGTTACAGCGGTGGACGCAAAGTACCGCCGCAGATCCAGCGGATGAAAAGCGAAGATTTGATCGCCAGCGTGTTTCCCGATCAGATCGCCTGCGTGGAAAACCTCGCCGGCGAGCGCGAGATTCCAGACCATCCACTGGTGGAACAAACCCTCGACGATTGCCTGCACGAAGCCATGAACAGCGAAGGCTGGCTGGCATTGTTGCGGCGCATGGAACAGGGCGACATCCGCCTGATCAGCCGCGATTTGCCGGCACCCTCGCCACTGGCGGCGGAGATTCTCAGCGCCCGCCCCTACACCTTCCTCGATGATGCGCCGCTGGAAGAGCGCCGCACTCAGGCAGTGCTCACCCGACGCTGGAGTGATCCGCAATCCACCGATGATCTCGGTGCGCTGGACGCCGAGGCGATTACTGCGGTGCGTGATGAAGCCTGGCCTACGCCCACCGGCATTGATGAAATGCATGAAGCGCTGATGAGCCTGGCGTGCATTACCGAGACCGAGGCCCAAGCCAACCCGAATTGGCTCGATTGGCTGAACACCCTGGCCGACAGTGGCCGCGCCAGCCGTTTGCAGATCAACGCTGAGCAATCGCTGTGGCTGGCGCTGGAGCGACTGACCTGCCTGAGGGCGATTTATCCCCAGGCCATATTGGTTCCACCGTTGGAGGCGTTGCCCGGTTTCGATGAAACCTGGGAGCCGGACGAAGCAGTGCTGGAAGTGATCCGTGCGCGGCTCAGCGCGTTTGGCCCGTTGCCGCTGAAAGCGATTGCCGAACCGCTTGGTTTACCGCCGACTCAAGTCACTCAGGCCCTGGCGCAACTGGAGCGCGAAGGTTATGTACTGCGCGGGCAATTCACCCCGGGCGCCCCTGATGAAGAATGGTGCGAACGGCATCTGCTGGCGCGGATTCATCGCTACACGGTCAAACGGCTGCGACGGGAAATCGAGCCAGTGGCGTTGCAGGATTTCATGCGTTTTCTGTTCGACTGGCAGCATCTTTCCGCCGCGAGCCAAGGCCAGGGCCGCGCGGTGTTGCCGGCGATTATCAGCCAGTTCGAAGGCTACCCCGCCGCCGCTTCGGCGTGGGACAGCGACATTCTACCGGCGCGGCTCAAAGACTATTCGGCGGGCTGGCTGGATGAGTTATGCCGCAGCGGCAAACTGGTGTGGACCCGCCTGACCACGCGCAACAAGAGCACCAGCACGGCATTGCGCAGCACGCCGATTCTATTGCTGCCGCGCAGTCAGGTCGGATTGTGGAGCGGCTTGACCGAACAGACGCCGGTCAGCGAACTGTCGCCCAAAACCCAAAAGGTGCATGAAGCGCTCAGCCAGCACGGCGCACTGTTTTTCGATGAGCTGATTCATGAAGCCCATCTGCTGCGCTCGGAACTGGAAATCGCCTTGCAGGAACTGGTCGGTGCCGGGCTGGTAAACGCCGACAGCTTCGCCGGCCTGCGGGCGCTGATTACCCCGGCCAGCAAACGCCAGAATCGCAGCAGCCGACGCGGGCGCGGAGCATTTGTCGGCGGCATGGACGATGCCGGGCGTTGGGCGTTGCTGCGCCGCGGTGCTGCCGCGCCGGTTGTGGATAAGCAACGACCCGCGCCCACACCCAGCGAAACCCTGGAACACATCGCCATGACCTTGCTGCGCCGTTACGGCGTGGTGTTCTGGCGCTTGCTCGAGCGTGAGGCGGACTGGTTGCCGAGTTGGCGGGAATTGCTGCGCACATTCCATCGGCTTGAGGCCCGGGGCGAGATTCGTGGCGGGCGGTTTGTCAGTGGCCTGGCGGGGGAACAATTTGCGCTGCCCGAGGCGATTCCATTGCTGCGCGAAGTCAGGCGGCGACCGCATGATGGAAGTCTGATCGCGGTGTGTGGGGTGGATCCGCTGAACCTCGCCGGCACCCTGTTGCCAGGCGCGAAAGTGCCGGCGCTGGCGAGCAATCGACTGGTGTATCGCGACGGCTTGCCAGCCGCCGCCGAAATCGCCGGCAAGCAGCAGTTCTGGCTGGAGCTGGATCAGCAAGCCAGTGGCGAGGTGCGTAGCAAACTGATCCGGCATTGATGTTGTCCGGACCGGCCCCATCGCGGGCAAGCCCGCTCCCACAGGGATCTTCTGTGAATGCAATATTTGTGAACAACAGAAAACACTGTGGGAGCGGGCTTGCCCGCGATGGGGTCATCCGCGCCAACACAAATCATTGGGTTCGCGGCTGATCCGGCGCCCGACTCACCGCATATTACCTGCCCGACTCAAATACCTGTGGCGAGGGGGCTTGCCCCCGTTGGGGTGCGAAGCGCCCCCAAAACCTGCCGACCGGTTTCTTCTGGCACACCCGCGTTGACCGGTTTACGACTGCTGCGCAGCCGAACGGGGGCAAGCCCCCTCGCCACGGGGTTTCATTCGCCACTCGATATTTGACCTGCACGCAAATATCAAATGCCCATCCCTGTATTTTTCCGCACGCCCCCAACCCCGACACTGCGCTCCATCAATCAATCCACCGGAGTTGCAGCCATGCCCATTGCCTTGCTCGCACTGACCCTCAGCGCTTTCGCCATCGGGACGACGGAGTTCGTCATCGTTGGCCTGTTACCCACCATCGGTGCCGACCTCGGTGTCAGCCTGCCGTCCGCCGGTCTGCTGGTCAGCCTTTATGCACTTGGCGTGGCCATCGGCGCGCCGGTGCTGACCGCCCTTACCGGCAAAGTCCCGCGCAAATTGCTGTTGTTGTCGTTGATGGTGCTGTTCACGCTCGGCAACTTGCTGGCCTGGAAAGCGCCGAGCTACGAGTCGCTGATCATTGCGCGGATCGTCACGGGCCTGGCTCACGGGGTATTTTTCTCGATTGGCTCGATCATCGCCACCAGCCTGGTGCCGAAGGAGAAAGCCGCCAGCGCGATTGCCATCATGTTCACCGGTCTGACCGTGGCGCTGGTCACCGGCGTGCCATTGGGGACGTTTATCGGTCAGCATTTCGGCTGGCGTGAAACCTTTCTCGCCGTGTCTGCTTTGGGTGTGATCGCCTTCATCGGCAGCCTGCTCTACGTGCCGAAAAACATCGCCCACAGCAAACCGGCTTCGCTGTTGCAGCAATTGCAGGTGCTCAAGCAGCCGCGCCTGCTGCTGGTGTATGCCATGACGGCGGTCGGTTACGGCGGCTCGTTCATTGCCTTCACTTTTCTGGCGCCGATTCTTCAGGACATTTCCGGCTTCGGCGCCAGCACTGTCAGCCTGGTGCTGCTGGTCTATGGCATCTCGGTAGCCGTCGGCAACATCTGGGGTGGCAAACTGGCGGACAAGCACGGCCCGATCAGCGCCCTGAAAATCATCTTCGCCCTGCTCGCCGGCGTGCTGTTCGTGCTGACGTTCACTGCCGGCAATCCATGGCTGGCCCTGGCCACCGTGCTGGTTTGGGGCGCCGTTGCTTTCGGCAACGTGCCGGGCCTGCAAGTGTATGTGGTGCGTCAGGCCGAACATCACACCCCGAATGCGGTGGACGTGGCTTCGGGCCTGAACATTGCGGCGTTCAACCTCGGCATTGCCGGTGGGGCGTGGGGCGGTGGTTTGATCGTGGCGCACATGGGTCTGATTCATACCGCGTGGATCGGCGGCCTGGTGGTATTGGTCGCACTGGCACTGACCGCCTGGAGTGGGCGTCTTGACCGGTTGGGTCCGGTGTATGTCGAACCGGCTGAGGGTTCACAACGTATCGTCGCCAGTCACTGACGGACCCTGTGGGAGCGGGCTTGCTCGCGAAAGCTGCGGCACATCCAGCATTGATGTGACTGACACACCGCTTTCGCGAGCAAGCCCGCTCCCACATTTGATTTGTGGTGTTTTGTCTAACTTTTACCGTCTGTAGCCCCATCGAAACTTTCTCGCCCGCCCGGCAGTCATCAAAAGACAGAGGCTGTCCGAGGGCTACATAGACGGGAGGCGACATGGCGGCGATTCATATTGGTATTTCAGGCTGGCGCTACACGCCTTGGCGGGGGGAGTTCTACCCGAAGGGGCTGACCCAGAAGCGCGAATTGCAATTCGCTTCACGGGCAGTGAACAGCATCGAAATCAATGGATCGTTTTACGCCCTGCAACGGCCCGAACGTTATGCCCAGTGGTACGCCGAAACCCCGGCGGGCTTCGTGTTCAGCGTCAAGGCGCCGCGTTTTATCACCCACATCAAGCGCCTGCGGGACATTCATAAGCCGCTGGCGAACTTCTTTGCCTCCGGGGTACTGGAACTCAAGGAAAAACTCGGCCCGATCCTGTGGCAGTTTCCACCCAACTTTAAATTCGACCCGGAATTGTTCGAAAGCTTTCTCGAACAATTACCCCACGACACGGAACAGGCCGCCGCCCTCGCCCGCCAGCATGAGCCACGCCTGAACGGTCACGCCAGCATGAAGGCTTACGGCAAAAAACCGCTGCGCCATGCCGTGGAAATTCGCCACGAAAGCTTTGTCGATCCCGCTTTCGTCCGTCTGCTCAAACGCTACAACACCGCGCTAGTCATTGCTGACACTGCCGGCAAATGGCCGTATCGCGAAGACCTCACCAGTGATTTCGTCTATTTGCGCCTGCACGGTGCCGAAGAACTCTACGCCAGCGGTTATACCCCCCAAGCGCTGAAACGCTGGGGCGACCGGATCGAGGCCTGGTATCACGGACAGCAACCAGCAGATCCGCAATTGATCGCGCCTCGGCAAAAACCCAAGACACGCAGAGCCCGGGAAATATTCTGCTATTTCGATAACGACATCAAAGTCCGCGCGCCCTTCGATGCCCGCCGCCTGCTTGAGCGTTTGCATCTCGACAAAGACCTTGCCACCGCACCCGGTGAGCCGGTTGCCGAAGGAGTGCTGCCATGAGCATTCCCGAACCGGTCGGAACGACGGATGAACAGCAGCCAATTATCAGCGCCGTGAGCCGTTTTACCGTGCTGACGGTCAACACCCACAAGGGTTTCACCGCGCTCAACCGGCGCTTCATCCTGCCCGAGTTACGCGAGGCGGTGCGCAGTGTGTCCGCCGACGTGGTGTTTTTGCAGGAGGTGCATGGCACCCACGAACATCATCCACAGCGCTACCTCAATTGGCCGGCGATGCCGCAGTACGAATTTCTTGCCGATACCTTGTGGCCGCAATTTGCCTATGGGCGCAACGCGGTCTATCCGGCAGGCGATCACGGCAATGCGCTGTTGTCGAAGTTCCAGATCATTCGCCACGACAACCTCGACGTTTCCATCAGTGGCCATGAAAACCGTGGAATCCTGCATTGCGTGCTGCGGATGCCCGGCGATGGTCGGGAAGTGCATGCCATCTGCGTCCATCTGGGGCTTCGCGAAAGTCATCGCAAGGCACAACTCAGGCTGCTGATCCAACGTATGGAAGAGTTGCCGGAAGATGCCCCGGTGGTGGTCGCCGGCGACTTCAACGATTGGCGCCTGCGTGCTGATGCGCTGCTCAAGCCCTGCGGCTTGCGTGAAGTCTTTGCCGAGTTGCATGGCAAACCGGCGCGCAGTTTCCCGGCGCGTTTGCCTGCGTTGCGCCTGGACCGCATCTACGTGCGCAACCTCAAGGCCAGCCATCCGCAAGTACTGGCGGCCCGGCCCTGGTCACACCTTTCCGACCATGCACCGCTATCGGTGGAGATCGAGCTATGACCGGTCCATTGATGGAAAAAACCACGGTTGAACACGTTTCCACACCTCCGCCGGTGCGCAAGCCCGCAGTGGTTGATGTCGTATACGGCTGGCACGGGAATAACCGGGTCCAATTGCTGGAGAACGGTGAGGAATACTTTCCACGGGTGTTTGAAGCGCTGCGCCAGGCCCAGAGTGAAATCCTGCTGGAGACCTTCATTGTGTTCGAGGACAAGGTCGGCAATGAACTGCAGAAAATCCTGATTGAAGCGGCTCAACGCGGGGTGCGTATCACCGTCAACCTCGACGGTTTTGGCTGCGGCGAACTGAGCACGGAGTACCTTGCGGCGCTGAGCAATGCAGGTGTGCGCCTGCAAATATTCGACCCCGCGCCGCGTCACTTCGGCATCCGCACCAACTGGTTCCGCCGCATGCACCGCAAGATTGTGGTGGTCGACGGGACGATTGCGTTCCTCGGCGGAATCAATTTTTCCGCCGACCATTTGGCCGACTTCGGCCCTGAAGCCAAACAGGATTATTCGGTTGAAGTGCAAGGCCCGGCGGTGGCCGATATTCATCATTTCGCCTTGCTGCAAAGCGGTCGCCCGGCCCGGGCCAAATACTGGTGGCAACGCCGTAGACAGAGGCGCGCAGAACTGGCGGTCAGCGATCATGATGGTCAGGTGCGACTGGTGTATCGCGACAATGGCGAACACCCGGGCGATATCGAAGAGGTGTACTTGCAGGTCGTGCGCAGTGCCCGACGTCGCGTGGTGATCGCCAACGCCTACTTCTTTCCCGGCTATCGGCTGCTGCGAGAGATCCGCAACGCGGCACGCCGAGGGGTCGAGGTACGCCTGATTCTTCAGGGGCAGCCGGATTTGCGGGTGGCCAGACTCGCCGCGCGCATGACCTACGATTATCTGCTGCGAGCCGGAGTAGCGATTTACGAATACTGCGACCGTCCCCTGCATGGCAAAGTCGCCCTGGTCGACGAAGACTGGAGCACCGTCGGCTCAAGCAACCTCGACCCGCTGAGCCTGGCCCTGAACCTGGAGGCCAATGTGTTGATCCGCGACCGCGCCTTCAACCGCGACCTGTTCGAGCGTCTCGACGAATTGAGCAGCAACCACTGCAAGGTCATGTCGGCGGACAAGGCGCCTCGCGGACGGGTCTGGCACATGACCATCGGTTTTCTGGTGTTTCACTTCCTGCAGCATTTCCCGGCATGGGCCGGTTGGCTGCCGGCGCATAAACCGCGCCTCAAACCCTTCATTCATCCGACCGGGAGCGATAAGGCATGAGCCATTCTGATGCGCGGCCGGCCCCTCACTCCGACACGCCGCGAAAATCCCACTGGCACCGCTGGAAAAAGCCGCTGACGATGCTGTTTTTTCTGGCGCTGATCGTACTGTTCACAATGCTCGCCCAACGCATCGAATGGGGCGAAGTGTTCGATACCCTCGCCGATTTCAAAGTGCGCACACTGATTATCGCGTCCGGACTGACGTTGCTGAGTTTTCTGGTGTACGCCTGTTTCGACCTGATCGGCCGCACCTATATCCGACAGGACCTGACCTGGCGACAGATCCTGCCGGTGGGGATCATCAGCTATGCCTTCAACCTTAACCTGAGCGCCTGGGTCGGCGGGGTTGCCATGCGTTATCGGCTGTATTCGCGGCTCGGCGTGAGCAAAAGCAACATCGCGAAAATCCTCGGGCTGAGCCTGGCGACCAACTGGTTCGGCTACATGGTGATTGCCGGCACGGTGTTCAGCAGCGGACTGGTGCGAATGCCGCCAGGCTGGAAGCTGAGCAGCGACGCCCTGCAAGGCGTGGGCGTGTTATTGCTGCTGCTGAGCGCGGGCTATCTGGCGGCCTGTCGGTTTTCCAGGCGACGGGAATGGTCGATTCGCGGCGTGGAAATCAACCTGCCGTCGCTGCACATGGCCGTCCTGCAACTGGCCCTCGGCGCACTGAACTGGTCGCTGATGGCGGCGGTGATCTTCACCCTGCTACCGAGCAAACTGGACTATCCGCCGGTGCTTGGCGTGTTGCTGATCAGCGCCATTGCCGGGGTCATCACCCACATTCCGGCCGGGCTTGGCGTGCTGGAGGCGGTGTTCGTGGCGCTGTTGCAGCACGAGGTCTCGCGGGGAAGTCTGGTGGCAGGGTTGCTTGCTTATCGGGCGATCTATTTCCTGCTGCCGCTGCTGATTACCGTGGTGATGTACCTGGTGGTGGAAGCCAAGGCGAAGTCGTTGCGGATCCAGAAGAAACCTTCTTGAGAGATTGGTTGAAACGGATGCCGCTTTCGCGAGAACACCACAAATCTCAACTCGACTGAATAATGCTCAACCGCTCACCCACCACCATTTCCGTGATCCAGCCCACCAGGATTGAGGTATACGCCTGTTGTGAGACCGGCTCGCTCAAGGCGTGATCGGCGCCGTCGATAATCCGGTGAGTCAGCGAGTGGGTCTGCTGACACGCCGCGCGGTAACTCATGATGGTCGCGTGGGGCACATAGGCGTCGGTCTCGGACTCCACCAGCAATACATCCCCGGTAAATTGCGAGCAGGCATGCAGTGCGCGATTGCTGTCGGCGCTGACCCGCGTGCTGCGGTAATCGCGCAGATCGAGCTTGTCCAGTTCACGCTTGGGTGTGTGCCAAAAGTCGTCGCGATACAACGCCGGCACCCGCAGCGCCAGCCAGCGCACCGGGCGCAAGGACGTCAGGATTGCCGCCAGATAACCACCATAACTGGTGCCGACCACGGCGATCGCAGACGTGTCGAGCGCCGGATGGGCGAGCAGTCGATCGTAGGCCGCCAGCAGGTCACGCAGATTGTCTTCGCGGGTGACCCGGGATAATGGAATACCGGTCCCGCCGGTGTGGCCACGCAAGTCGAATGTCAGGCACACGCAACCCAACCCGGCGATGCCTTTGGCGCGTTCCAGGTCGCGCTCCTGACTACCGCCCCAGCCGTGTACGAAAAGCACACCCGGGACTTTCGATTTGGGGCTGAGGAAGGTTCCGCTCATCTGTTCATCGTCGATGTCGATCGCAATGGTTTCGCTTCTAGCCGTCATAGGATTTGACCGTTACGTACTTGAGAAGAAAGTCACTGTGTTCCGCAGGCCCCCGGTAGACCTCGATGGCGTTGGCCGGCAGCGGTCGATCGGTGTAGGTTTCGACCGACGACACGCGAATCGCGCGCAAGCCGGGGTTGTTGACGAAGCTCTGCAGCGCCGCGACTTCAGCACTGCTGGCACCGCCCAGGCGCCAGGACTGTTCGAGCACTCCGCTGCGTTGTTTGCCATCGCAATCCAGCCCCTGGGCGATGTCGTAGTTGCGCCGTGAGGCATAGAAACCGGGGTAGGCTTCATCGGCCGCGCTGTCGAATACCTGCGCTTGCTGGATCGCCAGCCTCGTGTCGTCCGGGAGTTCCAGCGCCAGCAGGTCCTCGTAATAACCCTGCACCACCAACAGATTGGACCCTCCATAAACCTGCTCGCCCTGACCGTCTTCGGTCAAGTATTGATCACCGCAATAACTCAGCACTTTGTCGCCGATAAAACTCTGACCGACGCTATGGGTGACCACCTCGGTCAAGTCTTGTTCCAGCACCACGCCGTCGGTGAACAATGTTTTGGCATCGGGGCGAGCGAGGATGGCGTCGAACTGGTCGAGGCTTTTGATCACTTCCTGACCACGTCCGGCGCAGGCATGAATAGGCTTCATGCGGATCGGACCGCTGTAGAGCAGGTGCTCCGCTGCCGGGCGGGCATCCTCCAGGGAGAACACGCTGAGGCCATCGAGCACGACGCTGCGTACCCGTTCGGAAAACAACGACGACCAGCCTTCGGGCGCGAACGCATAGCGATTCAACAACCCATGGCTGATGGCTTTGGTGCAGATGAAATCGTGGTCGACGTAACCGCCCCACAAATCCTCCGGCCCTTTGACACCCAGCTGCCGGGCGGCAGCAACACCCACCAACGTCTGGGTCGGCAACAGATAAATGTCCCGGCCGCTATGCAGCTGTGGGTCGTAACTGCCGCCGTATTCGAGCCCGACGACTTGCGCCAGCCAACGAGCGAGTGCGTGATTGGTTTCGACTTCGTGCAGCGGGGCATCAGGGCGTACCGAATGGGCGAGCACCAGTTTCTTGCGGTTTGTTGGGGTCATGCGTTCCCCTTCAATTTGCGCTTGATGAATGTAGCTGAAGGAGGTGCAGAGATCAGGCCAACGGCGATTGGAGAGAAACGGGTTTCAAATCAGCCGTTTGTGAAATACGCGATAGCACAAGGCCTGTTTTATTCTGCACGACACCTTTCAATACTCCCGGCATTTTGCACGACTCAAAACTTGCCACCTAACCCATGTGGGAGCGAGCCTGCTCGCGATAGCGGCCTGACATTCCAAGTTTATGTTGAATGACACACCGCTATCGCGAGCAGGCTCGCTCCCACATTTTTTGATCTGGTGTGCTCTGATTACCGAGCCATGGCGGCAGTCGGCATCACCCCAAACCGCGCCCGGTAATCACTCGGCGCCAGCCCGGTAATTTTTTTGAACGTAGCCCGAAACGCACTCGGGTCCTGGTAACCCACGGTCCAGGCAATGTGATCAATGGTGCCGTTGGTGAATTCGAGCATTTCCCGCGCCTTGCCAACTCGCAGGTGCTGGCAGTACTCGGTGGGTTTCAACCCGGTTGCCGCACGAAAACGCCGCAGGAAGGTGCGCTCTTCCAGCCCCGCCCGTTCGGCCATCGCTGCCAACGAGACCTCGGTTGCGCCGGTGCTTTGCAGCCAATGCTGGACCTTGAGAATCGAGGCATCGCCATGGTTGAGAATCGGTGAAAAATTACTGCCGCACTCGCTCGCGCTGTCGCTGTGTTCCACCACCAGAAAACGCGCCGTGCCGGTGGCGATGCTCGGCCCGAGCAAGCGGTTCACCAATCGTAATCCCAGCTCTGACCAGGCCATCAAGCCGGCGGTGGTGATCAGGTCACCATCGTCGACAATCGGCGTGTCAGCCTTGAGCTTGATCGCCGGGTAACGCTCGGCGAAAGCCTTGGCCGAGGTCCAGTGGGTAGTCGCGCTACGGCCATCGAGCAAGCCACTTTCAGCCAACAGAATAGAACCCACGCAGACCCCGCCGAGGGTTGCACCGTTGGCATGTTGCTGACGAAGCCAGCGAATCAGCCCTTGGGGCGCCTGCCCCTCGGAAAAACCTCCGATCGAGGGCGGGATCAATACGGCAACCAATGCGCCGGCCGGGCCGGGATCAGTGTCATAGACCCGCTCGGGCACTTGATCGCCCTCGACCTGCCAGTGACTGACCCGCAGCAACGGTAGCTGCGCCGCCTGATGCTCGGCGGCGATCCGGTTGGCCACGCCGAACAGGTCCGTCAGCCCATGCACCGCAGCCATCTGCGCACCGGGATAGATCAGCACTCCCAGTTCGGCGACTGCCCTTTCTACACCCATTGTCAGTTTTCCCCCTTCTATTGTCGGTGCGGCCAATCCTCGGACGGCCAGCAAAACCTAATACTTGATTCACACCCAACAAACACTTCGAGGAAACACTCATGGCCAAGCAAGCACTCATCGTAGTCGATATCCAGAACGACTACTTCCCCCAGGGCAAGTGGCCGCTGGTGGGCGCCGACGCCGCAGCGGACAACGCCGCACGGATGATTCAGGCGTTTCGCGAGGCCGGTGATCCGGTGGTGCATATCCGCCACGAATTTACCTCCGACGCAGCCCCATTCTTCACCCCGGGTTCCGACGGCGCGAAGTTGCACCCTAAAGTTCTCAACCGCACAGACGAGACGGTCGTGCTTAAACATTTCGTCAACTCGTTCCGCGAAACCGAACTGGAAGCCATCCTCGACCAGCAAGACATCGAACACTTGGTAATCGTCGGCAGCATGAGCCACATGTGCATCGACGGCATCACCCGCGCCGCGGCCGACCAGGGCTATACCGTCACGGTGATTCACGACGCCTGTGCCACCCGAGACCTGGAATTCAACGGCGTCACCGTCCCGGCCGCCCACGTTCACGCCGCCTTCATGTCGTCCCTGGGTTTTGCTTATGCGAGCGTGGTGTCCACTGACGACTTCCTGGTTGGTTAAGTGAGAAACCTGTGGGAGCGGGCTTGCTCGCGAAAGCGGTGTATCAGACAACATCAATGTTGACTGTCTCGCCGCCTTCGCGAGCAAGCCCGCTCCCACATAACCTTCTTTTGTCATACGCCTGTGCAACAGTCGAAAAATCTCACGCGTGAGCTATTGAGGTCCGCAAAAATTGCCTGTAGTGTTTCTCACGCGTGAGATTTTTCACAACGAGGTCAGCATCATGAAAAGCAGCTCTCCATCAGATCCGCCTACCGGATCTGTTACCGATTCAGCGAGCCAAAAGGGAGAGCGCTCGAAACCGGCCGCGAAAAAACCATCCAGCTTCTACATGAAGCAGATGCGCGCGGGCTTGGGTGCCGCCGGGTATGTGAAACACGAGACTTGGGTGCTTCCCGAAAACCGAAGCCTGCTCAAGCAGATGGAGAAACAGCTACGCCAACCGATTCTGGCTGGCTCATTCATGTCGGAGAATTACATGAGCGCAGGTAATAACTGGAACATCGATCGCCTCTACAGCGCCCTTCAGGCCCTCGACGAAGTGGTTTCGAACGACATCACCCTCTCCCTCGTTCAAGGTTCCGAGTCCAGCATCAAGCTGGAAATGAACGATTTCGGTGGCTTGCCGATTTACATCGCGGTGGTTGGCGATCAGGTCATCGTGGATACCGTTCTGGTCGATGTCGAGTCCATCAACGACGTACCGGCATTCAACGATGCCGTTCTGCGCAGCCGGGAAATGTTCCCGCTGTCCTCGATCGGTATCGAGTCCATGCCCAACGGGCAGATCGTTTACAACATGTTCGGCGCACTCAGCTCCGACTCCAGCCTGACCAACGTCGTGACCGAGGTCAAAACCCTCGTCGACAACGTCCAGCGCGCCAGCGAAGCCTTTGAACGTTTCTTCATCTAATTTTTCGGGAACAGGAAATATCCAATGACTCAGTCCATCTGGAGCAAATTGTTCACCGCGCTGCGTGGCGGTGCCAACGAAGTCGGCGAATCGATCGTCGACCAACAGGCCCTGCGCATCCTCGACCAGGAAATTCGCGATGCTGACAGTGCGCTGGCCAACGCCAAGCGTGAGCTGGTCACCATCATGGCCAAGCACAAACTGTCGGCTGATCGCGTCAGCGAGTACAACGCCAAGATCAAGGATCTGGAATCCAAGGCCCTGGCCGCGATCCAGGCCAACCGCGAAGACCTGGCACTGGAAGTGGCCGAAGCCATTTCGACCCTGACCAACGAACTGGATGTCGAGCAAAAGCAGGCCACCGAATTCGGCGGTTACGCGGACAACATGCGCAAAGACATCACCAAGGCCGAAAACCGCATCAAAAGCCTGCGTCAGCAAGTGGACATGGCCAAGGCGCGTGAAAGCGTACAGAAAGCCCAGGTCAGTGCTTCGATCGCCAGTGGCGGCGCCAACGGCAAGCTGGAAACCGCCGTCGGTACGCTGAACCGCCTGCAAGCCAAGCAGCAGCAACGCGCCGCGGAACTGGAAGCCCAGGACCAACTGGCCGATGCGTCGACCGGTACCGACCTGGAGCGCAAGCTGCGCGATGCCGGCATCACGCCGAACGAAGGCAGCGCCAATGCGATTCTGGAACGCCTGAAGAAAAAATCGGCTGAGTAACCGACTCAAGTGCCGAATGCATAACCTGTGGGAGCGAGCCTGCTCGCGAAGAGGTAGTGTCAGTCGACATCAATGTTGCCTGACAAAACGCTTCGCGAGCAGGCTCGCTCCCACAATGGATTGCGTTTCATTTTTCGTCGAGTCGAGTTGAGTCGAGGTCACGGATGGATGCCCTGAAGGGTTTCAAGACAATCGCGGGCGTGGCCCTCTTCATGGTCGCGCTGCAACTGCTCAATGTGGCGACCGGCTACAGCCTTATTGCCTTCGGCCTGGTCCCGAGAACATGGCAGGGACTGGTCGGCATCATCACCTCGCCTTTCTTGCATGGGTCCTTTGCGCACCTGAGCACCAACCTGATTGCCTTTTTGATCCTCGGTACTTTGGTCATTGTCGAAGGGCTCAGCCGCTTCATGGCCGTCAGCGCTATCATTATTCTGCTGGGCGGCTCACTGGTCTGGCTGTTCGGTTTTGCAGGCGTTCACATCGGTGCCAGCGGATGGGTATTCGGGCTGTGGGCGTACCTCCTGTCGCGCGCCTGGTTCCAAAGAAGCTGGAGCAACCTGATAACAGCCAGTGTCGTGGTCCTGCTCTATGGCGGCCTGATTTTTGGCTTCCTTCCTCGCCAGGGCATGTCTTTTGAAGGACATATCTTTGGTGCGATCGCCGGATTTATTGCAGCCAAGGTACTGTTATCTACGCCGCGCAGCAGGTTTAATGCCACCCGGTAACCGCATTTGAGCACTCAGACGCCAGAGCGATTACGTCGCCAGGAATGAGCCCCCACGGAGTCAGGGATGTAATGTCGATTTTCCTTTTATTGCGCACGTACGCCTCGTCCTTCTTCCATCGGTTCGGCTGGGCAGGCCTGGCCATTGCGCTGGGTATACACATAAGCACGGCCTATATCGGCCTGGTGCTTCTGGGCGAACAACACCTCACCGCTCCCGCCACGTTTACCTATTTCTATCTCACCACCACGCTCACCGTCGGCTATGGCGATCTTGCGCCACAGACAGCCGCGGGACGAATTTTCGTGGCCACCTGGGTCATGCTCGGTGGCATTGCGCTGCTGACGGCAGCCATCGGCAAAACCACCAGCAGTGTCATCGATGTATGGAGAAAAGGCATGAAAGGCAAAGGCGATTTCACCGGCAAGGTCGGCCATACCGTACTCATCGGCTGGGAAGGCGCGTCCAGCGAGCGGGTCATTGAATTATTGCTGCAGGACGAAACCTCCAATGACAACCTGATCGTCATTTGCGATTGCGACCTCGAAGAAAATCCCATGCCGGGCAAAGCGGACTTTATCAAAGGCGAAAGCCTGTCCTCTGCCGCGCTGTTGCTGCGGGCCGGTGTTCCCGGTGCCGAACGCGTGCTGGTGCGAACCCATTCAGACGACCTGACCCTGGCCACCGTGCTGGCAGTCAATCAACTGGGCCCTGTCGGCCATGTGGTCGCCCACTTCAATGAAAGCGAAATCGCCGCCCTTGCCAGCGCCTACGCGCCCAGCCTGGAATGCACCTCAAGCATGGCCATCGAGATGTTGGTACGCGCCTCCCAGGATCCTGGCTCATCCGCGGTCATCAATGAATTGCTATGCGTGGGTCAAGGCGCCACCCAGTACCTGATGAAACTGCCCGAGACCTTTGAAGCCACGTTCGGCGATCTGTATGCACAGATGAAAGAACACCACAACGCGACCCTCATCGGCTACCGCGCCAAAGGCGCCCGGCAGCCTTGGATCAACCCGCCCGGCACCACTCGCGTTGAGGGCGGCGAACTCTTCTACATCGCCTCCTCTCGCCTCAAGGAAATCACCAATGGGATGGTTTAAACAGTTGATGGGGCTTGAGGCCCCGAAAGCGAATACGGAATCGAAATGGACAGCCAACGAAACCCTGCCCGCCATCGGTCCGCTGGGCCTGGCATTGGGCAAGGGCGTGATGTTCGACACCACCCTGAAATTGTTGCTCGATGGCAACACCGATGTGGTCATCCCTGGCTCCCAACAGATCTGGAGTGCTGGCACTGTTGATCTCGGGCAGTCGACCTGGCTGTCACGCTATTACATGAACGACGAAGACTACTGGCTGCAAGTGCACACCACCGGCGACATTGCCGGACAGGTCGAGTCGGTGATCCTGTTCAACTACCTCAGTTACGTCACCATCAACAGTGAAGCGGAGCTGCGTCGACTGGCCGGCCCTCAAAGCCTGATCGGCCTGCCGACCTACACCCACAACGGTGTCGAATACACCCGCGAATGGGGCACCGAGAACGGCCAGACGGAACTGGTGGCGCTGAGCGAACACCTGAAAAACCCGGATGAGTCCTACAGCATCGAGCACCGTTCGATGCTGTACGCCCGCGAAACCGGCCTGACCGATCGCCGGGAATTCCTGCTGTTTTCCGTCGAAGAAGACGCCGAAGGCACCATCAGCTTGAGCACTTCGCTGGGCATTTCGTTGTACACCACTGACCTGAACACTTTTTAAATAAGGAAGAAGTCCATGCTTGAAGCGCTCTCCATCTCCCTGAACAAAGCCGCCGTGCTCGGGTTTGTTTTGTACATCCTCGGTGCCGCCGTATTGTTCGCGCTGTTCCAGTTCATCTACACCCGAATCACCCCGCACAAAGAGTTCGAACTGATCCGTTCTGGCAACGTTGCGGCCTCGATCGCACTGGGTGGCGCCATCATCGGTTTCGCCATTCCGGCCAGCAATGTGATCGCCTACTCGATCAGCATTCTGGACTTCGTCGTCTGGGCAGTGATCGCCGCTTTCGTACAACTGCTGGCTTTTCTTGTGACCAGCCTGGTGCTTAAAGGCGCCTCTGAACGGATTAAGAAAGGCGAAATCGCTGCGGGCATCTATGTCGCGGCAGTGGCCATCAGCGTCGGCATGTTGAACGCCGCCTGCATGACCCCTTCCCAGAACTGATTGCGCCACGGAGATCCCGATGAAACGAAGCAAGTACGTTCAGCTCTCGCTGGCCGCGTCGGTCGCCATGGCCATATCAGGCTGCGGGCAAGCGGAAAAAACCTACCCGGTGCAGAAGAAATACAACTTCCAGTCCGTTCAGCAGTGCGCCGATGAAAAGCTCCCGGTGGACGTCTGCTCTGACGCCTACATGAGCGCCATGGCCGAGCACCGCCGCATCGCGCCGGTCTACGACAACCAGGCCGATTGCGATGCCGACTTTGTCGCCGACTGGTGCCAACAGGATTCCGCCGGCAAGTTCATCCCCAAGCTGGGTGGTTTCGAACTGACTGCCGATGGCGAGGTAACACAATCCCAAGTGGACGCAGCCAAGGCTCAATTACCAGCCTCGGAAGCGAACAGTGGAGGCTCCGGGTTCTCCGGCACCAGCCTGCTGACCGGCCTGCTGATCGGCAACATGCTGAGCAGCAACCGCAACAGCTACTTCTCCGAGCCGGTCTACCGCTACCGCGATGATCGCGGCAACTATGGCTCCTCGACACTCAACCAGCGGATTTCCAAAGGCTCAACCTTTACCAAGTCCAATCAGGCGAGGTATGGCAGCAGCAGCTACGCCGACTCAATCCGTTCCGGCAGCAAGCCGATGTCCGTTGCCTCATCCACCTCCCGTGGCGGCTTCGGCAGCAAAGCCAGCGCCCGCAGCGGCTGGGGCGGTTCGAGTAGTGCTGGCCGATCTAGCAGTTAAGGAACGAGCACCATGAAGAAGATCCTCTGCGCAGAGCGTCATGACTGGAAACAGACCGCCGAATCTCTTGGTTTTCTGTTCCATACCATCGACGACGAACCCTATTGGGACGAGAGCGCGTATTACCAATTCACGCTCAAACAGATCGAGAACGATCTCGAAGACCCGACCACCGAGATCCATGAGATGTGCATGGACCTGGTGGCCCGCGTGGTTCAGAGCGAGGAGCTGCTGGAGCGCCTGAGCATTCCCGCGCCATTCTTCGACATGGTTCGCACTTCATGGCTCGAAGGTCACCCGCACCTGTATGGGCGTATGGATTTCTCCTACAACGGCAGTGGGCCCGCCAAGCTGCTGGAACTCAACTACGACACGCCGACCAGCCTGTATGAGGCCGCGGCGTTTCAATGGGGCTGGCTGGAGCAATGCATCGAACGCGGCTTGCTGCCCAAGCATGCCGACCAGTTCAACAGCATTGACACCAAGCTGCATCAGGCCTTTGCCCAGCTGCAGCTCAAACAGCCCTTCTATTTCGCCTCGATGAAAGACTCGGTCGAAGACAAAGGCACCACCGACTACTTGCGCCTGATCGCGGAAAAGGTCGGCATCGAATCGCGACACATCGATATCGAAGACATCGGCCTCACCGCTGAAGGACGTTTCGTCGATTTAGAAGATCGCTGGATTCCTCACCTGTTCAAGCTGCATGCCTGGGAGTTCATCTTCCACGAGCCCTTCGGTGCAGCGATTGCCCAGAGCGACACCCAGTTTTTCGAGCCGGCCTGGAAATCCATCATCTCCAACAAGGGCATCCTGCCGCTGCTGTGGGAGTTCAACAAAGGTCACCCTAACCTGCTCGCGGCACACCTGGATGCCGACCCGAGCAAAGCGGTGCCCAAAGGTTGGGTGCGCAAACCGTTCTTCTCCCGGGAAGGCGCCAACATCGAGTTGCAAACGGCTGACGGTCTGATCGTGAAAGAGGACGGGCCCTACACCGACGCGCCATTTATCCTTCAGGAGTTCGCCCCACTGCCGAAGTTTGGCGACAGCTTTACGCTGGTGGGTTCCTGGGTCATTGGCGATCAGGCAGCCGGTATTGGTGTGCGGGAAGACAACAGTTTGATCACCAAGGATTCGAGCCGCTTCTTGCCGCACCTGATACTCGACTGACCCATCCATCGCCGGTGTGGACATAAGTACGATGTCCGCAAGACTTACGGCTGAAATACCGGATAATGGCGGCCATTCGTTTAGCCGTTATTCTGGTAATCCCCCATGGAAATCAAGGTCAACTTTCTCGACAACCTTCGACTTGAAGCCAAGTTCGATGACTTCACGGTGGTGGCCGATCAACCTATCCGCTACAAGGGCGATGGCTCGGCACCGGGTCCGTTCGATTACTTCCTGGCTTCGTCGGCGTTGTGTGCGGCTTATTTCGTGAAGTTGTACTGCGACACTCGCAGTATTCCCACGGATAACATCCGCCTGTCGCAGAACAACATTGTTGATCCGGAAAACCGCTACAACCAGATTTTCAAAATCCAGGTCGAGTTGCCGGCGGACATCTCCGACAAGGACCGTCAGGGCATCCTGCGTTCCATCGACCGTTGCACCGTGAAAAAAGTGGTGCAAGCCGGGCCTGAGTTTGTGATCGAGGAAGTCGAAAACCTCGACGCCGATGCCCAGGCGTTGCTAATGCCTGCGTCCAGTTCAGAGGCGAGCACTTATATCGCGGGCAAGGATCTGCCGCTGGAGCAAACCATCGCCAATATGTCGGCCATTCTGGCGGACCTGGGCATGAAGATTGAAATCGCCTCGTGGCGCAATATCGTGCCCAATGTGTGGTCGCTGCACATCCGCGATGCGCACTCGCCGATGTGCTTTACCAACGGTAAGGGTGCAACCAAGGAAGGCGCGTTGGCGTCGGCGTTGGGCGAGTTTATCGAGCGACTCAACTGTAACTTCTTCTACAACGACCAGTTCTGGGGCGAAGACATCGCCAACGCAGCGTTTGTGCACTACCCGGACGAACGCTGGTTCAAGCCTGGCCGTAAAGATGAGCTGCCAACTGAAATTCTCGACGAGTACTGCCTGAAGATTTACAACCGCGACGGCGAACTGCGTGGTTCCCATCTGATCGATACCAACTCGGGCAATGAAGAGCGCGGCATCTGCTCGCTGCCGTACGTGCGCCAGTCGGACGGCGAGGTGGTGTATTTCCCGTCCAACCTGATTGAAAACCTGTTCCTGAGCAACGGCATGAGTGCCGGTAACACGCTGGCCGAAGCCCAGGTGCAGTGCCTGTCGGAGATCTTCGAACGTGCGGTAAAACGCGAAATCATCGAAGGCGAATTTGCCCTGCCGGATGTGCCGGCCGATGTGCTGGCGAAGTACCCCGGGATACTGGCCGGTATTCAGGCGCTGGAAGCGCAAGGGTTTCCCGTGTTGGTGAAGGATGCGTCCCTGGGAGGTGAATTCCCGGTGATGTGCGTCACGTTGATGAACCCGCGTACCGGCGGTGTGTTCGCCTCGTTCGGCGCGCATCCGAGCCTGGAAGTGGCGCTGGAACGCAGCCTGACCGAATTGCTGCAGGGCCGCAGCTTCGAAGGCCTCAACGACTTGCCTCAGCCGACGTTTGAAGGGCATGCGGTGACCGAGCCGAACAACTTCGTCGAGCACTTCATCGACTCCAGCGGCGTGGTGTCGTGGCGCTTCTTCAGTGCCAAATCGGATTACGAATTCGTGGAGTGGGACTTCTCCGGCCAGGGTGAAAACTCGAACGCAGAGGAAGCCGCGACCTTGTTCGGCATTCTCGAAGGCATGGGCAAGGAAGTGTACATGGCGGTCTACGAGCATATCGGCGCGAAGGCGTGCCGCATCCTGGTGCCGAACTATTCGGAAATCTATCCCGCGGACGATCTGATCTGGGATAACACCAACAAAGCGCTGTTCTTCCGCACCGACATCCTGAACCTGCATCGCCTGGACGAAGACGAACTGAAAGCGCTGATTGAGCGTCTGGTGGAAAGTGAGCTGGATGACTACACCGACATCACCTCCTTGATCGGCATCGAATTCGACGACAATACGGCTTGGGGTCAGCTGACGATCCTGGAGTTGAAGCTGCTGATTTATCTCGCCTTGCAGCAATTCGAAGAGGCGAAAGAGGCGGTGGAAATGTTCCTGCAGTACAACGACAACACGGTTGAGCGTGGCTTGTTCTACCAGGCCGTCAATGTGGTGCTGGAGATGAAGCTGGACGAAGACCTGGAACTGGAAGACTACGAGGCCAATTTCCGCCGGATGTTTGGCAACGAGCGGACGGATGCAGCAATCGGATCGGTAGACGGCAGCGTGCGTTTCCATGGCTTGACGCCGACCAGCATGAAACTGGAGGGGCTCGACAGGCACCTGCGGTTGATCGACAGCTACAAGAAACTGCACTCGGCACGGGCCAATGTGGCCACTTTATTCAGTTAACAGCGCCCACAAAAAAGCGAAGCCAGATCACTGGCTTCGCTTTTTTTTATTACTGACTGGATAGCTGCTTTTTTAGAACGGGATATCGTCATCAAAGCTGTCGAAATCCGGAGCCGGCTGAGGAGCGGCCTGCTGCTGTGGAGCCGGACGCGACTGTTGCGGTGCCGACTGCTGCGGACGCGGAGCCTGTTGGCGTGGAGCCGGGGCGGACTGCTGGTAGTTATTGCCCCCGCCTTGTTGGTCGCCCTGCTGTGGACGGCCGCCCAGCAGTTGCATGGTGCCTTGCATGTCGACCACGATTTCAGTGGTGTAACGCTTGATACCGTCTTTTTCCCACTCGCGGGTCTGCAGCTTGCCTTCGATGTATACCTGCGAACCTTTGCGCAGGTATTCGCCGGCAATTTCGGCAACCTTGCCGAACATCGAAACACGGTGCCATTCGGTCTTCTCGACCTTCTGACCGGTTTGCTTGTCGGTCCATTGTTCGCTGGTCGCCAGACTCAGGTTGGTCACCGCGTTACCGTTAGGCAAGTAGCGAACTTCGGGATCCTGGCCGCAAGTGCCGACCAATATGACTTTGTTAACCCCACGGGCCATAACGTTCTCCTAGGCTACGCACGCTGCCCCGGCCGGGTTGTTCACCAGGCGCTCAAGGGTGGTGCGATCCAATAGTTCTGTGTCCAATTTGATGTAAATCGCCGCTTCATCTTCGACGATCACTGCATCTGTTACCCCTACGACGGCCTTCAGGCGCTCGACCAGACCCGCTTCGCGGATCGCCTCGGGCGACAACGGCAAGCGCAGGCTCGTGACGTAAGGTGGTTCGCGCATGGTAACAGCAAAGGCCAGCCAGAGGGCAGCCAGGCCGGCGCATCCGAGGAATACAACCGACAAACCGCCGTGCTGGAACATCCAGCCGCCGAGGATCCCGCCCAGTGCCGAACCGAGGAACTGACTGGTGGAATAAACCCCCATCGCTGTGCCCTTGCCGCCTGCCGGTGAAACCTTGCTGATCAGCGAGGGCAAGGAGGCTTCCAGCAGATTGAACGCGGTGAAGAACACCACCGTACCAATCACCAGAGCCCGCAAGCTGTCGCCGAACTGCCAGAAGAATAGCTCAGTGAGCATCAGCGTCACGACGGCACCGAGCAAAACTCGTTTCATTTTGCGTCGCTTCTCGCCGTAGATAATGAACGGGATCATGGCGAAGAAGGAAATCAGCAACGCGGTCAGGTACACCCACCAATGCTGCTCTTTGGGCAGTCCGGCTTTTTCGACCAGGGCCAGGGGCAATGCAACGAAGCTCGACATCAACATCGCATGCAACACAAAAATACCCAGGTCCAGGCGCAGCAGGTCCGGATGCTTGAGTGTCGGTATCAGCGCCTGGCGCGCGACGCCGGATTCACGGTGCTGCAACGGCCCGGTTGCACGCGGCACCATGAACATCACGATGACGATGCCGACCAGCGCCATGCCACCGGTGGCGAAGAACAACCCGGACAGGCCGAAGACGCGGGTCAGCAATGGTCCTACAACCATGGCGACAGCGAACGACAGACCGATCGTCATGCCGATCATGGCCATGGCTTTGGTCCGATGCTGTTCCCGGGTCAGGTCTGACAGCAACGCCATCACCGCCGCGGAAATCGCCCCGGCGCCTTGCAGGATGCGTCCGGCGATAACGCCCCAGATCGAATCGGCACTGGCCGCCAGCACGCTGCCCAGGGCGAAGATGATCAGCCCCAGGTAAATCACCGGACGACGACCGATGCGGTCGGAAATGAAGCCAAAAGGAATCTGAAAGATCGCCTGGGTCAGGCCGTAAGCGCCAATCGCCAACCCGATGAGGGCCGGGGTCGCTCCTGCCAGGTCCATCCCATAGGTCGCCAGTACCGGCAACACCATGAACATGCCAAGCATACGGAAGGCGAACACCAGGGCCAGCCCGCTTGCTGCGCGGGTCTCACTGCCACTCATGCGTTCGCTGTGGGGATCGTGCATGGAAAAACCTCATGTGAACCGGCGGCGATTCTACCAGTCCCATCGATTGACGGGGTATATCGCGACGCTATGACGCGTATAGATGACACAGTCTTCATGCAAGGCTGCGCGCCCCGCATTCGATAGTGTGCATCCATCCAGTATTTGGCCGTATACTCCTACGTTTTCGACGCCCGCCGAGCGAGGCCACTTTGGACAAGATCCTGATTCGTGGGGCCCGAACCCACAACCTGAAGAACATCGACCTGACCCTGCCACGGGACAAACTGATCGTCATCACCGGCCTGTCCGGATCCGGCAAGTCGTCCCTGGCCTTCGACACGCTGTACGCCGAAGGTCAGCGCCGTTATGTCGAATCGCTGTCGGCTTACGCCCGGCAATTCCTGTCGATGATGGAAAAACCTGACGTCGACACCATTGAAGGTCTGTCGCCAGCGATCTCCATCGAACAGAAGTCGACCTCGCACAACCCGCGCTCGACGGTTGGCACCATTACCGAAATCTACGACTACCTGCGCCTGCTCTACGCTCGCGTCGGTATTCCGCGCTGCCCGGATCACGACATTCCGCTGGAAGCCCAGACCGTCAGCCAGATGGTCGACCTGGTGCTGGCACAACCGGAGGGCAGCAAACTGATGCTGCTGGCCCCGGTGATCCGTGAGCGCAAAGGCGAACATCTTTCGGTCTTCGAAGAACTGCGCGCCCAGGGTTTTGTACGAGCCCGGGTCAACGGCAGATTGTGCGAGCTGGACGAGCTGCCGAAGCTGGATAAACAGAAGAAGCATTCGATCGACGTCGTGGTCGACCGCTTCAAGGTCCGCGCTGATCTGCAACAACGCCTGGCCGAATCGTTCGAGACCGCGCTGAAACTGGCAGACGGTATCGCTCTTGTGGCGCCAATGGATGACGAGCCCGGCGAAGAAATCATCTTCTCCGCGCGCTTTGCCTGCCCGATCTGCGGCCACGCCATCAGCGAGCTGGAACCCAAGCTGTTTTCCTTCAACAACCCGGCCGGCGCCTGCCCGACCTGCGATGGCCTGGGGGTTAAACAGTTCTTCGACACCAAACGACTGGTGAACGGTGAACTAACCCTGGCCGAAGGTGCGATTCGCGGCTGGGACAGGCGCAACGTCTATTACTTCCAGATGCTTGGTTCGCTGGCCGCCCACTACAAGTTCAGCCTTGAAGTGCCGTTCAACGACCTGCCGGCCGATCAGCAGAAATTCATCCTGCATGGCAGTGGCTCGCAGAACGTCGACTTCAAATACCTGAACGACCGTGGCGACATCGTCAAACGTTCGCACCCGTTCGAAGGCATCGTGCCAAACCTGGAACGCCGCTACCGCGAAACCGAATCGGCTTCGGTCCGTGAAGAACTGGCCAAATTCCTCAGCACCCAGCCCTGTCCCGATTGCCGTGGCACCCGTCTGCGTCGCGAGGCGCGGCACGTGTGGGTTGGCGAGAAGACCTTGCCGGCTGTAACCAATCTGCCGATTGGCGACGCGTGTGAATATTTCGGCGTACTGAAACTGACAGGTCGCCGTGGCGAGATTGCCGACAAGATTCTCAAGGAAATCCGCGAACGCCTGCAGTTCCTGGTCAACGTTGGCCTGGACTATCTGTCACTGGATCGCAGTGCCGACACTCTGTCCGGCGGCGAAGCCCAGCGGATCCGTCTGGCCAGTCAGATTGGCGCCGGTTTGGTGGGGGTTCTGTACATTCTCGATGAACCATCGATCGGTCTGCATCAACGGGACAATGACCGATTGCTGGGCACCCTCAAACATCTTCGAGACATCGGCAACACGGTGATCGTGGTCGAGCACGACGAGGACGCGATTCGCCTGGCCGACTATGTGGTGGATATCGGCCCGGGCGCGGGTGTACACGGTGGGCATATCGTCGCCGAAGGTACGCCGGCCGAGGTCATGGCTCACCCTGATTCGCTGACCGGCAAGTACTTGTCGGGGCGAGTAAAGATCGCAGTGCCAGCCAAACGCACGCCGCGTAACAAGAAGTTGTCGCTGGCCCTCAAGGGCGCTCGCGGCAACAATTTGCGCAATGTCGATCTGGAGATTCCGATCGGCCTGTTGACCTGCGTGACGGGTGTTTCCGGTTCAGGCAAGTCAACGCTGATCAACAACACACTGTTTCCTTTGAGCGCTACCGCACTTAATGGGGCAACGACCCTGGAAGCGGCTGCTCACGACAGCATTAAAGGCCTGGAACATCTGGACAAGGTTGTGGACATCGACCAGAGCCCGATCGGTCGCACGCCACGCTCCAACCCCGCAACCTATACCGGGCTGTTCACGCCGATTCGCGAGTTGTTCGCCGGCGTGCCGGAATCGCGCTCCCGCGGTTACGGGCCGGGGCGTTTCTCCTTCAACGTGAAGGGCGGACGCTGCGAAGCCTGTCAGGGCGATGGCCTGATCAAGGTGGAAATGCACTTCCTGCCGGACATCTATGTCCCGTGCGACGTCTGCAAGAGCAAGCGCTACAACCGCGAGACGCTGGAGATCAAGTACAAGGGCAAGAGCATCCACGAAACCCTCGAGATGACCATCGAGGAAGCCCGGGTGTTCTTCGACGCGGTTCCAGCCTTGGCGCGCAAGCTTCAGACGTTGATGGACGTAGGCCTTTCCTACATCAAGCTGGGGCAATCGGCGACGACGCTGTCCGGCGGTGAAGCCCAGCGGGTGAAACTGTCTCGTGAGCTATCCAAGCGTGATACTGGCAAGACCCTGTACATCCTCGATGAGCCGACCACCGGCCTGCACTTTGCGGATATCCAGCAACTGCTCGACGTGTTGCATCGTCTGCGCGACCACGGCAATACCGTGGTAGTGATCGAGCACAACCTGGACGTGATCAAGACCGCCGACTGGTTAGTGGACCTGGGGCCGGAGGGCGGTTCCAAGGGTGGGCAGATCATTGCCGTCGGAACGCCTGAAGAAGTGTCCGAGATGAAGCAGTCGCATACCGGCTTCTACCTCAAGCCACTGCTGGAGCGTGATCGGGCCTGAATCCGACTCCAAAAAAAGCCCCTGTCACTTTCTCAGTGACAGGGGCTTTTTTATTGGTGCAATCAGGCGTGAGATTGCAGGTAGTTCTCGAGACCGATCAACTTGATCAGACCCATCTGCTTTTCAAGCCAGTAGGTGTGGTCTTCTTCAGTGTCATGCAATTGAACCCGCAGCATCTCGCGGCTGACATAGTCCTTGTGCTGCTCGCAGAGTTCAATGCCCTTGCAGAGCGCGGCGCGGACTTTGTATTCCAGGCGCAGGTCAGCGGCGAGCATGTCCGGCACAGTGGTGCCAACATCAAGGTCGTCCGGACGCATGCGAGGCGTGCCTTCGAGCATCAGAATTCGACGCATCAGGGCATCAGCGTGCCCGGCTTCTTCTTCCATCTCGTGGTTGATACGTTCGTAGAGCTTGGTGAAACCCCAGTCCTCATACATCCGCGAATGGACGAAATATTGATCACGGGCTGCCAGTTCGCCTGTCAGCAACGTGTTGAGGTAATCGATTACGTCTGGGTGACCCTGCATCGCCCTACATCTCCCTGCTTGAAAGTCTGTAGTTTGAACCAACCTGACCGGAAGGTCACTCGCCCGACGCTATAAAAGCGAAGATATTCTTAGAAAAGCAGCTTAAATAACGCAAAAACCGCCCAAATGAGGGCGGTTCTGCTTATCGTTTAGACTTAGCTAAGCTGTACGTTGAGTGCCTTTGCGATTGCTTCTCCATACGCCGGGTCGGCCTTGAAGAAATGCTGCAATTGGCGATCAACCACATCGCTGGAAACACCAGCCATTGCGCCGGCAATGTTGCTGATCAGCAGCGTTTTCTGCTCATCGCTCATCAGGCGGAACAGCGCACCAGCGTGGCTGTAGTAGTCGGTATCTTCGCGATGATCGTAACGATCAGCCGCGCCACTCAAGACCAAAGCGGGTTCCGCGTAGCGCGGTGCCTGTTTCGGTGATTCTACGTAACTGTTCGGCTCGTAGTTCGGCGCTGCGCCGCCATTGGCGCCAAACGCCATGGAGCCGTCGCGCTGGTAAGTGTTGACCGGACTGCGAGGCGCATTCACCGGCAGTTGCTGGTGATTGGTCCCCACACGGTAGCGGTGAGCGTCAGCGTAAGCGAACACGCGACCTTGCAGCATGCGGTCAGGCGACAGACCGACACCCGGAACCATGTTGCTCGGGCCGAACGCCGCCTGCTCGACTTCAGCGAAGTAGTTCAGCGGATTGCGGTTGAGTTCAAGCTCACCCACCTCGATCAATGGGAACTCTTTCTGCGACCAGGTCTTGGTCACGTCGAACGGGTTCTCGTAATGAGCCTCGGCTTGGGCCTCGGTCATGATCTGGATATTGACACTCCATTTCGGGAAATCACCGCGCTCAATGGCGCCGAACAGATCACGTTGCGCGTAATCCGGATCAGTACCCGCCAGGCGTGCTGCTTCTGCCGGAGCGAGGTTCTTGATCCCCTGCCTGGTTTTGTAGTGCCACTTCACCCAGTGACGTTCGCCATTGGCGTTGATCAGGCTGTAGGTGTGACTGCCGAAGCCATGCATGTGGCGATAGCCATCAGGGATGCCGCGGTCCGAGAACAAAATGGTGATCTGGTGCAACGCCTCAGGCGAGTGCGACCAGAAATCCCACATCGCCTGCGCACTTTTCAGGTTGCTTTGCGGCAGGCGCTTTTGGGTGTGAATAAAGTCAGGGAATTTCAGCGGGTCGCGAATGAAGAACACCGGTGTGTTGTTACCGACGATGTCCCAGTTGCCTTCTTCTGTGTAGAACTTCAGGGCAAAACCGCGTGGATCACGCTCGGTATCAGCCGAACCGCGTTCGCCGCCCACAGTGGAGAATCGCAAGAATGTCGGGGTTTGTTTGCCGACGGACTCAAACAGCTTGGCACTGGTGTACTCGGTGATGTCGCGAGTCACGGTGAACGTACCGTAAGCACCCGAACCTTTGGCGTGTACACGACGCTCAGGGATGTTTTCACGGTTGAAATGAGCAAGCTTCTCGATCAGGTGGAAATCGTCGAGCAGCAAAGGGCCACGAGGGCCGGCGGAGCGGGAATTCTGGTTGTCGGCGACAGGAGCGCCACTGGCGGTCGTAAGCGTTTTGTTTTGGCTCATGCGATCTCATCCTCTGTCAGTTTTGGAACTGCCGGCTAATCGGCGTGGGAGGGAGTATTGACCATCAATCATGACACCTACAAATTCATTAATTTGCAGACATCAATAGAAAAATACTACCAACAATCCCGCTCATATACTGAAGGCATGAACCGCAAAGAAGCTTGTACAAACAGCGCGTTTCTTACACGCACAAAAAACCGGGCGCTAGGCCCGGTTCTTTGTTTCAGACTGACGTCTTACTCAGCGGATACAGCTTCACCGCCGACAGGACGATCAACCAACTCGACGTACGCCATAGGCGCGTTGTCGCCAGTGCGGAAGCCGCACTTGAGGATGCGCAGGTAGCCGCCCTCACGGGTAGCGTAACGCTTGCCCAAGTCGTTGAAGAGCTTACCAACGATAGCTTTCGAACGAGTACGGTCGAAAGCCAGACGGCGGTTAGCCAGACTGTCTGTCTTGGCCAAAGTGATCAGCGGCTCAGCAACGCGACGCAGTTCTTTGGCTTTTGGCAGTGTAGTTTTGATCAGCTCGTGCTCGAACAGCGACACCGCCATGTTTTGAAACATGGCCTTGCGGTGCGAGCTGGTGCGGCTCAGGTGACGACCACTTTTACGATGACGCATGGTTCATTCCTTACCAAACACAACGTTCGGTGATTACGACGATCAGGCAGTCGCCTTGTCGTCCTTCTTAAGACTTGCAGGCGGCCAGTTGTCGAGGCGCATGCCGAGGGACAGACCGCGGGAGGCCAGAACGTCCTTGATTTCAGTCAAGGATTTCTTGCCAAGGTTCGGAGTCTTCAGAAGTCGTAGTGCCCTGCCCAGGAGTTGACCACTTTGATCGCCTCGAACGCCGGCACTCGCTCGGCGAGAATCGGCCAGACCTCTTCGTCAAA
>NZ_JBNNVP010000025.1:0-103361 GCF_050280605.1 Pseudomonas sp. NPDC089918 | reverse complement strand
ATGGTAGTGTGGGGTTTCCCCATGTGAGAGTAGGTCATCGTCAAGATTAAATTCCGAAACCCCTATCTGCGTATGCAGGTAGGGGTTTTGTTTTGCCCGCAGGAAAGTTCGTACAGCATTATCGGACCGCTCCCGGCTGTCACAGTCTGATGACAGTGCTAAGGTTCGGCCCTAGCTTTTGTATTTTCCCAAGGAAGCCTTTATGCCGGACGCTACGTCTCTCAGTGCTGGTTTTATGGTGGTTCACGGCAACCGTCTGGACGAGTTGCGCAGCCTGGTGGTCAGCTGGATGCGGCGCTACCCGCTGGCTCCCTTGGAAAATGAAGTCGCCCTGGTACAGAGCAACGGCATCGCCCAATGGCTGAAGCTGGCACTGGCCGAAGACCCCGAAGATGACGACATGGGCGGCTGCGGAATCGCCGCTGCCATCGATGTGCAGTTACCGGGCAGCTTCATGTGGCAGCTTTATCGCATGGTACTGGGACGTGACGAGATCCCGGTCAAATCCCTGCTCGATAAAGCCCCGCTGACCTGGCGTCTGATGCGTCTGTTGCCACAGTTAATCAACCAGCCGCACTTCGAACCTCTGCAGCGCTTTCTTACCCATGACACCGACTTACGTAAACGCTATCAACTGGCGGAGCGACTGGCGGATCTGTTCGACCAATATCAGGTCTACCGTGCCGATTGGCTCGAAGACTGGGCAGAAGGTCGTCATCAGTTACGAAATGGTAGGGGCGAGGCCAAAGCCCTGACCCCGGCCAACTGTTGGCAGGCGGAGCTGTGGCGTGCGCTGTTGCTGGATGTCGGTGAACAAGGCATGGCGCAAAGCCGCGCAGGCGTCCACCAACGCTTTATCGAGCGCATCAATAGCCTCGACGTAGCGCCGAGTGGATTGCCTTCGCGGGTGATCGTTTTCGGGATTTCTTCACTGCCTGCTCAGGCCCTGGAAGCGCTTGCCGGGCTTGCTCGATTCAGCCAGGTCTTACTGTGCGTACACAACCCATGTCGTCACCATTGGGCGGACATCGTCGCTGATAAAGATCTGTTGCGACATCAGTACAAGCGCCAGGCTCGCAAGAGCGGCATGCCGGTCGTGCTCGACGCGCAAACGCTCCATCAGCATGCCCATCCGCTACTGGCCGCGTGGGGCAAGCAGGGGCGGGACTACATTAATCTGCTCGACAGCTACGACGATCCCAATAGCTATCGCTCGGCATTTCGCGACGGGCGCATCGATCTTTTCAGCGAAAGCCAGCCACGGAACATGCTCAATCAATTGCAGGACGATATCCTGGAATTGCGTCCCTTGAACGAGACTTGCGAGCGTTGGGCTGCTGTCGATCTGAAAAAAGACGAATCGATCCGTTTTCACATCGCCCATAGCGCTCAACGCGAAGTGGAAATACTCCACGATCAGTTGCTCGCACGATTCAGTGCTGACACAGACCTCAGGCCTCGCGACGTAATCGTGATGGTCCCGGACATCGACAGTTATGCCCCGCATATCCGTGCTGTTTTTGGTCAGATCGATCGCTTTGATCCACGCTTCATTCCTTTCACACTTGCGGATCAAGGCCAGCGCGGCCGGGATCCGCTACTGATTGCTGTCGAACACCTGCTCAAACTTCCCGACAGTCGTTTCCCTGTCAGCGAGATCCTGGATCTGCTCGACGTTCCCGCATTACGCGCCCGGTTTGGCGTAGAGGAACGAGATCTGCCGACCTTGCATCGCTGGATCGAAGGCGCAGGCATTCGCTGGGGGATGAACGCCGAGCAGCGTGCGGGCCTGGGGCTGCCTGAAGAACTGGAGCAAAACAGCTGGCGTTTCGGTCTGCGACGGATGTTGCTGGGTTATGCCGTGGGCAGCGCCAGTGCCTGCGAGGGGATTGAACCCTACGACGAAATTGGTGGTCTGGATGCCGCGCTCATAGGCCCTTTGGTGGCGTTGTTGGATACATTGGAAGTTGCTCACCAGGAACTCACTCAACCTGCAGCGCCCAAACAATGGGGCTCGCGGTTGCAAGCTTTGGTGCAGTTATTCTTCCTGGCCAGCAACGAGCATGACGACTATTTGTTGGCCCAACTCGAAGAGCTGCGTGAGACCTGGCTTGAGACCTGCGAGTCCGTAGGTTTGCACGACGAATTACCGTTGACCGTAGTTCGTGAAGCCTGGCTGGCGGGTCTCGACCAAGGTCGCCTGTCTCAGCGCTTCCTTGCCGGGGCCGTTAACTTCTGTACCTTGATGCCCATGCGAGCAATTCCCTTCAAACTGGTCTGTCTGCTTGGCATGAATGACGGCGATTACCCTCGCGCGCAACCGCCGCTGGATTTCGACCTGATGGGCAGTGACTACCGCCCCGGTGATCGCTCCCGACGTGAAGATGATCGCTATCTGTTGCTGGAAGCATTGTTGTCGGCACGCGACCAACTCTATATCAGTTGGGTCGGCCGCAGTATTCGGGACAACAGCGAGCGCCCTGCTTCGGTGTTGATAGGGCAGTTGCGTGATCATCTCGGCAGCGGCTGGCGACTGCACGATGATAATGATGACCTGCTTGAGTCCATGACTCAGGAACACCCTCTGCAACCTTTCAGCGCTCGCTACTTTCATGAAGGCGATGATCTATTCAGCTACGCCAGCGAGTGGCAGGTTCTACATCAAGCCAGTGATCTGGCGACTGATATCGAAGTGCTTGAACCCTACGTCCAGGACGAGCCGCTGAGCCTGGGTCAGCTGCAGGATTTTCTGCGCAACCCTGTACGACATTTCTTCAGTCACCGGCTCAAAGTGTTCTTCGAGGCTGCAGAAGTGCCTTTGGCTGATGAAGAGCCATTTGTACTCGACGCGCTGCAACGCTATAGCCTCAGCGACAGCTTGCTTGAAGCGGCACTGGGGCAACCGGACCAAACCGATCAGGTATTGGAGGCGCAGGCAAAACGCCTGCAAAACAGCGGGCTCTTGCCCATGGCCGGTTTTGGCGAATGTCTTCAGCGAGAGTTGATCGAGCCACTGCCGGATCTGCTGCTGCGCTATCAGCAGCTTCTGGCGTTATGGCCGACCCCGCTCACCAGCGCGTTGCCGGTGAGTGTGGAACTACAAGGATTGCGTCTGGAAGGCTGGCTCAGTGGCCTGCATCAACGCGCAGATGGCGGGTTGTTGTCGGTGACTACGATTCCCAACAGCATCGGTTCGATCAAGGCCCGCAAATGGCATCGCCTGACGCGACCTTGGGTCAATCACCTGGTTGCCTGTGCCAGCGGCATGCCGATGACCACTGCGTTGGTGGCCAGCGACGACAGTTTGTTGCTCGGTCCGATGGAGGAGGCCGCAGCATCCCGGGTTCTGGGTGACCTGTTGTTGGCTTGGCAAACGGGCATGCGCCAGCCGCTGCCGATTGCAGTAAAAACAGCGTTCGCCTGGCTCGCTCAAACCGACCCGGCCAAAGCTGACGCCGCTGCCCGCAAGACCTATGAAGGCGACGGCCAGACCACTGACGGCGAGCGCCGCGAAAGCCCGGCACTCGCTCGGCAATTCGCCGACTACGATGCTCTGATTGCCGATGAAACCTTCCCCGATTGGTGCGACGCTTTGTATCGGCCTCTGCTTGAAGCCCCTTGGCGTTCATTGACCAGCGAGGAGGCGCGCGCATGACCACGAAAACACCGCTGGCCCTGGCATTCCCCCTGCGTGGTAGCCAACTGATCGAAGCCAGCGCCGGGACCGGCAAGACCTTCACTATTTCTGCGCTGTACTTGCGTCTGGTCCTTGGCCACGGCGGCGAATCGAGTGGTTTTGGCCGTGAATTGCTGCCGCCGCAAATCCTGGTGGTGACCTTCACCGATGCCGCGACCAAAGAGCTGCGCGAACGTATTCGTACCCGGCTGGCTGAAGCCGCACGGTTTTTCCGCGATGAGACACCGGCACCGGATGGCCTCATTGCTGAATTGCGCGAGCAGTACTTCCCCGAGCAGTGGTCCGGCTGTGCAAACCGCCTGGACATCGCCGCCCAGTGGATGGATGAAGCGGCGGTATCGACCATCCACAGTTGGTGCCAGCGCATGTTGCGCGAACATGCGTTCGACAGTGGAAGTCTGTTCACCCAGACCCTGGAAACCGATCATAGTGATTTGCTCGGCGAAGTCCTGCGCGACTACTGGCGACTGTTCTGTTATCCAATGCAAGGTGATGCACTGAACTGGGTTCGCGGCAATTGGGGCGGCCCTGCGGCGTTGCTACCACGAGTGCGTGGGTTGTTCGCCAGCGAGCGTGACAGTGTTGAAGGTAAAGAGCCTGCCGAGTTGATTGCCGAGTGCCTGCAGGAACGACGGGCCGCTTTGCTCGATCTCAAGATGCCCTGGCGCCAATGGGCGGATGAGTTGCTTGCCATCTGTCACCAGGGTGTCGCAAGCAAGAGCGTCGATGGCCGCAAGATGCAGCCGCGCTACTTCGAACCCTGGTTCGAAAAGCTCCGGGCCTGGGCCGAGGATGAGTCTCTCGAGCAACTGGACATTGGCACCGGCTTCACTCGTCTGACTCCCGATGGCATGACTGAAGCCTGGAAGGGGGAAGCCCCCCGTCATCCCGGTCTCGATGCGATGGCCGGTCTCAAGACCAGTCTCGATGGTTTGCCGACTCCCGATGCCGCTGTGTTGCAACACGCCGCTCACTGGGTCGGTGCGCGGTTCGAGGAAGAAAAGCGTCGCCGCGCGGAAATGGGCTTCGATGACATGTTGCTGCGTCTCGATGCGGCTTTGCAGTCCGAAGGCGGTGAGCGCCTGGCAACGCTGATCCGCGAGCAGTTCCCGGTCGCGTTGATCGACGAGTTCCAGGACACCGACCCGGTGCAGTACCGAATCTTCGAGAGCATTTATCGCATCGAAGATAACAATCCTGAAACCGGTCTGTTTCTGATCGGCGACCCGAAGCAGGCGATCTATGCCTTCCGCGGAGCCGACATCTATACCTACCTGCGCGCTCGCCAGGCCACCACTGGCCGCCTGCATACCCTGGGCACCAACTTCCGTTCCAGTCATGGCATGGTCAGTGCGGTAAACCATGTGTTCGAGCGCGCCGAATCTCGTGAGCAGGGGCGCGGAGCATTCCTGTTTCGTGAGAAAAATGGAGAGAACCCGGTACCGTTCCTGCCCGTCGAATCCCAGGGACGCAAAGAAGTCCTGCAGATTGATGGTCAGGCTGTACCGGCCCTGAACATCTGGCACCTGTCCGCCGATCAGCCACTGTCTGGCGCGGTGTATCGGCAACAATTGGCCGCCGCCTGCGCCAGTGAAATCACCGCGCTGCTCAATGGCGGTCAGCAAGGCTGTGCTGGCTTCATCCAGGACGGTAAGGACTTCAAAGGTCTACTGCCATCGGATATTGCAATTCTGGTGCGCGACGGCAAAGAGGCCCAGGCCGTGCGTGGCGAACTTTCGGCCCGCGGCGTGCGCAGTGTTTACCTGTCAGACAAGGACTCCGTGTTTGCCGCGCAGGAAGCCCATGACCTGCTGACCTGGCTCAAGGCCTGTGCCGAACCGGATGTCGAGCGTCCCCTCCGCGCCGCGCTGGCCTGCATCACGCTGAACCTTTCGCTGGCTGAGCTGGAGCGGCTGAATCAGGACGAACTGGCGTGGGAAGCGCGGGTCATGCAGTTCCGCGGTTATCGCGAGCTCTGGCGCAAACAGGGCGTGCTGCCAATGCTGCGACGTTTGCTGCACGACTTCCAACTGCCCCAGGCGTTGATCGCGCGCAACGATGGCGAGCGGGTGCTGAACAACCTGCTGCACCTGTCCGAGTTGCTACAGCAGGCCGCCGCCGAGCTTGATGGCGAGCAAGCCTTGATCCGTCACTTGTCCGAGCATCTGGCATTGTCCGGTCAGGCTGGCGAAGAACAGATCCTGCGCCTGGAAAGCGACGAGCAACTGGTCAAGGTTGTGACCATCCATAAATCCAAAGGGCTTGAATATCCGTTGGTGTTTCTGCCATTCATCTGCTCGGCAAAACCGGTGGATGGCAGCCGTTTGCCGTTGTATTACCACGACGCGACGGGCAAGGCTCAGGTGAGCTTGAAGCCGACGCCGAAGTTGATCGCCCAAGCCGATGATGAGCGCTTGGCCGAGGATCTTCGGCTGCTCTATGTCGCCCTGACCCGGGCACAACATGCTTGCTGGCTCGGAGTGACGGACCTCAAGCGCGGCAGTAACAACGGCTCGACGCTGCACCTTTCAGCGTTGGGTTATCTGCTGGGCGGTGGTGCACCATTGGCCGAGTCGGCCGGGTTGCGGCGATGGCTGGAGGATTTGCAGCAGAACTGCCCGGCGCTGAACTACGGTGAAATGCCTGAAGCGAGCGCCGAGCATTACCATCCGCCGCGCAATGAAGCGACCTTGCTTGCGCCGCTGATACCCAAGCGCAAGGCCAGCGAAAACTGGTGGATCGCTTCCTACAGCGCCTTGCGTATTGGCGACAGTCTGAGCGTGGGCAGTGACGAAGCCCCGGAGAGCCCGCAAGCCCAAAAGCTTTTTGACGACGAACGTCTCGATCCGCAAGCGCCGCGAGAAGTGATTGCTGGCGGCGCGGATATCCATCGATTCCCTCGCGGGCCGAACCCCGGCACATTTCTCCATGGATTGCTCGAGTGGGCCGGTGACGAAGGTTTTGCCACTGCACCACAAACTGTGGAAGACGCCATCGCCCGCCGCTGCAATCGCCGTGGCTGGGAAGGCTGGATCACGACATTGAGTGACTGGCTACAGCACTTGCTCAAATCCCCGCTGCACGTCGGCGGCGGGCAGGCACCGGTGGTGTTCGAGCAACTGACCCAGTACCGGGTCGAGATGGAGTTCTGGTTCGCCAGTCACAAAGTCGATGTGCTCAAGCTCGATGAACTGGTGCGCCAATACACCCACAACGGCGTGGCCAGGGTGGCCGCCGAACCGGTGCTGCTCAATGGCATGTTCAAAGGCTTCATCGACCTGACGTTCGAGCACGACGGTCGTTATTACGTCGCCGACTACAAATCCAACTGGCTGGGCGTCGATGACGCGGCCTATACCGAGCAGGCCATGGAGCAGTCGATTCTGGACAACCGTTACGACCTGCAATATGTGTTGTACCTGCTCGCCTTGCATCGCCAGCTCAAGGCGCGGCTGGTCGATTACGATTACGATCGGCATATCGGTGGGGCGTTGTACCTGTTCCTTCGCGGTACTCGCGCGACCAGCCAGGGCGTGTACTTCGCCCGTCCACCACGGGAGCTGATCGAGCGTCTGGACCGGTTGTTCCAGGGCAAGCCAGAGCCCAAGGCCGAACCCGCCTGGGAACAGGGAGTACTGCTATGAGTCGCACCTTCGCCGATTTGCTGCCCACGCCATTGGCGGCCGAAAGTCTGGCGGATCTGGCCCCCCTGAGTCGCGCAGATGACTTGTTGCTACTGCTCACGCGCTGGGTCGAACGCGGTTGGCTGCGTGCGCTGGACAAGGCCTTCGTGGCCTTTCTCCACGAAATCGCCCCCGACGATGATCCGCTGGTGCTGCTGGCCGCCGCGTTGACCAGTCACCAGTTGGGCCACGGCCATGTTTGCCTGGATCTGTTCGAAACGCTGAAAGAGCCGGACTTCGCTCTGTCGCTGCCGCCGGAAGGTGATCTGCAAAGTGGCGCGATGTTGCTGCCGTCGCAATTGCTTGAGGCGCTGGAGGGGGCTCATTGGTGCAAGGTGCTGGCGTCCAGCCGCTTGGTGGCTCTGGCCGTCGACGGGCGCGAGGCCGCGCAGCATCGGCCGTTGGTGCTGTCGGGAAAACGCCTGTACCTGCGCCGCTACTGGGCTTACGAACGGCGCATCGATAACGCCCTGCGTCAGCGCCTGGCTGCACACGAAACGACACCGAGTGATTTGCCCCAACGCCTGACCGGCCTGTTCGGCCCTGCCAGGCCTGATGAAGTGATCGACTGGCAGAAGCTCGCTTGCGCCCTGGCTACCCGTAGCGCATTCAGCATCGTCACCGGCGGCCCGGGGACCGGCAAGACCACTACGGTCGTACGCTTGCTCGCATTGCTACAAGCGCCCGCGGTGGAAGCCGGCAAACCGCTGCGCATTCGTCTCGCGGCACCCACTGGCAAAGCTGCCGCACGATTGACCGAGTCCATCAGCCAACAGGTTCAAACCCTGGAAGTTGCTGAAACGGTGCGGGAGAAGATCCCGTCGGATGTGACCACCGTGCACCGTTTGCTCGGCAGTCGTCCCGGTACCCGGCATTTCCGGCACCACGCCGGCAATCGTTTGCCGCTGGATGTATTAGTGGTGGACGAAGCCTCGATGATCGACCTGGAAATGATGGCCAATCTGCTCGACGCATTGCCGGCCCATGCCCGTCTGGTACTGCTCGGTGACAAGGATCAACTGGCGTCGGTAGAGGCCGGTGCCGTCCTGGGCGATCTGTGCCGCGATGCCGAAGCCGGTTGGTACAGCCCGCAGACATGCCAGTGGCTGGAGTCAGTCAGCGGGGAAAACCTTGGTGGCAGCGATTTGCACGAAGACATCAACGGAGCGCATCCCTTGGCTCAGCAAGTGGTGATGCTGCGTCACTCACGGCGCTTCGGCGAGGGCAGCGGCATTGGCCAGTTGGCCCGTTGGGTCAACCGGCAGCAACCCGAGGAAGCCCGCAAGTTACTGGCGGCTGGAAGCCATGGCGACGTATTTTCCCTGCCCCTCAAGGGTGAGCAGGACCGGGCGCTGGAGCGTTTACTGCTCGAAGGCCATGGCGAGGGGCCGCAAGGTTATCGGCATTACCTGAGTCTTTTGCGCAGTCAGCGGCCACCGCTCGACAGCCCGCTCGACGATCCAGGCTGGACCCATTGGGCTCGTGTGGTCCTGCAAGCTTTCGACGCCTTCCAGCTATTGTGCGCGGTACGCAAAGGGCCTTGGGGTGTGGAAGGCTTGAATCAGCGAGTGACCGACGCGCTGCTCAAGGCTCGGCTGATCGACAGCGACCACCAATGGTACGAAGGTCGGCCCGTGCTGATGACCCGCAACGACTATGGCCTGGGTTTGATGAACGGCGATATCGGCATTGCCCTCGAGCTGCCGGAGCGTGAGGGGGCCGAGGCGGGACGGCAAGTGCTGCGTGTGGCCTTCCCGCGCAACGATGGCCAGGGTGGTGTGCGCTTCGTTCTGCCAAGTCGGCTGAACGATGTCGACACCGTGTACGCCATGACCGTACACAAATCCCAGGGCTCGGAATTTGCCCATACGGCGCTGATTCTGCCGGATGCCCTGAACCCTGTGCTCACCAAGGAACTGATCTATACCGGCATAACCCGGGCCAAACACTGGTTCACCCTGATTGAGCCTCGTGCCGGCGTATTCGAAGAGGCCGTGCGGCGCAAGGTCAAGCGCTTGAGCGGGCTGATGCTGGAGCTGGAAGAGGGGATCGAGCCGGGTCACTGAAAAGGGGGAGCAGACGACGGAATCTGTCCGAGGTGCCGTCGTACGTGGCCTCGCTGGTGTTTCGGTGCTGTGCTATCGTTGCGGCATCATTTCGTTGCGATCGAAGAGAATCCCTGCATGAAGGTGGCTGTCTGGACGACAGAGCGCGTTATTGGTTGCAAGAGAGCGCTGCTTGCCGGCTTTCTCTGTTTGTTGACGGGCGTTGCCTTCGCTCAGCCGGAAACCGCCGTAAGCAAGGCCGACCAGCGCGCCAGATCAGTCACTCAGGTGGTGCTCGGGATCCTCAGTTATGCCCGGTGGCCTGTTGAGCCTCAACAATTGCGTCTGTGCGTAGTCGGCCCTACCGAGTACACCGACGATCTGGTCAAGGGCACTACCCAGGCCACAGGTCGGCCTGTCACCGTGCAACGGCTTTTGGCCGACAACCCGGCCATTGCCGGTGAATGCGACGCGGTGTACATCGGCAAGCTGACCAGCGACGAACGCAGTCGATTATTCGCCTCGCTGACAGGGCGCCCGGTGGTGAGCATCAGCGAAGGCGGCGATCAATGCACCGTCGGCAGTCTGTTCTGCCTGCGGGTCGGCGATGAACAAGTATCCTTCGAGGTCAACCTAGACTCAGTCGCCCGCAGCGGTGTGCGCATCCATCCCAGTGTGCTGCAACTGTCGCGTCGCAAGCCGGCGGCACCATGAGTCTATTCAAATCCCGTATACGTCCGACCCTGGGGTCGGTTATAGGTCGTGGACATTTGATCGTCGCCCTGGTGGGCGTGGCCATGGCCAGTGTTTCGTTGACCCTGCTGGGGGTGCTGGCCTTGCGGGTTTATGCCGATCACAACCTGCATCTGATCGCCCGTTCGATCAATTACACCGTGGAAGCCGCGGTGGTGTTCAACGATAAGGTCGCCGCCACTGAGGCGCTGGCGTTGATCGCGTCCACCGAAGAAGTGGCCGACGCACAGGTCCTGGACGAGCAAGGCGAGTTACTTGCACGTTGGCAACGACCGGAAACGGGGTTGCTCTCCGATCTTGAAATGCAGATCGCCCGGGTGATTCTGGAAAAGCCCATCAGCATGCCGATCGTCCATCAAGGTCAGGAAATTGGCAGTATCCTGCTGGTCGGGCACGGTGGCAGCCTGATGCGCTTTTTGCTCAGCGGTCTGATGGGAATCGTCTTGTGTACCGCTGTCAGTGCCTGGGTTGCGCTCTATCTGGCGCGGCGGCAATTGCGGGGGATCACCGGCCCGTTGCGCAGCTTGGCTGCCGTGGCTCACGCCGCTCGCAGCGAGCGAGCCTTCGACCAGCGCGTACCGCCCGCCGACATTGCCGAACTCGACAACCTGGGCAACGACTTCAATGCCTTGCTCGATGAGCTCGAGTCCTGGCAGACCCACCTGCAAAGCGAAAACGAAACCCTGGCCCACCAAGCCAGCCATGACAGCCTGACCGGACTGCCGAATCGAGCATTTTTCGAAGGCCGCCTGATGCGTGCCTTGCGCAATGCCGGCAAGCTCGATGAACGAGTGGCCGTGCTGTTCCTGGACAGCGACCGGTTCAAGGAGATCAATGATAACTTCGGACACGCTGCCGGCGATGCGGTGCTGGTCGCCGTGGCAACCCGGGTTCGTGCGCAACTGCGTGAAGAGGACCTGGTTGCGCGTCTGGGTGGCGACGAGTTTGCAATCCTGCTCACACCGCTGCACAAGGCCGAAGACGCCGAACGGATTGCTGACAAAATCATCGCCAGCATGGAAATACCCATCCAGTTGCCGGGCAGTACCCAGGTGTTGACTTCACTCAGTATTGGCATCGCCGTGTACCCCGATCATGGGGTCACACCGGGCGAGTTGCTCGATGCTGCCGACGCCGCGATGTACCAGGCCAAACGCCTTTCCCGAGGCGCGCAGCAAACGGCAGGAGCGGAGCTCCCTGTCGCCCATGTTCAAACCAGGAGCTAATTTCTGTGTTCACCTTCAATCAGCGTTCTCTGCGACTTTTCACGATCTCCCTGTTCCTGGCCTTGCTGGCATTGACCGGTTGCCAGACGGCACCGCAAAAGGGCCTGACCCCGGCGCAGATCGCTGTGCTCAAGCAGCAAGGTTTCGAAATGACGGATGATGGCTGGGCCTATGGCCTGTCAGGCAAAGTTTTGTTCGGCAGCGATGTCGAGAGCCTCAATCCTGCCAGTACCGAGATCGTGGAGCGCATTGGCAAGGCGTTGTTGAGTGTGGAAATCGAACGGGTGAGGATCGACGGCCACACCGATGCGTCAGGCAAAGAATCCTATAACGAACAGCTTTCTCTGCGTCGCGCAAAAAGCGTCGGCAAGGTGTTGGCCACCGTCGGCATAAAAGAAGAAAACATCCAGCTGCGCGGCCTGGGCAGCAGTAAGCCCGTCGCTTCCAACGACACCGCGGTCGGACGCACCGAGAACCGTCGGGTGTCGATCGTGGTGAGCGCGGATTAATCGGCGAACAACATCTCCCGACTTTCCCCCATCAACAGCGCTTGATTCTGCTCGGTGACCCCACGGATGTAGTCCCACAACAAGGTAATCCGCTTGAGCTTGCGCAGGTCTTCCCGGCAGTACATCCAGAACTGCCGGGTAATGGTGATCTCTTGCGGCAACACCGGCAGCAATCGCGGGTCCTGAGCTGCCAGGAAGCACGGCAGAATCGCCAGTGACCGTCCTTGCTGCGCCGCCACGAACTGCGCGATCACGCTGGTGCTGCGCAGATTGGCACTGGCACCGGGCAACACATTCGCCAGGTACAGCAGCTCCGAGCTGAACGCCAGATCGTCCACATAACTGATGAATTGATGCTTGCCCAAGTCTGCCGGGCGGCGGATCGGTGGGTGCTTGTCCAGATAATCCTGGGTCGCATACAGCTGCAGTCGGTAGTCGCAGAGTTTGCAGCAGACATACGGGCCATGTTCCGGTCGCTCCAGTGCGATGACGATGTCTGCCTCGCGCTTGGACAGGCTGATGAAGTGCGGCAGCGGCAGGATGTCCACCGAGATCGCCGGGTAGGCGTCGACGAAATGGCTAAGCTGCGGAGTGATGAAAAAACTGCCGAACCCTTCGGTGCAGCCCATGCGTACATGCCCGGACAACGCCACGCCGGAGCCCGAAACCTGTTCGCAGGCCATGTGCAGAGTGCTTTCGATCGACTCGGCGTAACCCAGCAGCCGCTGGCCTTCGGCAGTCAGGACGAAACCGCTGGTGCGGGACTTTTCGAACAGCAACGTGCCCAGCGAGGTTTCCAGCGAACTGATGCGTCGCGACACGGTGGTGTAGTCCACCGCCAGGCGCTTGGCTGCGGTACTGGCCTTGCGAGTGCGGGCAACCTCGAGGAAGAACTTGAGGTCATCCCAGTTCAACGAGCCTAAAGACGTGATGTTTTTTTGCATGATGGACCGGCTTTTATGTGCGTTCTTATTAGAAGTTTGCACATCTATACTCCAAAAACAGTCCGATAACCAATTCGTGACACACGCCTCATCTCAAGGCGACTTTCTCGCCTTGGCTCCAAAGATCGCTCTCTAAATAAGAACAACGTCCGGAGACCAATATGAACGCATCGCTAGAAACCACCGTGCAAAAGGTCAAGCTGTTGATCGATGGCGAGTGGGTCGAATCCCAGACCACCGAATGGCACGACATCGTCAACCCGGCGACCCAACAAGTGTTGGCCAAAGTCCCATTCGCGACGGCTGCCGAAGTCGATGCTGCCATCAGCGCCGCCCATCGCGCCTTCCAGACCTGGAGGCTGACGCCGATCGGCGCGCGGATGCGCATCATGCTCAAGCTTCAGGCGTTGATTCGTGAACACTCCAAGCGTATTGCCGTGGTACTCAGCAATGAGCAGGGCAAAACCATCGCCGATGCTGAAGGCGATATCTTCCGAGGCCTGGAAGTGGTCGAGCACGCCTGCTCCATTGGCAGCCTGCAAATGGGCGAGTTCGCCGAGAACGTCGCTGGCGGTGTCGATACCTACACCCTGCGCCAACCGATCGGCGTCTGCGCCGGCATTACTCCGTTCAACTTCCCGGCGATGATTCCGCTGTGGATGTTCCCGATGGCCATCGCCTGCGGCAACACCTTCGTGCTCAAGCCGTCCGAACAGGACCCGATGTCGACCATGCTGTTGGTGGAACTGGCCATCGAGGCCGGCATTCCGCCGGGTGTGCTCAACGTCGTTCATGGTGGCAAGGATGTGGTGGATGCGCTTTGCACCCACAAGGACATCAAGGCTGTTTCGTTCGTCGGTTCGACCGCGGTCGGCACGCATGTCTACGACCTGGCCGGCAAACACGGTAAACGCGTGCAATCGATGATGGGCGCCAAGAACCACGCCGTTGTGCTGCCAGATGCCAATCGTGAGCAAGCGCTCAATGCGCTGGTCGGCGCCGGTTTCGGTGCGGCGGGGCAACGCTGCATGGCCACCTCGGTAGTGGTGCTGGTGGGCGCGGCCAAGCAATGGCTGCCAGACCTGAAAGCACTGGCGCAGAAACTCAAGGTCAATGCCGGCAGCGAGCCGGGCACTGATGTTGGCCCGGTGATTTCCAAGCGAGCCAAGGCGCGGATTCTCGATCTGATCGAAAGCGGCATCAAGGAGGGCGCCAAGCTCGAACTGGACGGTCGCGACATCAGCGTTCCGGGCTACGAGAAAGGTAACTTTGTCGGTCCGACCCTGTTCTCTGGTGTCACTCCCGAGATGCAGATCTATACCCAGGAAATCTTCGGTCCGGTGCTGGTGGTATTGGAAGTCGATACCCTCGATCAGGCCATCGCTCTGGTCAACGCCAACCCATTCGGCAACGGCACGGGGTTGTTCACCCAGAGCGGTGCGGCGGCGCGTAAATTCCAGACGGAAATCGACGTCGGCCAGGTCGGCATCAACATCCCGATTCCTGTGCCGGTGCCGTTCTTCAGCTTCACCGGTTCCCGTGGTTCGAAGCTCGGTGACCTCGGTCCTTATGGCAAGCAAGTGGTGCAGTTCTACACTCAAACCAAGACCGTCACTGCGCGCTGGTTCGACGATGACAGCGTCAACGACGGCGTGAACACCACCATCCACTTGCGTTAAGGAGCCGGACATGAAAATCGCTTTTATCGGTCTCGGCAACATGGGCGCGCCGATGGCGCGCAACCTGATCAAGGCCGGCCATTCACTGCGCCTGGTCGACCTGAACAAAGCTGTGCTGGCAGAGCTCGAGCAACTGGGCGGCAGCATCAGCGCTTCGGCGCGTGAAGCCGCTCAAGATGCAGAACTGGTGATCACCATGCTGCCAGCCGCTGTGCATGTACGCAGCGTCTGGCTGGGTGAAGACGGCGTGTTGGCGGGAATCGCCAAGGGCGTGCCCGCAGTGGATTGCAGCACCATCGATCCGCAGACGGCGCGCGACGTCGCCGCAGCGGCTGCCAAACAAGGCGTGGTCATGGCCGATGCCCCGGTCTCTGGCGGTACCGGCGGTGCTGCGGCCGGGACACTGACTTTCATGGTCGGCGCTACGCCTGAACTGTTCGCCACCCTGCAACCGGTGCTGGCGCAGATGGGCCGCAACATCGTCCACTGTGGCGAAGTCGGCACCGGGCAAATCGCCAAGATCTGCAACAACCTGCTGCTGGGGATTTCCATGGTCGGCGTCAGCGAAGCCATGGCCTTGGGCGATGCGCTGGGGATCGACACGACGGTGCTGGCGGGGATCATCAACAGTTCCACCGGGCGCTGCTGGAGTTCGGAGATGTACAACCCGTGGCCGGGTATCGTCGAAACGGCGCCGGCCTCGCGCGGGTATACCGGCGGTTTCGGTGCTGAACTGATGCTCAAGGATCTGGGCCTGGCCACTGAGGCGGCACGTCAGGCGCACCAACCGGTGGTGCTTGGCGCGGTGGCGCAGCAGTTGTATCAGGCGATGAGTCAGCGTGGGGAAGGCGGCAAGGACTTCTCGGCGATCATCAACAGCTATCGCAAACCCCAATAAGGATTTTTCGGGATGGTGATGGGAGGCTTGCCTGTGGCGAGGGAGCTTGCTCCCGTCCGGCTGCGGAGCAGTCGTAAGTCCTGAGCATGCGGTGTATCTGAAACACCGCATCAGCTTGTTGGGTTCGCTTCGCGAACCAGCGGGAGCAAGCTCCCTCGCCACAAGGGATGCGGATTCCTATCAGTTTTTTTGCCGAGAGACCACGTCGGGTGGTCTCTCGGTTTTTTGCATCAGGCAAACACGAAATACTTGCGCACGGTCTCAACCACTTCCCATGTGCCCTTCATCCCTGGCTCGATGACGAAAATGTCACCGGCACGCAGGTGGATCGGCGCCATGCCTTCCGGAGTGATGACGCAGTAGCCTTCCTGGAAATGGCAGTATTCCCACTTCACGTATTCCACGTACCACTTGCCTGGCGTGCAAATCCAGGTGCCCATGATCTTGCTACCGTCTTCGCTGGTGTAGGCGTTTAGGTTGACGGTGTGCGGGTCGCCTTCGAGTTTTTCCCATTTGCAGGCGTCGAGCACGGGCAATGGGTGGGTATCGCGTAGGACGGTGATAGGTGCGGGCATGTCAGCTCCAGGCTAGCGGCAGGATTGAATGACCAGCCTATCGCCGAGAGGGGGGCACCCGGATGTCTGGGGTCGACATCCAGTTACCTGTAAACGCTGATAGCCTATGCGAAGCTGTTTCGCACCATTGCCGTGCATGTGTGAAGGTTTCGCTACAGCAACGAACCATAAAAGTTCAATAATTTTTTAGACGCAAACGAAATAACCCACCGGACACCTATTGCAAAACAAAATCGTCTGTACTATAACATTCGTACTAGCGGACTTTTCCGCCAATGGAGCTACATTCTAGTCACGGACAGACTTTATTCAGCTTTCTCTATCATTAATTGCTGACTTGGCCATCGGGCCAAGTGTTGCTGTCTACCTGTTGTTATCCAAATAACAACGTGGCGGCGGAGTAACAGTTATTAAAGTTGCGCGGACGCAATGTTATGCGTGCTTTGAGATGGCAGAAAAAATAAACAGTTAGTTATTGCTTATGCACAAGCGGATAGGTTCGCAGGTTTCTGTGTGCATTAAATCATCATGCATCCCGTATCAATGGAATGAGGCTTTACTGTGGATGACACTAATGTAGTCGAAGTTTTAACGACGATCGATTCTGGCAGTGAACTCGGTCGGCATGTATGGATTCGCGCCGCCAGTCGTCTGCAAAATGTTCAATTGGGTGATGACTGTTTCGTCGGGTTCAAGTCCGACTTGAGGTTTGTCGCCATCGGCAAGGCAAGCATGCTGGCCACCGGTGTGCAGTGCCTGGGGACGGCTCAATCCCCGATCCAGATCGGCGCAAACGCCTGGCTGGGTGCGAAGGTTACGGTGAAAGCAGGTGTCTCCATCGGGGCTGGTGCAGTGGTTGCTGCGGGGGCTCTGGTGGTCTCGGATGTTCCGCCCGATGCTGTCGCAGTAGGGCGCCCTGCCCGAATCATCGCCTATCGCAGTGTTGTAGAGGACGGCGCACCGAGCCCCGAAGGCGTACTGGCGAAGGTGCGGGAGCGGGCTCGTCAGGGCATGCCTTCATTGCTCGACCGGACTTCGTTATCCGTGGCCCGACTCAAGGAACTGAACCCGGATACTCAAACCTGGGACATCAGTGAAGACACGCTTATCGATGCCGAATTGCGCGGTGGTGCCTCGGTGGAAATCGCTCGGGACTGCATTCTGATCGGGCGCAGTGTGCGTCAGGGCGGGATGTCGCAACTGGGTGGTATCGATATTGGAACCGGGACTTCGTTGGATGAAGGCATCGTTATCGAGGCCGCGGGCGGCGTCACGATTGGTGCCTTCAGTGAGTTGGGCGCGCGGGTCACTGTCGTTACTTCATCACATGATCATTCGTTTCGTTCACTGCCTTGGGAGGAGGCCCCTGTACGCATTGGAAGTCGCTGCGTTATTGGTGAGGGAGCAATCATAGTTGGTCCACTGAGTATCGGTGATGGTGCCGTTATAAAACCCTACTCAGTGGTTATAAGGGATGTATTGGAAAACACTGTGGTCAATGGCGTTGTTCAACTAATGGAGATACAGGAATGATTTTATTTGCCCCCAACCCTACTGGTTCCGGACATAACATGCGGGCTCTTTCCATCGCTCAGGCGATAAAGAAACAACGTCCGGATATGGCGCTGACCGTGGCGCTGGCTTCCTTGCAACCGACCTTTACGCCATTGTTCGAAAAGGCCGGGGTCGAGGTAGTGGACATCGCCGGGCGACTGGTCGATTACTCGAAAAAGAGCAACTTGTCGAAAGAGCTGGACTGGGCCAATTACATTGGTGGTTATATCGCCAATACCTTTTTGTCCGGCGAGCGAATCCTGTCTTACCTGGCGTTGATCGCGGAATACAAGCCGGCGGTGCTGGTGTCGGACTACAACATGGCGGCCTGCCTGGCGGCGATTTTCAGCGGTACGCCGCTGGTGTTCGTGACCGAGCGTTATGACTTCACCCTCTGCCAACTGGAAGACAGCGACCTGGCCGACGGCGGATTCGAAGTCAACGCCCTTGAGATGGCCAGAGCCCGCACGGCCCTGCACAGCCAGTTCTCCTGGATGATCAATCAGAGCCAACTGGTCCTGACCGACAAACCCTATGTCGCTTCCCTCGATCAAGGCACTCCGGTCGCCGAGGCCTTGAGTACCGGCAAAGCACACTTCGTCGGGCCGATGATCCGTGACATCACGGTGCAAAGCGGCTTGAACGTGCGCGCCGAACTGAACCTTGGCGACTCGCCGTTCATTGTCGCCTCCATCAGTGGCACTACGATGTTCTCGCAAAACAAGGAAGCACTGCTGGCGGCTTACCTGGAGAGTTTCAAAACCCTGCGCGAACAAAATCCCGAGCTGAAGATGGTGCTGCTGGGACGTCAGGATATCCAGGCCCAGGAAGGTGTTATCTGCGTGCCGTACTACCCCGACTGGATGGGCTTGTTGCGTGAAGCCAGTCTGCTGATTTCGGCACCAGGCTGGATCACCGTGACGGAAATTTCGGCGCTGAACATCCCTACATTGTTCGTCCTGCCTTCGAAGTCGGAATACCACGAACTCGAGGCCTTGCGTCGCCTGGAGCTTCTGGGTTTCCCGACCCATTTGGGTCACGACCAGCACCGGATCGTTGAATTGGTGGCGGGCGAGCTCGAAAAAAATACCAACGCGACCGGTTACTTCGCCCCTCATCAACAAGTGGCCGCCCCGGACGGCGAAGGCGCTGCCCGCGCTGCCATGCGGATTATCGAGTTGTGCCAGGGCGCCGTTGTCCCGTTGACCGAAAGCAAAGCCGCCTAACCTCAAGGAAGAGGGATACACCATGTCGCTTCATCCACAGTTCCTTTTTGATCAAGGCCTCAAAGACGCCGAGTACGGTGGTTATTTTGCAATCACTGATGCCAGCGGGCAGGTCGCGATTTCCAGTGACAAGCAGTTGCAGGATCAGGTTGAGGTGACGCTCTACCAGGCTGCTCATGGCAGCGAAGCGCAATTGCGTTTCGCCCATGAGGGCCTCATGCGTTTGTATGATGGCCAGCACGCGGGGTTTCACGAACTCGCCGATCGGTTCTGGACGCCCCACGGTTCGGGCCGTTGCCGGACGCTGGCGCTGCAACTGGACGCCTTGGCGGCATTGATTGCCTACCAGCGCAAAGTGCCGCAAGACATTGCAAACCTGGCCAACATCAAGGCAATGCTGGAGAAAATCGAAACTGTTTATAGCCGCTCGGTGGTGGCGGGGATGTACAGCAGTGACTGGTCCGAACCGCTGGAACTGGCCACCTCGATCGAGCTGGACATCAGCGCCGTCAACTTGCTCGCGCTGATCGGCACCGATCCGCTGGGAGCCGGCCTTGTCGGGCATCTTGAAGCGCATGCCGAAAACCTGATCGCTCGCGTCGCCGGCAGTGACAGCGAGCAGGGCGTCGATGTGGCGTTGAGCCGCTGTGCCGTGCGGGCGCAAACCAGCCTCGCACTGGTCGGCTTGGCGAGCGTTCGCGATGACAATGCGCTGTCGAATCTGGCGTGTTCGTTTCTCAAGCAGACGTTGGCATTGTTCCGCGATCCCGCCTATGGCGGGTACTGGGATCGGGTGTGTATCAGCGGCAAAGTGCGGGTCGATTGGCACACGTCTTATAAGAAACACGAGTCGCCATTTCCGATCAAAACGGCCTATGACGCAGCGCTGCTGTTGCAGGCGATCCAGGCGTTCCCGGCGGATGCGCATGACCTGGATCGGGCCGGCGTAACGGCTGCCTTGCTGGATTTTCACGACAGCCGCAACGGTGGGCTGTTCATGGGCAAAGGTTATTTCTGGTCGACCCCCGATGACCCGACCGTGCCCTTCATTCGACAGTTCTGGGCGACGCCGCGCCAGCCAGGCGTGTTCACCATCGGCAACCTGACGTACCTGCCGTTGCATTTGAAAAGCCTGAAAACCCAGCTCGCTGCCGCGCAGGCACTGCAGGCGGTCCAGCCAGCCACGGCGGTGCATCATCACGATGACGCAGCGTTGGTGGCGCAGGGGCTGGAGAGCATCGATGGCAGTGGCGATGTGCAAGACATTCATCCAGCGGCCGTGCCGGCGATCAATGTGGACTTGAAACGTTATCTGGCGTGGCTGTCCCAAGCTCGGGCCTCCAGCGACACACCTTACGGGCTGACCGCTGAAACCGCTCCGCTGGGGTTTCGGGCAGACAAGACGTGGCAGGTGTTTTCCGGCTTGCACGTGATCTCGGATTTGCATGCCCTGGGCATCGAGATTGAAAACAAGGAGAGCCTGATCGACTGCATCAAGTCATCGCAAAACGCCGACGGCGGCTTCGCCGAACAACCGGGTCATCTCAGCGATGTATTCGCCAGTTATTGCGCGGTGCTGTCACTGCGGGTGCTGGGGGCGCTGCCGAATGATGTGGAAGGTTGCGTGCGTTACTTGCAGGCGTGCCAGAACCCGGATGGTGGTTTCGGCGACGTCGCGGGTTATGTCTCCGATATCTGGCACACCAACCTGGCGGTTTTGTCGCTGCATGCGCTCGGCGCTCGGGCGCCAGACGAACAGGCCGTGCAGGCTTTTGCGCTGCGATGCCGAACCGCCGATGGCGGGTTTGCCAACAAACCGGGTTATCCGCCGGATGCGTTCTCGGTGTACCGCGTGGTTTCCACGCTGTTCATTCTCAATAAACGCATCGTCGACGCGCAGCAGACCGTGGCGTGGCTGCAAAAACTGCAACAGCCCAATGGCTCGTTCCATTACCGGCCTGGCAAGGCTGTCAGTCTGGTGGGTACGTACATGGCCATCGCCGCGATGTATTTGCTCGATGCCCAGCCGCACTACTTGCAAGCGTCGAAGGACTGGATCGCTGCCCATCAAAAACAGGATGGCGGTTTCGGGCCGCTCAATTCGACGTCGGCCACCACCGATGAAAGCTTTGTCTGCATTCAGACCTTGCTGATTCTGGAGAAAGGCTTGAGCCAGTACTGGGTGGCCTTGCTCAACTGACCGATGGCTCGATGGCAGACGCCATCGATGGACTGTGAATCATCAATTGGCCAAGGGAGGCGCTGATGAAAATTTTAGTGACAGGGGGCGCGGGCTTTATCGGCTCGGCAGTCGTGCGGTATCTGATCAACGAAACCGAGTGCGAAGTCATCAACGTAGACAAGTTGACCTACGCCGGTAACCTCGAGTCATTGGCCGATGTGGCCGACTCGCCGCGGTATCGTTTCTATCAAGTGGACATCTGCGACAGGAACGCGCTGGACGAGATCTTTGCGCGTCTTCAACCCGATGCCGTCATGCATCTGGCGGCCGAGTCCCACGTGGATCGCTCGATTGACGGGCCCCAGGCCTTCATCGAGACCAATATCGTCGGCACCTATACTTTGCTCGAAGCGGCGCGTGGCTACTGGAACCGATTGGATGCGCCACGTCAGGCGGCGTTTCGTTTCCATCATGTGTCCACGGATGAAGTGTACGGCGACCTGGAGCCCGAGGATCCGGCGTTCACCGAAACCACCGCTTATGCACCCAGTTCGCCGTACTCGGCGACCAAGGCCAGCTCCGATCACCTGGTTCGCGCCTGGCACCGGACGTTCGGTTTGCCGGTGGTGCTGAGCAACTGTTCGAACAATTACGGGCCGTTCCATTTCCCGGAAAAGCTGATCCCTCACATCATTCTCAATGCGCTGTACGGCAAACCGTTACCGGTGTACGGCGACGGAGGGCAGATCCGTGACTGGTTGTTCGTCGAAGATCATGCCCGGGCGTTGTATGCGGTGGTCAGTCGCGGTGAGGTAGGTCAGACCTACAACATCGGCGGCCACAACGAGAAAACCAACCTGCAAGTGGTGCACACCTTGTGCGACTTGCTGGAGACGCGCGGCGCACTCAAACCGGCGGGCGTGGAGCGCTTTCGGGACCTGATCACGTTCGTCAAGGATCGCCCCGGCCATGACAAGCGCTACGCCGTCGATGCCGGAAAAATCCAGCAGGATTTGGGCTGGACGCCGCTGGAAACCTTCGAGAGTGGCCTGCGCAAAACGGTCGACTGGTACCTCGACAATCGTTCCTGGTGGACGCGGGTACTGTCGGGCGACTACGCCCTGGAACGCATCGGCGAACACCAAAACGAAGCCGTCGAGGCCTGAACCCAACCCACTTCACAGACGCCATTGCGGGCGTCTGTCACACAACTGCTTCAAGGAGAAAAGCATGGCCAGGTACAAAGGAATCTTATTGGCGGGTGGCGCGGGTTCACGGTTGCATCCTGTGACCCTGGGCGTTTCCAAACAGTCGCTGCCGGTGTACGACAAACCGATGATTTATTACCCGCTGTCGGTATTGATGCTGGCAGAGATTCGCGAAATCCTGATCATCTCCACCCCAGAGGATTTACCGGGTTTCCAGCGTATGCTCGGCGACGGCAGTCAGTTGGGCTTGAGCTTGAGTTACGCGGTACAACCGAGCCCGGACGGTTTGGCCCAAGCCTTCATCATCGGTCGCGAGTTTGTCGGCGAAGACAACGTATGCCTGGTGCTGGGCGATAACATTTTCTATGGCGCCGGTTTTGGCGACACCCTGCTGGAAGCGGCCAGCCGCGAGGAGGGTGCCACGGTGTTTGGCTATTACGTGGCCGATCCGGAGCGCTTCGGCGTCGTCGAGTTCGATGATACCGGCAAGGCTCTGAGCATCTGCGAAAAACCGACTCATCCGAAATCCAATTACGCGGTCACCGGGTTGTACTTCTACGACAACGACGTGCTGCAGATCGCCGCGGATATCAAGCCATCGCCACGGGGCGAACTTGAAATCACCGACGTCAACAATGTCTACCTGGAACGCGGCAAGTTGAACGTTTCGGTGATGGGGCGCGGGTTGGCCTGGCTGGATACCGGGACTCACGACTCCTTGCTGGAAGCAGGAAATTTCGTGCATGCCATCGAGAAACGCCAGGGCCTGAAGATCGCTTGCCTGGAAGAGATTGCCTACAACAAAGGCTGGATCGACGATGCGCAACTGTTGGAGCAGGCAGGGAGCATGAGCAAGACCGGCTACGGTCAATACCTCGCCCGCCTGATCAACGATGGCGTGCTGTCGGTCATGGATGCGCGGCAACCGCTCAAAGGCGCGGCCTGACACCGTTCAGTGGCCCACGGGATGATAGTGGGCCATTGAAAGGGCGATTTATCGTCCGGTGACCCTGTCGTGTTGCGGGGTTTTGAAGCCAGGTCGCGGTTCAATTGGCGGCGTTTGCGTCGAACGCAAACGTGCCAGGCGACTGGCGTGGGTCGGAGGCTCGGCCGCTAACGGTGAACGACGCTTGCGGGTCTCTTCGCGCAATACCGGCAGTACTTCCTTGCCGAACATGTCGAGTTGTTCCAGCACGGTTTTTAAAGGAATACCTCCATGGTCGAAGAGAAACAGCTGTCGCTGGTAGTCGCCGAAGTGCTCGCGGAACGTCAGGGTCTTGTCGATGATTTCCTGGGGGCTGCCCACGGACAACGGGGTCATCTCCATGAACTCTTCAAGGGAAGGGCCATGACCGTAGACCGGGGCGTTGTCGAAGTAAGGGCGGAATTCCCGTCGTGCGTCCTGGGAGTTGCGGCGCATGAAAATATGCCCGCCCAGGCCGACGATGGCTTGTTCTGGCGTGCCATGCCCGTAGTGCGCAAATCGCTCACGGTAAAACTCCACCAGGGCAATGAAATGCTCGCGGGGCCAGAGGATATGGCTGGCAAAAAAACCATCGCCGTAATACGCCGCTTGCTCGGCGATTTCCGGGGTACGAATCGAGCCATGCCAGACAAAGGGCGGCACGTCGTCCAGCGGTCTGGGAATGGAAGTGAAGTTCTTCAAAGGGGTACGAAAGCGACCGCTCCAGTTGATGTCTTCTTCGCGCCAGAGCCTGTGCAGCAATCGATAATTTTCCATCGCCAGCGGCAGGCCGTCGACGATGCTTTTGCCGAACCAGGGATAGACCGGTGCGGTATTTCCCCGGCCAAGCATCAAGTCCATGCGGCCGCCTGCCAGGTGTTGCAGCAACGAGTATTCCTCGGCCAGCCGCACCGGGTCATTGGTGGTAATGAGGGTGGTGGACGTCGACAAAATGATGCGCTGGGTTTTCGCTGCGATGTACGCCAGCAACGTGGTGGGGGAGGACGTGATGAACGGCGGATTGTGGTGCTCGCCCGTGGCGAACACATCCAGGCCGATGTCTTCGGCTTTTTGCGCGATTTGCAGGGTGGCCTGAATGCGCTGAGATTCACTTGGGGTACTGGCGTTGGTCGGGTCTTGTGTGACGTCGCCAACGGTGTAGATCCCGAATTGCATAAAGCCTCCTTGCCTTGCGTGTAGGTGTGTTTGAAGCCGCTGCCTCGAGGTTAAATAAACGAGGCACTTGAAATGTACGCCTGTACACGTACAATCGCAATTGTGGTGCGACGTCCAACGGACATTTCGAACTGACAAGGACGGGAGCAGAGCATGGAGCTGGGATTTATTGGTTTGGGCACGATGGGCGTGCCGATGGTGCTGAACCTGTTAAAGGCCGGTCATCGGGTCAAAGTGTGGAATCGATCGTCGGCACCGCTGGATGAATTGGCGCGTGCCGGTGCTCAGTCCGTCGATAGTCCGGCACTCGCCGCACAGGCCGAGGTGTTGATCTCGATGTTGGGCGATGACGTCGCCATGCGCTCGGTGTTCATTGACGGCAATGGGCTGGAGGGCCTCACGGCGGGGAGTGTTCACGTGAATATGTCCACGGTGTCGGTCGCGCTGGCCAAGGAGTTTGCGGCGCTGCATGCCGAGCGCGGTGTGGCGTATGTCTCTGCTCCGGTGCTGGGACGGGTGGACGTGGCCGCGGCAGGCAATCTGAATATTCTCGCGTCTGGTCCCGCGCAGGCACTGGCCCGTGTTCAGCCGCTATTCGATGTGTTGGGACGCAAGACCTGGCCATTCGGGGAATGCGCGGAGCTGGCGTGCGTGGCCAAACTGTCGGCCAATATGATGATTGCGGCGGCGATCGAGTCCATGGCGCAAGCGTCCACTCTGGCCAGCAGCTATGGCATCAGCCGCGCGACGTTCATTGAAATGATCACCTCGACGCTGTTTCCCGTACCGGTTTATCAAGGCTACGGGCAACTGATGATCGATAAACATTTTGAGCCGGCGGGCTTCAAGCTGTCCCTGGGGCTGAAGGATATTCGCTTGGCCCTTGAGGCAGGCGAAGCGGCGCAGGTGCCATTGCCGTTTGCCAGTGTTTTGAAAGACAACTTGCTGGACGCAATGGCCCATGGTCAGGGCGATCAGGACTGGGCATCGTTGTCAGAGGTGAGTGCACGACGCGCCGGCTCACGCTAATACCCGAAAGTTAAAGAAAGCGTAACTTCTATGGGAGTTCGGTAGTGTCTTTTCGTCTGGAGTTTTTCATTAAGCTGGACGGAGTTTTTTCTAAAAGAAAACCTAACTAACGCTTGCCAATGTACGACTGTAGACGTACATTTTTGTCGGGTTCAAAAATAATAAAGATTCATCTGTTCTTCGTCTGCTGATCATTAAATAAATAATAGCTAGGAGCCGTTATGAAAAATCTTATGCAATGGAACAATCTTCCCACTGAGTCCAACGAATGGCTTGAGAAGGTGCGTGCGCTGAACCCGTTGATCATCAGGCACAGGGATTACAGCGAGCAGACGAATGCGACTCACAAGGATGTGATGTCTGAGCTCTTCAAGGAAGGTTTCGGCAGAACGTCGGTGTCCAGGGCGTTTGGTGGTTCGCAAGTGGATATCCAGACGACCTCCGCCATGCTGCTCGAATTTGCCCGTCATGATGCCTCGGTGTCCTGGCAATTGGCGGTGCAAGTGGCAATGGGTCGGCTCTCCGACTACTTGCCGGAGCAGACCTCCGAAGCGATCTACAGCACTTGCACGGGTTTTGTGATTGGTGCGATTCACTCTGGCGGTGAGGCCGTGCCGGTCGGCGACGATTACCTGCTGAGCGGCAAGTGGGCCTTCGCCAGCGGTTCGGCCTATGCCGACTGGCTGGTGTGTACCGCCACGGTGAAAGGCCCGGCCGACTGTTCGGCCCCTGAAGTGCGGATGTTTTTTGTTCCGGCGTCTCAATGCAAGATCAACCACACCTGGGACACGCTGGGCATGCGCGGCACGGGCAGCCACCATTTCGAGTGTGAGCAAGTGCTGGTCAACAAGGCGTTCTCCCTGGATGTCGAGACGTTGAAGAAGTCTCCGGAAATTCGTAGTTCGCGGGCATACGCCACAGGCTATTACGAATTCGGTACCCTGGCGGCGATGTCCACCGTGCTGGGCGTTGCTCGTGCGGCGGTCGATCATTTCCGTAACGACCGGGCGGTGAACACCGATCCTGGCCTGGAAGGGGTGATTTTCGAGAAAACCGGTCGAGCCATTTCGTCGGTGCACACGGCTCAGTTGCTGCTTGAAGATGCGATCTGCCAGGTCATCAACCGTGGCGAAACGATCGGCGATCCGGTCAGTGCCCGGGTCGGGCTGGCGGCCTCGGTGCTCACTGAAAACTCGGTGAGCGCCGTGAATCAGATTTATGCGTTGGCCGGTTCCAAAGCGGTTTATAAGTCCCACTTCCTGGAACGCTGTTTCCGCGATATTCATACCGGTTCAAAGCACTTCACTTTGTCGCCTTTGAACTTGCACGGTATTGGCAAGTTTTACCTGGATAAGACCAATGCGCTCGCGGCAGCGTAAACGGTTATAAATAAATCCGGCGTGTCATGAGTGATTAATCACAGGGATTAATGACACGCCGGGTTTGTGCCGCCTCTTTTATTAATTCTTGAACTTTTGCGCTCGCAGTTGAGAGTCAAGGGAGTGCCACATGCTTGCTCGAAATAAAGTTAAATCACTGGTGTTTGTTCTGCTGGTTATTGTTATTGGCAGTGCTTTCGGTTGGCGTTTCTGGTGGCCCGACCCAGTCTCGGCCGAACAACGGCTACCCAGTACCAAGGTCGGTTTGGCGCAGGTCAAGAAACAGCCCTACACCTATTACCTGGAAGCTATCGGCAAGCTTGAGGCTCAGCGCCAGGTGCTGGTGTCGGCTGAAGTCAGCGGCAAGGTCGTGGACATCGACTTCGAGTCCGGTGATCAAGTGGCGGCGGGGCAAGTTCTGCTCACGCTTAACGATGCACCGGAGCAAGGTGAACTGGTTCGCCTGAAGGGCGAGTTCGAATCGGCCAAGGCGCAATTCGCTCGGGTGCAGGAACTGGCGAAAACCGGTGCCGAGAGTCGTCGGGCCTTTGACAGCGCACGCGCTCAATATGACGCGGCAAAAGGCGACATGGAGCGCATGCAGGCGCAAATCGCCCAGCGTCATATTCGTGCGCCGTTCGCTGGCACCCTCGGGATTCGTCAGGCGCATCTGGGTCAGTACCTGGAGGCCGGTGGCGCTGTCGCGACCCTGACCGACCCCGGTGTGCTGCGGGTCAACTTTACCCTGGCCGAGCGCGATGGCTCCCGCGTCCAGCTTGGCCAAACCGTGCAGGCGAAAGTCGATGCCTGGGCGGATGTGAAGTTTCAGGGAAAGATTGTGGCGGTCGATCCACAGATCAATCAGTCCCATACCATCAACGTCCAGGCGGTGATCACTGACACGAAAAAACTGCTGCGCCCAGGCATGTATGCCCGAGTGTCGGTCACGTTGCCGCAGACTTCCGAGCTGGTGATTCCGGAGACGGCCATCACCTACAACGCCTACGGCGAAAGCGTCTTCTCCGTATACACGGATGACCTGGGGGTGCAGAAGGTCAAGCGCGAGAGCATCAAGGTCGGAGAGCGCCGCGATGGCTGGGCGGTTGTCGACAAAGGTTTGAATGAAGGCGTGCAGGTGGTGACTTCCGGTCAGTTGAAACTCCATGACGGAGTGGCCGTGGAAGGTGTGCCGGACACGGTTGGCCTTAACCTCACCACTGGATTGGAAAAATGAAATTCACCGACATCTTTCTCCGCCGCCCCGTACTCGCAGTGGTGGTCAGTACGCTGATCCTGCTGTTCGGCGTGCGTGCGTTGCTGAACCTGCCGATCCGCCAGTATCCGATGCTGGAAACCTCGACCATCACGGTCACCACCCAATACCCGGGCGCCTCGTCGGAGTTGATGCAGGGCTTTGTGACACAACCGATCAGCCAGGCCGTGGCCTCGGTGGAGGGCATCGATTACCTGTCTTCGGCGTCGACTCAGGGCCGTAGCCAAGTGACGATCCGGATGGCACTCAACAGTGATTCCATCTCCGCGCTGACCGAGGTCATGGCCAAGGTCAACCAGATCAAATACCGGTTGCCCAAGGATGCCTATGACCCGGTGGTGGAACGCACCTCGGGTGGTTTTACCAGTGTGGCGTACGTGGCGTTCGCCAGTTCCAACCTGACCATTCCTCAGATGTCCGATTACATTTCCCGTGTTGTCGAACCGATGTTCGCCGGCATCGAAGGCGTGGCCAAAATCAACATCATGGGCGAGCAGAAACTCTCCATGCGCCTGTGGCTGGATCCGCAACGCCTGGCGGGCTACGGAATGACCGGCCAGGACGTGTCGCAGGCGATCGAAGGCAACAACTTCCAGGCCGCCCCGGGGCAGGTCAAGGGCTTGTATGTGGTCAGCAATTTGCGGATCAACACCGACCTGAACAGTGTTGAAGATTTCCGCGACATGGTGCTGCGCAACGACAATGGCCGCATCATCCGCGTGCGGGATGTCGGGACTGTCGAGCTCAATGCCGCTTCAACCGATACCAGTGGTTCGATGAGTGATGTGCCGGCGCTGTTCCTCGGCCTGGACGCCGCACCGACCGGCAACCCGCTGGTGATCGTCAAACGCGTACGAGAGTTGTTGCCACAGATCCAGGAAACCCTGCCGCCGGGTGTGACGGTACAAATTCCGTTCGAAGTGGCGCACTTCATTCAATCCTCGATTGATGAAGTGTCTTACACGCTACTGGAAGCTTTGGTGATCGTGGTCCTGGTGATTTACCTGTGCCTGGGGACGTTCCGCACCGTGCTGATTCCCCTGGTGACCATTCCGCTGTCGATGCTCGGCGCCGCGATGTTGATGCAGATGTTCGGCTTCAGCCTGAACCTGCTGACGTTGCTGGCGATGGTTCTGGCCATCGGCCTGGTGGTGGACGATGCGATCGTGGTGGTGGAGAACGTGCACCGCCACATCGAGGAAGGCAAATCCCCATTCGATGCGGCGTTGATCGGGGCCCGGGAAGTGGCTGGGCCGGTGGTCGCGATGACGTTCACCCTGGCGGCGGTGTACGCGCCTATCGGTTTGATGGGCGGACTGACCGGCACGCTGTTCAAGGAGTTCGCGCTGACCCTGGCAGGGGCCGTGGTTATCTCCGGCATCGTTGCATTGACGTTGTCGCCGATCATGAGCACCCGTCTGCTGGACGCCAAAAGCAGCGAGGGCTTCATGGCCGTCAAGGCCGACCGTTTCTTCCAGTCTTTGGCCCACCGCTATGGCGCGTTGCTGGGCGGCTCGCTTGCACGGCGCTGGATCAGCCTCAGCGTGGCCCTGGTGATCTTTTTCAGCCTGCCGTTTCTGTACCGCTCGGCGCAAACCGAACTGGCGCCGCTGGAAGATCAGAACATTTTGCTGACGGCCATCAAGGCACCGCAGCATGCCAACCTCAATTACCTTGAGGCGTACGCCCACAAGCTCTACGAGACGTTCAACCAGATCCCCGAGGGCTACAGCAACTGGGTGGCCAACGGTTCCGATGGGCTGTCCAACAGCGTCGGCGGGATCAACCTGGTGGACTGGGACAAGCGCGGTCGCGACGCCAACACGATCCAGCCCGACTTGCAGGCGCGGGTCAACGAGATCGAAGGCACCAGCATCTTCGTGTTCCAGATGCCGCCCTTGCCGGGTTCCACCGGTGGGTTGCCAGTGCAAATGGTGATCCGCAGCGATCAGGACTACCTGGCGTTGTTCAACGTGATGGATCAGCTCAAGCAGGCAGCCCAGGCCAGCGGTTTGTTTGCCGTGGTCGACAGTGACCTGGACTTCAACAACCCGGTGGTGGAAATCCAGATCGATCGCGCCAAGGCCAACGCCCTGGGCATTCGTATGCAGGATATTGGTGAGACCCTCAACAGTTTGATCGGCGAGAAATACGTCAATCGGTTTTCCTTTCACGGGCGCTCCTACGACGTGATTCCGCAGTCGATTTCCTCGGACCGGCTCACCCCCGAAACCCTCAAGTTGTATTACGTGAAGGATCAGAAGGGCAATCCGGTACCGTTATCGACACTGGCCACGCTCAACATAAAAGTCGAGCCCAATCGCTTGACCCAATTCAACCAGCAGAACTCCGCCACGTTCCAGGCCATTCCGGCACCGGGCGTGACCCTGGGCGATGCCGTGGGGTTCCTGCAAAAGCAATCGGAAGGGTTCCCGGCCGGCTTCAGTTTCGACTGGCAGTCCGATGCCCGGCAGTACGTGCAGGAAGGCAACAGCCTGGCGTTCACCTTCGGTCTGGCGCTGGTGATCATTTACCTGGTGCTGAGCGTGCAATACGAGAGCTTCCGCGATCCGTTCATCATTCTGATCAGCGTACCGTTGTCGATTTGCGGGGCGCTGGTACCGCTGGCGCTGGGGATGACCTCGCTGAACATTTACACGCAAATCGGCCTCATCACCTTGATCGGATTAATCAGTAAGCACGGCATTTTGATGGTTGCGTTCGCCAATGAATTGCAGCGCAAGCAGGGCATGGACCGGGTCCAGGCGATTCAACATGCCGCGCAGGTTCGCCTGCGGCCGATTCTCATGACCACCGCAGCGATGGTGGTGGGGCTTGCTCCCCTGTTGTTCGCCAGCGGTGCCGGCGCCAACAGCCGCTTCGGGCTGGGCCTGGTGATTGTGGTGGGCATGCTGATCGGCACGCTGTTCACGCTGTTTATCCTGCCCTCGGTTTACACCTTGCTGAGCTCGATCAAACAGCCAGCCAGCGCGCCTGAGGCCACTCTGGTCAGTGCGCCGCAACCCATCATGTGAGGATGTTGTATGTATCGGATTACGCGCTTGATGCTTGCGCCGCTGGCTATTTCCATCCTGATGGCGGCAGGCTGTGTGAACTATGCCGGGATCGATCATCAGGGCACCTTGTTGTCGGTTGACGATCTGCACTCCAAAACGCTGCAAGACACACTGCCGCCCGCCAACTGGCCTCGTGCCGACTGGTGGACGTCGTTGGGTGACCCGCGACTGGGCGCCTTGATCGAAGAGGCCTATGCCAGCAACCCGGACTTGCAGGAAGTGTCGGCACGGGTCGCCAAGGCCAACGCGTTCCTGGATTTGCGCGAGGCCGAGCGCTACCCCGAAGTCAATGCTTCGGCGGGCGTCACCCGTGCCCGGTTGTCCCGGTACGAGGACTACAGCGGAGAGGGCCGGAACTACGTCACTGCCCGATCGCTGGCGGTCAATTTCAACTACACCTTTGATCTGTGGGGTGGACAGCGGGCAGCCTGGGAATCGGCACTCAACGGTGCCATGGCGGCCGAAGTCGACCTGCAATCATCGAGGCTGATTCTGACGGTCAACGTGGTCAAGGCCTACAACCAGCTTGCCTACGCCTGGCAGGTGTCGGAGCTCAATCGCCGGGATCTCGCGCGGTTGAGCAAGTTGGTGGAACTCTCGGGTTCACGCTATGACTCGGGGCTGGATAATCTGTCGCAGTTGAAGCAGGTGCAAAGTCTCAAGGCGCGCTCGGAATCGACCTTGATCGGCGCGCTGGATGACATCGAAATCGCCCGGTTGCAGTTGTCGGCATTGGTCGGCAAGGGCGTGGATCGCGCGCAAAGCATCGACCGTCCTTCAAGCCTGCAAGCCAGTGTGGTGGCGCTGCCCGCTCAGTTGCCGGCGCAACTGGTCGGGCGTCGGCCAGATATCGTGGCGGCACGCTGGCGGGTCGAAGCCGAGAACAAGAATGTCGATGCGCTCAAGACTACGTTTTATCCCAACGTTAACCTGGTGGCTTCGGCGGGGACTCACGCGTTGTCCGGGGATGCATTGCTCGCCAGCGTCAGCAAGTTCTGGAACATCGCGCCGGCCGTTTCCCTGCCGATTTTCGATGCCGGGCGCTTGCGCTCCGACCTCAAGGCCGGCAATGCCGAATTGGATATTTCGATTGCTCACTACAATCAGGTGCTGACCTCGGCCCTGCATGAAGTGGCGATTTCGGTCACGCAACTGCGCTCTTTCGAACAGCAGATTGCAGTGCAGCAAGATGCCTGTGCCATTGCCCAGTCGTCCTACGATCTTTCTCAGTCCCGGTACAAGGCCGGTGAAGATACGTTCCTGGATGCGTTAAACATTGAGCAACAATTGATTCAGGACGAGATGCGCCTGGCCTTCCTCAACAGCAAGCACATCGACAGTTCGATTTCGTTGATGGCGGCCTTGGGCGGCGGCTTTCAGGAGCGTGAAGTGCAGTAAAAAACCAACGGGGGGATTGCAGGGTTCAAGGTGCTGTAGTGCCCGGGGTGGTTATCGCGGGGGGGTACTTTTTGTGTATAGTTTTACTGTTCTCGTATAGACGAATCCTAGTAAGACACCTCCCGCCTATATCATCAAAGGTACCTACCTATGAACGTTGCAAATCACCCTAATCAGGACCAGATCTTATTAGAGAATGTTCTGTCCGCACTGGGTAGCCCGTTGCGCCTGACCGTATTGAAGGTGTTGGCCGATGGCCAGGAACACCCGTGCGGGCGCATTCTCAAGGGTGCGTCGAAATCGACAATGACGCATCACTGGCGGGTCCTGCGTGACAGCGGTCTGATTTGGCAACGGCCATATGGTCGTGAAAACCTGTTGTCTTTGCGCCGCGAGGACATGGACCAGCGTTTTCCAGGGCTGCTCGATTCATTACTCACCGCGGTCAAGTTCGACGAGCAAACCGTCGAAGTGATCAGCAAGCATGAAGTGAACGAAGAGACCGAGGCTTGAGTTTCAGGAGTACACGGCAAGTGAAGGGCAGAGCCCTTCACTGCAACCATTGAGTTCACGATCACCAGGGAGGTGAGAGTATGGGGACAAGTCATTATTGGTCGTCGCGACCGTTGTCGGAATTAACTGATCCCGAACATCACTGGCTGTTTTTGCCGGGCGCGCTGACCCCTCGTTTGAAGGCGATGGGCAGTTACTCCATCGAAGTGGTCGAGCAGTCCCACGGACCCCTCAACCCTGACGAGGCAGAAGCCTTGAACGTATCGGCGGCGTCGACCGGTTGGGTGCGTGAGGTGGTCATGAAGCTCGATGGTGAGCCCTGTGTCACGGCGCGCAGCCTGACCAGCGTACCGGCCCTGAGCGCCGATTGGTCGGAGCTCAACGAATACGGCGGCCGGCCATTGGCCGAGATCCTCTACACGTCGGCCCAAACCCTGCGAGAACCTTTCCAGTGCGCTTTGCTGTCCCCCGGTGCGCCATTGGCGGCGCTGTCCTATCGTTTCGCCCCTCATGCCAAACGATTGCTGGCCAGGCGCTCGCGCTTCACGCGCAACGGCTCTGCCTTGCTGGTCAGTGAGTGCTTTCTACCGGCCTTTTGGGCTCGGGTTTAGTCAGGATCAGGCTCGGCAATCGAGCTTGAAGTCACGCATCTTCCGATCCCTCATCATTTCATATCCTCTCAGCGTTCTACGGTTGAGTCCGGGACAACCCCCTGATCGTTCACCCGAGCAAGGGGTTTTGGCGTTCTTTGTCAGCGGCAAATCACCGCTTCTATCTGACTGATCGCCGGGGTGAGGGCCAGCGCCAGTTTTTCAGCCTTCGAGGTGGGGCGCATGGTATTGGAGGAGCGCAGGAACAACGGGTCATCGAACCTTTTGCGCAAGCGCGATAACGATCCGCTGATCGCTGGTTGTTTGACATGCAGGCGTTCAGCCGTGCGGGAAACACTTCGCTCCCGGAACAACACCAGAAAAATAATGATCAGGTTAAGGTCTATATCCGCGAAGTTTTCTTCATTGAATAACATGTTCTCATCCCTGTGATGACCCGGTATTGGACAGGCCGACGTCCAGGCAACACGGCGGCTGTCATCAATGCCGGGTAGGCAGCGGTTACTGATCGGGCGCCAATCGCAGTTCGTCGTTGAGACGGTAGTAATTGCGATTGAAGTAGACCAGGCCTTCCTTGGCCTCGCTGTGTTTGAGCTTGAGAATTTCACAGTAAAAAATGCTGTGAGTGCCCACCTCGTCGATCTTGCTGATGCGACAGTCGAGATTGACCAGCGCTTCATCGATGGCTGGCGAACCGGTCACCAGGGTTTCGCAGTTCACACTGGAAAAGCGTTCCTGCATGGACAGCTGACGATTGGCGAACGCCCCGGATGTTGATTGATGATTTCCCGTCAGCACATTCACACAGAGCACCCCATTGGTTTTGAAATGCTCGTGATTGGACGAGGAGCGGTTCACGCAGACCAGCAGTGTGGGCGGTGAATCCGTCACGCTGCACACCGCCGACGCGGTAAAGCCAAAACGACCCGCGGGGCCATCCGTTGTCACAATGGTGACCGCACTTCCCAGCATCGCCATTGCATTACGAAATTCAGTTGAATCAACCATAGCGTCCCCTCATTCCTTGTAGGTTATTGGAGCTGATCCGTTCTTCCTTGCCCGCCGTCGCCGCAGGGTGGCGGGTACTGAACGACACGTTCGGCTTCGAAGCTATAGTACGTATGTAGTCGTACCATGCAAGCTATTCCTTGTGCTTATTTTTGCTGAAAAGGGGCAAGCATGAGAGAGCGTTCAAGGCCTCGCTAACGGGCGGTTTGCTTGCTCATCGTAACTGTCCCTGAATCTGAAACCTCAAGGGTAAAGTCTGCCCCTCAAGGGAGAGCCAAGGCATTCAGCAAGGCCTGGGCATAACCGGGCAGTGCGGCGAAGTCCCGGGCACACAGCAACAGTTTGCGGCGGGCCCATGGCTCTTTCAGTTCGATGCTTTTGAACGGTGTTTCAGTCGGCCAGCGTTCGACCGCCGCCAAGGGCACGATCGCCAGCCCGGCACCTCGGGCGACCATGCGCATCACGCCATCGAAGCCATCGGCACGGATGCGGATCTGCATCCGTAAACCGCTGTGCAGGGCTTGTTCTTCCAGGTACACGGCCAAGGCGCTGTTGGCGTTCAGGCCGACGTAATCGTGGTGCAGGGTGGCGCTGAAACTTAACGGTCCGGTGTCGGCCAAGGGGTGATCCCATGGCAGTATCAACACCAGTGGGTCGTCACGGAAATAGCGGGTCTGAAGGCCGTCGGCATCCACGGCGTCGGACACAATGCCCAAGTCCGCCGCACCTTGGCGCAAGGCGTGGGTGATGCGCGCGCTGGGCAACTCTTGGAGGTCGATGTCGAGGTTCGGATGGTCACGCAGAAAGTCTGCCAGCAACTCCGGCAGGTACTCGGTGATTGCAGTGGTGTTGCACAACAACCGCACCTGGCCTTTGACCCCTTTGGCGTATTCGGCCAGGTCCTGCTGCATGCGCTCGGCCTGTTGCAACAGGACTCGGGCATGCTGCGCCAGGGCCTTGCCGGCCGGGGTTGGACTGACACCGCGACGACCTCGCTCAAGAAACTCGATGCCGAGTGAAGCCTCCATGGCGCGGATTCGAGCGCTCGCCGCCGCCAGCGACAAATGGCTGCGAGCTGCGCCGGCGGTGATGTTGCCGGTGTCGAGGATGCTCAGGTAGAGGCGCAGGTCGGTGAGGTCGAAGTGCATCGTTACAGCCTCGGGAGGTTTGTTGTCTGGACGGGGCCCCTTCGCGGGCTTGCCCGCGAAGACGTCATCAGCCGCAACGAAAACTTTAGCCTCTACCAAATCAAGAGGCTGCCTCAGTATATGGCAGATTTTCAAGGCAACCATCAGGGCTCACCATAGCCCCATGAATACACTCGCCGCGTTCTACCAACATCTGGGTTTGGCCCTTTCCTTATTGGTCGTCGCAACCTTCCTGCTGGCCGGGATGATCAAAGGCGTGATCGGCCTCGGCTTGCCGACCATTGCCATGGGCTTGCTCGGTCTGGCTATGGCACCGTCGCAGGCTGCGGCGTTGCTGATTATTCCCGCTACCCTTACCAACGTCTGGCAACTGGCATTCGGCGGTCATTTGCGCGGGCTGTTGAACCGGTTGTGGCCGATGCTGCTGGCGATTTTCATCGGCACGGGCGTCGGCACGCTCTGGATCGGCATGGCCGGTGGACACTGGGTTGTGCGAGGGCTGGGGGCGGCGTTGCTGATTTACGCCTTGAGCGGGTTGTTCCTACCGACCTTGCGCGTCGGCGGTCGCACCGAGCGTTGGCTCGGTCCGCTGTGCGGTGTGCTGACGGGCGTCATCACTTCGGCCACCGGGGTTTTCGTGATTCCGGCGGTGCCTTATCTGCAAGCACTGGGCTTGAGCAAGGATGAACTGGTGCAGGCGCTGGGCCTGTCGTTCACCGTCTCGACCCTTGCGTTGGCCGCCGGCCTGTTATGGCGTGGCGCCCTCGGCGGAGGCGAGTTGAGTGCATCGCTGCTGGCGCTGATTCCGGCGGTGCTCGGCATGCTATTGGGGCAATGGCTGCGCCAGCGGATCAGCGCCGTGTTGTTCAAGCGCGTGTTCTTCATCGGCCTCGGTATGCTCGGCGGCCACTTGCTGATCAGCGGCTAGCGGACGAAGTGCTGAGCATCTCGATCGGCCGGATATCGAAATCCCGTTCCAGAAACTCCATGCGCTGGTCGAGGAACTGCTTCATGTGTGGCAGGTTCGAGTGCGTATCCAGATGAGCCTGGGATTGCCAGATCTCGTAGAAGATAAACAGTGTCGGGTCCTGTTTGTCGCGCAGCATGTGGTACTCGATGCAACCGGGTTCGGCGCGACTCGGTTCGACATAAGCACGGAACAACGCTTCGAAGGCCGCGGATTTTTCCGGGCGGGTCTTGGCGTGCAGGATGAAGCCTTGCAGTTCGCTCATCAGGTTCTCTTTGAAAGTCAGAATTGGCGCAAGTTTACGGCAACAATCCACTGTCGATTCGTGCGTATTGGTCAAATGAATTTTGCTGATCCTGGGCTTATTCCGCGCGAGGTCGATCGCTACTCTGCCGCCATCGAATTTCAACCTTGCGAGATTTCTCCCATGAAAAAAGTCCTGTTGCTCAATGGCGGCAAAAAATTTGCCCACTCCGATGGTCGCTACAACACGACGCTGCACGAAGCGGCGCTGAGCGTGCTGGATCGCGGCGGTGTGGATGTAAAAGCCACGTTCATCGACGAGGGGTACGACGTCGCGGAGGAAGTCGCCAAATTCCTCTGGGCCGATGTGATCATTTATCAGATGCCCGGTTGGTGGATGGGCGCCCCCTGGACCGTCAAGAAGTACGTCGATGAAGTCTTCACCGAAGGCCACGGCAGCCTCTACGCCAGCGATGGTCGCACGCGTTCCGACGCGTCGCAGAAGTACGGCAGCGGTGGTTTGCTGCACGGTAAAAAATACATGCTGTCGCTGACCTGGAACGCGCCGCAACAAGCCTTCGACGACCCCACCGATTTCTTCGAAGCCAAAGGCGTGGATGCGGTGTACTTCCCGTTCCACAAGGCCAACACCTTCCTTGGCATGACCGGTTTGCCGACCTTCCTGTGCGTTGATGTGATGAAGCGCCCGAACGTTGAAGCCGATGTGGCGCGTTATGAGCAGCATTTGGCCGAGGTGTTTGGCTTACCGGCCTGAGTTTTCCGGCTAGTATCCGTCGCAACGGCAGGAAAGATCGCAGCCTGCGGCAGCTCCTACAGATGGCGTACACCCGAAGGTTCGGGGCGCTCGCAATCCTTGTAGGAGCGGCCGCAGGCTGCGATCTTGGCGATTCATGCCATGCCGATTAGCGAACGAGGACACACGTGAAAGCCAGATCCGATGAGTTGCAGATTTTCGTCTGCGTGATTGAGTGCGGGTCGATTTCAGCTGCGGCCGAACAGGTCGGGCAAACGCCGTCGGCGGTCAGCCGCACGCTGTCGCGACTGGAGGCCAAGCTCGACACCACGCTGATCAACCGCACCACGCGACGCATGGACCTGACCGAGGAGGGCAAGTACTTCTTCAAGCACGCCAAGCTGATTCTCGATCAAATGGACGAACTCGAAGAGCGCCTGTCCTCACGCCAGCAAACCCCCTCCGGACGTCTGCGAATCAACGCCGCCTCGCCATTCATGCTGCACGCCATCGTGCCGTACATCGATGAGTTCCGCCGTCTCTACCCGGACATCCAGCTCGAACTCAACAGCAATGACCTGATCATCGACCTGCTCGAACAAAGCACCGACATCGCCATCCGCATCGGTACGCTGGCCGACTCGACCTTGCATGCCCGCTCACTGGGTTGCAGCCCGCTGCACATCGTCGCCAGCCCGGCGTACCTGGAACAACACGGCGTACCAGCCGCCGTTGCCGATCTGGCCGAACATACGCTGCTTGGGTTTACCCAGAACGAAGGCCTCAACCAATGGCCGTTGCGCTATGTCCACGGTGATCGCTGGCCGATCCAGGCGTCGATCAATGCGTCCAGCGGCGAGACGATCCGGCACCTGGCGCTGGCAGGGCAGGGCATCGCCTGCTTGTCGCACTTCATGACCATCGACGACATCCGCGCCGGTCGCTTGCAGGTGCTGCTGGCGGAGTTCAACAGCGGATATCGCCAACCGATCAACGCGGTGTACTACCGCAACTCGCAACTTGCCCTACGGATTCAGTGCTTCCTGGACTTCATCCAGGGCAAATTGGCGGCTTATGCGATTGCGGATTTCAAGGGCTGATTCGTAGACCGCGTCATCGTTCATCGCGAGCAGGCTCACTCCCACATTAGTTTTGCGTCGATCCCATTGTTGGGGGCGATACAAGTCCAGTGTGGGAGCGAGCCTGCTCGCGATTGCGTTTCTGACGGCCCATTCACTGGTCGGCCCGCCCTCAATTCCGTAACATCCGCCCTCTCTTCTCCCGCCTGTCTTTTTAGGTAAGCCATGAAACCCAAACGTCTGCGCGCCGATGTCCTGGCCGGACTCACGACCTCTTTCGCACTGATGCCCGAATGCATCGCCTTCGCGCTGGTGGCCCACCTCAATCCATTGATGGGGCTTTACGGCGCTTTCATCATCTGCACCCTGACTGCGCTGTTTGGCGGGCGGCCGGGGATGGTGTCCGGTGCCGCCGGATCGATGGCCGTGGTAATCGTCGCGCTGGTGGTGCAGCACGGCGTGCAGTACTTGCTGGCGACTGTGCTGCTGGGTGGATTGATCATGCTGGCGTTCGGTTTGTTGAGGCTGGGAAAACTGGTGCGCATGGTGCCGCACCCGGTGATGCTCGGATTCGTCAACGGCCTGGCGATTGTCATTGCCCTGGCCCAGTTGGAGCACTTCAAGAGCGGTGAAGGCTGGTTGAGTGGTGCGCCGCTGTACATGATGATCGGCTTGGTGGCGCTGACGATGGCCATCGTTTACCTGATGCCGCGCCTGACGCGCACCGTGCCGCCGGCGTTGGTGGCGATTCTGGGCGTTGGGGTGGCGGTTTATCTGCTCGGCCTGCCGACCCGCACCTTGGGCGACATGGCGCACATTGCCGGCAGTTTGCCGAGCTTCGCACTGCCAGACATCCCCTGGAGCCTGGAAACCCTGCGCATCATCGCCCCTTACGCGATATTGATGGCGTTGGTCGGTCTGCTGGAAACCCTGCTGACCCTGAACCTGACCGACGAGATCACCGAGAGCCGTGGCTACCCGGACCGCGAGTGCGTGGCATTGGGCGCTGCCAACGTGGTCTCTGGCATGTTCGGCGGCATGGGCGGCTGCGCCATGATCGGGCAAACCGTGATCAACCTCAGCTCCGGCGGTCGTGGTCGGCTGTCCGGTGCGGTAGCCGGGGGGATGATCTTGCTGTTTGTGCTGTTCCTTTCGCCGCTGATCGAGCGCATTCCGCTGGCCGCCCTGGTCGGGGTGATGTTCGTGGTGTCGCAGCAGACGTTCGCCTGGGCTTCGTTACGGGTGCTGAACAAGGTGCCGCTGAACGATGTCTTGGTGATCATCGCGGTCACGGTGATTACGGTGTTCACCGATCTGGCCATCGCCGTGTTGTGCGGGATCATCATTGCGGCGCTCAACTTCGCCTGGCAACAGGCTCGCGAACTGTATGCCGACAGCTATCAGGAAAGCGACGGCAGCAAACTCTACCGCCTGCACGGCACATTGTTTTTCGCCTCTACCACGCCATTCCTCAACCAGTTCGATCCCGCCAACGACCCGGCCCAAGTGACCCTTGATTGTCGCCACCTGAGCTTCGTCGACTACTCGGCCATCGCTGCGCTTAAGACATTGCGCGAGCGCTACGCCAAGGCTGGCAAGCAGCTGCGCGTTCTGCATTTATCCGAACGCTGCAAGAAACTGCTCAAACGCGCCAGCGAGCATCACGACTGAAATCGATCAGTGATCGTTCCTACGCCGAGTGTGGGACGGTCAGCGTCGGGGGATGAAAGTCCCCTGGCCAATTTCCATAACTCGCGACCTGCCATACCTCTGCACGACATCCCATAGCCCTCCACGAAAATTACTTTCATTGATCCATGTCTCGTGGTGGCACATTGCGATTAAAGAAAGCCGTTCCCAAGCCGAAGCGCTGACATCCAGCCCAGCTACACTCTGGGCCTTCTCAATCTGGGAGCAACTCCATGAGCTTGGGCAAAACCACCCCGATCCTGCGGATTTTCGATGAAACCAAGGCATTGGAGTTTTACGTCGACTTTCTGGGGTTCAAGATCGACTGGCAGCATCGCTTCGAAAAAAACTTCCCGCTGTACCTGCAAATCTCCCGTGGCGAATGTGTGCTGCACCTGTCCGAACATCACGGTGACAGCACACCGGGCTCAGCGTTGCGTATTGAGACCGATGAACTGGAGGCGTTCCAGCAGCAATTGTTGGCCAAGGAGTATGCTTTCGCTCGCCCACAGATTCAGGCCATGCCCTGGGGGAGCCAGGACATGACCATCAGTGATCCGTTTGGGAATCGGTTGGTGTTTACCAATGCGATTAGTGTTTGAGAGAAACCGGCATTGATATCGTTTTGTGCAAATGCGGGGGGTCAGTAGGACTTAGTTTTTCGTCCCGTGACGATGTTGATGAAAGGAGGCAGAATTCCACTGCAATTGAAGCAGGCAGGGAAGTCCGAGCCTCGACCACGTTTTTGCATACGTGCCGTGTAAATAAAGGCTTGTGACAGTCGTTGATGGTGATGACTGGTACGCGGACCTCCCTGTAGCCAGACATTGGCCGCGACAACTTCGGCATGTAGACCCGCTATTCCTGCACTTACGGGGATTTTCTGGTGACGCGTCACGTGACGAATGATCCGTTTGGTCAGGAACACGTGGAGCCGCATATCGGCGGCAAAATAAGCTTTTTGAATGCCATGCATAAACGCCGGAATACTTGATACTCGGTAAGTGTCTTCCTTATTCCCTATTGATTCATTCAGGGTGACGCCGGGAAACAGGCTCTTGGGGCTTAAGCTTCCAGGAAGGTTGTGAAATCCGGTGAGTGGATGGTCATGGTGTTCATTCGTGATACCAGAGAGCGCGGTATGTTTATCCAGCGAAGCTGATGTATAGACGGGATTTGAAAATCTCACAGGTTCGGGATACTTCCATTCTTTCGATTTCTCCAATGCACTCAACTGATTGAATGTTTTCTGTTTGTTGGCCTCGGCCTCGCTGATTATTCTGGTCGTTTCCATGGTGAAGCTTTTGTATTGCCTCTTGACGATAGGGATTCGCCGGCGGGCTACATCAACGAAGTTTTCACGAGACATCCCTTCTCTATATCCCGCTACCTTGTCGAGTTTCAGTTCTGCCAGATCGAGATAGTCCAGACGCTCTGATCTGTTCAGGCCTTGCGCATCAGTAAATCTGACGGGGTTGTTCCCTACCATGCAATACAGGTTCAACCCGTCGACCGTCCCCGCCGGATCAGGGCTGATCCAACGTTGCAACCAGGGTGCGTAATACCGGTGCCCGTAGTAATAAAGCCCACTGGCATCGCGTTCTTTTCCGGAATATCGAATGGTCCGGTAATCGGCTTCCACCTTTGAACGCGACTCTGTCCATGCCGTTCCGCCAAATGGGAAGTAGCTCTCCTGACTGATCAAGTCGGCATTGCCATCAAGTTCCAGTGAGCTGGAACCCAAATGGTCGTCAAGGCTATAGCGCAGTTGATCTGAGGGAATACCTGTGGGCTGGCCTTCGGTCCAGTGCAGGCAACGAACGCTGCCACGTCCAGCTTGCACCGTTATGACTTCCAGCCGCTCTTTCCCCCGGGTACGGATTTCGATGCCCGGTAAATAACGGACCTCTCGGGTGTGAGTGATCGATGCACCCTGAGTGGTGGTAGTTTTACGAAGACGCTGACCACTGCCGTCATAGTCGTAACGTTCATGGTCGTCAGGGCCATCCTCACGCTTGACCAGCACCACGCGGGTAAGTTGATTGTGTGCATTCCATTGCAGCGACTGGCCCGATTGCAAGTCTTGCAGATTGCCGTTGTCATCAAAGGTTGTAGCAGTGCCGGGCAATTCAGAGCCCTGGCGCCAGGACACCAGACGATTACTGAGATTTGCCACGTTAAAAGTTCGGGTGTAATGGTTGCGATCCCGCACATGGCGCAGTTCGGTCAGGTTACCGCCAGCGTCGTATGTGTAGTGTTGGGTGAAATTGAACAGTTGCCGGGTATCGATGGGTGTAATGCCGAGCGCAGGAATATAGGGGGCAGTGGTTGTCCCTGCCGCTTCTCGTCCGGTTGCACTGGTCAATTGGTAGAGACTGTCATAGATGAATGTGCTGACGGCTTCGACTCTCTGGTTGCTGCCAAACTGCACGGGCTGAGCTTTGTCCTCGATTTGCGTCACATTACCCACCGCATCATAGCTGTAGTGCAGCGACTGCAAGGTGCGGTCCGATATGGAGGCAGTCATCGAGGTCAATCGACCGCTGGCGGGATCGAACACCGCGCGGCTGATGACGTTGTTGCCTGTGGTTTGCGATTCAACCTGGCCGAAGGCGTTGTAAACGAGATCCTTCACCAGGGTATTTTCGATTTCGGTATCTTTGAGTTCCAGGCTCACGGTTTTGAGTCGGCCTGCAACATCAAAGGAAAAGCGCTGCTGGTGTTGACCGGCATCCACCTGCCGGATGACCTCGCCCGTTGCGTCGTAGTGCCATTGCGTTTTGTAGCCATCACCCGTTTCTCGTAAGAGGTTTCGGCTGTGTTCCTCTGCCGGCCAGTCTAAGGCTTCGGCATTCAACAGAAAGTGGCGTGTCTGACGCGAGGGTTTACCACCAAGGGCGTACTCGTCGATGAGCAGGCTGCCTGCTTCGTCGTCGTGGCGAATCAACAAGCCACATCGATTGAGTGCGGCCGAATCTATCGAGTTGTCGCCATAACTGAAGCGTTCGATGATGCGTGCCGACTGCCCCGGCGATTCTTCCTGGATCGTGATTGGCCGTAGTTGATCATCGAAGGTCGTTCGCCAATGATTGCCTCGCTGGTCCCAGTTGCGAAGTGTCTGCCCAGCGTCCCCCGGCAGGTTCAGTCGCCACCCGGCGTCAACGCTGTCTACCCGCAGTGGTCTGCCGGACAGGCTGTAGAGGGTCGTCAGATTGGCCTTCTGCGTTTCGGCAAACAGTCGCGGATCCCACTGTGCAATTAGGCGTCCGGCAGTATCGTACTGCTGACGGGTAATGCGCGCCTGCGCAGCCTTGGCTGCGTCGCTACGCCAATAAGCGACATGCCGGACCGTCAGGTCTCGGCTGTCGACTACGTTGATCGTCGGTGTCTTGCAGTGAAGGCGTGCGCTCATGCCTCACCCCCGGTTGTCGGGAGTCGTTCGGACATGACCTCTTCCAGCGTATCGTTCTCGTCCTCGTCCAGGGTGTACCAGGGGTGGCGGGTTTGCCGCCGCATATAGGAAAGGCCATTTTGTTTTGCCAGACGTGTACGCGTAGGGCGCCCCAACGCATCGTAAAACTGCAGATCGCAATGGCCGAACTGTCGCAAGGACACATCGTTGATGTAGTCATGCTGATCGGCGAAGTAAGGGCGGTAGGTCCGGATCGCCAATCCCTTGTTGTTGTATTCCACCCGTTCGCTGATACGCCAGCGCTTTGCTGCGGTGAGCTCCTTCGGTGTTCCGTCCTCGAGGGTCAGTTCTCCCTTGGCGTTGACGACGTAGGCCGTACCCGATTCGACTTGCTGCTTACTTTGCAGTGTTCGTCCGAAGCCATCGCAGCAGGTGACGGTAATGCGGATTTGTCTCTGGTTGTCATTGGGGTAGCGATCAGCGACCAGGGTGGCGATGTGTATCGGCTCACGGGCCGAGGTTGCGAGTTCGGTTGTCAGTTTCGCTTCATCGGCCAAGAGTGTTTTAAGGCCTGCCAGGCGCCTGCGGACCGAAGCGCAGATGTATCCGGTTGGCAGCACATCACCGTTGGCCACGCAGCGCATCAGCCAGTCGCGGTCCTTCAGAGCTGCGTCCGAGACGCGCCCCATCCAGCTAAATGGCGCGTAGTAGATGGCATTGGCGGCGTCCAGCAAAGCACCCTTTGCATTGTTGATCGCTTCGGTCGGGCTGGTGAACTCCGGACGTTTGTATTGAGCGATAGGTTTGAAACCTATGAGCGTATTGCTCTTGTTGCTGTAAATGCTGGTGGCCAGCACTTGGCCGAAACCATCATAGAGCCCTTCTTGAATGTTCCCGTTCGGGTCAGTGATGCACCGGGGCTGGAGTGAGCGGTAATCGTAGGTAGCCTTGGTGACACAACCATCGGGCAGTTTGAGCGCGGTGATGAGACAGTGATAGTTGTCGTAGCTGACCTCGGTCACACCATGGCTTTTGCTCAACCGCAGGGTCTGTGTCTTGTAAAAACCCTTCAGTGCGGCGTAGGTCGAGAAACCGCTTTTGACAGACCAGAGTTTTCTGGGAGACGTGGCTACGGGAAGGAAATCGTTCATTCGGTGATAGCCACTTCGTTCGAGCAGTCTTCCCTTGGGGCGAGCCGCTTGCGACAACACGTCGAAGGCTTTCAGGGCTGTTTCGTCCAGCTCGGCGGTTTCCAGATGGTCGGCCAGGGCTTCGAAGTGGGCGACGCCGTCCGGCAGGGCTTCTGCGGTTGAGGTGTTTTTGTAGCGTTGCACGGACAGTCCGGTGAGGACGTGTTGGGTCGTCCAGGCGGTTTGTTTGACGAGTTCGATGAGCCTTTCGTAAGTCATATCCTTTGTGGTCAGCCCTCCGGCCTCGGGCGCCTTGGGTCGCTTCAACGCATTGGTACGCTGGCGATAAGGCAGACCCAGCCGCCATCCTTGGGCGCTATCCAGATGAATGAATTCGGCAAGGCTTTCGTTCAGGTAGTAGAACTGTTGTGCCGGATCATGAGCATCGCGCCACCATTTTTGCTGGTCGGCATCGCTGAACGGCGGGATATCGCTGCCGGTTTTACGTCGGGCGTAATGGACGTTCACACTGTGGGTCAGTGTGCCGAACAGGTCGTGCTGCAGATTGAGGGTGTGCCGGCATTGCGGGTCATCGGCGATGCCTTCGTACTGATAACGGATGGACTCTAGCAGCAGTGGCAACATCCGGGCATAGCGTCGATTACCCTCAGGTGTTTGTAGCAAACGTACCCGATAGCGGTTTTCCTGAACCGAATATAGCGTTCTGGTCTTCAGGCGTTTATCGACTCCGAAGATCTCGCTGCGCAGTAAGTGACCGCTCAGGGCGCGGGCCATTTCGAGGGTTGTTGCCGTGTCTGGGGACGTGATGCGTGTGTCGTTCTTCAGCTCTGGCTGGTATTGGCAAAGCAGTGCCTTGCCCAGCGCCCCGGCTTCTTTGTCAGCATGGTGATAATCGGTACGAGGCAGATCCACTGCTTGTCCGGTGTGGAACCAGCTCTTTGTCTGGCATGGCGTGGTGAAACCTTGCGAATCGGCATCATCGGGGTTGGTTTCACTGTCGGTTTGCAGCAACAGGCCGAAGCCGCGAAATTCCCGCTCGATGCCGTCGTAGTAGCCTTGGCGGTAAGAGAAGCTCTTAGTCAGACGATTGCCGGTAATCTCGTCGAGTTGGGTCTGTTTCGATACCAGATGCTGGGCCATTGGCACATGACAGGTGCGGGGCTTGTCGGCTTTGATTTTCTCCGCTTTTTCATCCAGCCATTCCTGCGCCGAGCTGCGGTAGCTGATGCTGCCGGCGGCGCCCATATTGTTGTTGGTCCCCGTGAGTAAATACGGTTTTGCACTGACGAAGTCGTAGCGCCAATGACGGGGTGTCATGTGCGGCACGCTCAGAATCAGGCTGGAACAGCCGAGTCCTTGCAAGTCGGCGATGCTCACCTGGCAGAAACGGTCGTAGCGCACACCTTCCGGCCATGGCAGGGCCACTGAAGGGGCGAAACCATTGCCGCTGCGGTTCATGAAGATCCGCGCCTGATCCGCTTCAAGATAAATCAGGTCGGCGGCGCCAGAGCCGTCCAGGTCCGCCAGACGGATTCGCGAGGCGTCGAATGTTTCGTATGCAAGGCCAGGAGAGCCCAGCACGATGCCTTTACCGAAGCGTCCACGACCCAAGTTTGGCCAGCACTTCACCTCGTTGTGACGAATACGTATCAGGTGCTGTTGACCACTGCCCAGGATATCGCTGAAGGCCACCAGTTCGGAGGACGAAGAGGTGAGTACAGGAAGGGCGTCTTCATCCTCTTTACGAGTCACTTCGCGGGCGGTTGCAAAACCGTTCTGCCGTTGATTGGCGTACAGGCGAACACTACGTGGGCCTATCAGCGTCAGATCGCTGAGCCCTTCGCCCATCAGATCGGCCAACTGCCCTTGCGGATTGAAAAACTCCACGGGGAAGGCATTGAACGTGGCGAAATCCGACCACTCCCGGTCGGGGCCGAGGGAGAAAAAACCACTCAGCCCCGGCTGAGCAATGATCCAGTCCAGCCGACCATCGCCCGTGAGGTCGCTCAGCGACTGGCGCACAGGTTTTGCAGTGTCGGCAACGGGAATGTTGGGTAACGCTCGCCACTGATCGTAAGCCACTTCATTGCTTTTGGCTCTGGCTCGCATGGGTTCGCGGTAATACCAGCCTGCGTTACCTCGATAGAGCACGCCCGGCAGGCCCTCGCCGTACAAGTCCACCAGTTGATAACCTTGGCCGTCGTTGAGCCCCGGCATGTTCTGAAAGCGCTGCCAGGCGTGGGTATCAGGCAGGAGCTTGAACTCGATGTAGCTGAATTCAACGGGGGGACGGTTATCGGCGGTTGTCGAGTTGCCAAACGCCTGGTCATGGGCCGCGCTCAGATGGTGGTAACCCAGAGGCGTCTGTCGGTAATCGAGCAGCAGGCGTCGGACCAGAGCGGGGGCGGTGCCCAACTCATCGGGAAAGCGGTGAAACATCAGAATCTGGCGGCACAGGCGTTCGGTACGTAACTCAAAACCGTAGGCGAAACTGGAAAACGCGTCGCTACGGGTTTGCCACTGTTGGCCTTCATATAGAGGTTTGTGTTCGTATTCGGTACTCCGTTCGCCGTAGTCGAATACCAACTCGAAATGCCATTGCACAGGCTTCGGCCGGTCTGCTTGCCATAAGTAAAGGTTTGCATCGGCCTTGAAGTTGCCGTAGCTCACATGGCTCAAGTAACGCTGGGCCTTGGCGCCGTTGCGGTCATCTTCTGCCTTGTACTGGTAAAGGATGTGCTCGCCGTGCGGGTTCAGACTCTCCTCTAGCAACCATTCGCCTACACGGCTCGTGTCCTGGGGATCGGCACGACGCGATGCCGGATTTTTTCCGTACAGATGAAGGCTGCCATCGGCACCGTGCACCAACCAAAAACCCGGTTTGTCGCTCTCCGAGGACCAATGTTCAATCCGGTCGAAGCTGCTTTCGATTCTCGGGAAGTGGCGCACAACAGTATAGGTTGTACCCAGTTCCTGCCCGTTGTAACGATCGACGCGGGTTGAGGTGATGACGCCCTTTTGATCGCGCTCGGGCAGCCACACAACACCGCTGGGGCCGACAATCTCGTCATCCTCGGCATAGGCTGGTACACCCTTGCTGGTGCGTCGCGCAACAGTGGGCAATGACACCCCCCAGCCGATGCCAAACATACTGTTGCCGACCGAACTGCCGTAGCTGAGTGACAAGGAGGGTGCAAAGCCGCGACCCGGTGAAATCGGCAAGGCAATCTCATAAGAGGCTGCACCGTGGGCGCCGATGGCACCCCATCCTTTGCCAATGCTCTGGATGGCACCGCCACCCTTGGGTAGTGACGGCGCGATAACAGGCAATGCTATTTGTTCGCTCATTGCGAACCTCCGCCTGCTCTGGCCGTGTAGCTCACGTGCACGATGATGTCGGTGAGCGATTCGAGCATGGACTTTTGAGCGGCATGATTGGGAAACGACAGCTTCCACTTCGAAATCGCGCCCGTGTATTCGAAAGGCAGGTAACGTTCGTCCTGGAAACTCAGGGTGAACAGGCCGTTATCGTCGACGCCCGTCGAGAGCGCTATTTGCTGATTGGCCCGCAGACTTTTAATGGTGGGCTTGTCGGTACCCGGCATGACGACTTCGCTGCCAGTCTGGGTCAGCGTGGCACGGATGTCTTCATAAGGGCCCAGGACGGCCGGCAGGGAAATGCTGATGCTCTTGATCCGGCGCAGACAGTGGCCGGGGTAGTCGTTGTCGAACAGGGACTGCGTCAGTTCAAACTCGCATGAGCCGGTCTTTACAAGCTCCGACTTGGTCCCGTCGGTTGTCGCCGTGCCGTCTGCTCCGGGCGTGTCTTCCCAGGGTTTATTGATCGATGTCGGGAGCGTGTCCTTACTCTCCTCCTTCGCCTTGAGCTGACGTAACGACACGGTCTTGCGGATTTCCAGCTCGCGTTCGTTGCCCAGAAGATAAGCGTTCTTCATCTTGAGCAAATTCAACTTCATACGCTCGCCAGGGCCGAGCCCACGATAGGTGCTGTTCCAGGTCTGGTGCTGGAAGAACGGTTGTGTGGTGTAGTCGAACATCTCGTAACGCCAACTCAGTTCGGTGAACTGGCACAGTGAAAAGGTCGAGTCATACACCTGGTAGTAGAAGCTTGAGAGTTGATAGGTGAACCACTGGTAAAGCTGCACGTTGGTAAAACGCTTGCTAAGAAAGTCGTAGGAGGCCTGGGCTTGGGTCAGGGACGTTTGAGTCTGTCGTAACAGCAGTCGCGAGGCGGTCTCTCTTTCGGCCTCCAGCGCCAGTTGTGCATCAATCTGTTCGATCTCCAGCTTTGCCTGGTCGCGGGCGAGCGTCCACTCCTGATGGCGACGACGGTATTGCGCGGCCCGTTCGAGGGCCTCACCAGCGCCATGAGCGGCGGCCGCCACGCCTTGAGCCCCGGCCATCATGGCGAAGGGCACCCCCTCCAGACGATGACCGCCGTCTGCCAGGCCAAAAATGTTGGGCGCGACTTTCAGGCCTTGACCGAGTGCCTGGGCCGCGTGGGCGCTTGCTTCTGCGATGCGCCCCGTCAGATGTGAAACGGCAGCTGCCACTTCTTCCGGATTGATAACCTCGTTGACCCGCTGACTGTAGTAATCCTGCCGGCATTCGACGATCGCTTTACTGGCCAGCAAGGCTGCCCGGTTTTTCTCGTCGATCTTCAGGGCCTGGGTCTGCAGGTCTACTGCCATGTTGGCGATGTCCCAGACATGGTGCTGCTGAAGCTCTTGATAACTGGCCTGCTCGCTGCGTTCGATGTACGACAGTAGGGTTGTGCCGAATTGAATCACCGTGTCGACCGCGCTCATGGCATGGGCATACAGGGCACTGAAACGGTACGCCGGAATCTCTGAGCCCAGGTGCTGGGTGATGCCGGGCTCCGCGGCGCGTGGGGGATTGGAGCCGAGCAGGTCGCCGGGTGCCATGGGGGGAGCGAAGAGTGGGAGCGTCAATGGACGGCCGACGATGTCGAGATTGTGCCTGAGGTTATGCAGACGGCTTTCCAGTTTCTCCCAGCGCGTGATCAGTACCGGGTTGAAGGGTAAACGCAAATGGGGTGTATCAATGGCATGGACCGAGGGAGGGGACGCATAAGGACGCACACATATTTGCGGTACTACTGCGGAGGAAGCGGATTGGTTTTTTCTGTCTTTGCCAAGTTGTTGTTCAAACGTTCGCAGTCCTTCGTTGGTCTCGCTACTGAATTTTTCCAGCGTGACAGTAGTCCAGGGATCGGTTTGTTTGAGGTCCGGACGGGGGGCCATCAGGTCCAGGGCGCGGATGTACCATGATTTCGCTTCCGTCAGGCCCTCTGGGGTTAGCGTTCGGAACGCCGTGTCACCGCGGTTGAGCAGGATATCGACATGGAGCAGGTATAACGCTTTGCGAAAGTGCACCGGATGACTGAGGGCAATTTGATGCGGATCTTGTGGGCCCTGGATGGCGTAGGTGGTTTGACCGGGGGCTGGAATGGTGGAGCTGATCAACGGCACCGCATTCCAGTAGTCGGGGTTCATGCCAGTGACATTTTTGCGGCCGGGATTGAACAGGTAATGCAGCCAGCGTTCGGCTTCGCTGTATTGGCGCTCAGCCTTGAAGCGGTGCGCTACCAGCCATGGAAGGTACAGGAACAACTCGACAAAGTAGCGACCATAGGCGCCGTAGAAATCCATTGGTTCTGCCGCGTCTCCTTCTTTTAAAGATGGCTCCGGCAAGTGCTGGGAATCCCAGCTCAACAACGTGTCCATGCTCGACTCGGCGCGCCCGATCAAGTGTTTGGCGAACGTGATGTTCATTCGGATGGGCGCACGCTTCCCATCCGAACTGTTTCTGTCGTCACTGAATTCGATTGTTGAGCCTGCAAAGTCGATGAACTCTGCTGTGCCTGAGGCCGTGTCCTTACGTGAGCTGATTTTGGGTGGGGACAGTGTCTTGTCTGTGGTCGAGTGCTTGAATTGAAGATTCTTTTCCGTGCCGAAAGACCGCCTTCGTACCAATACAACCTGTGATGCCTCCGAGTCTCCTGAATTTTTCAAGTCATTGGGTGTGAGTTTAAGCACCTGCGTGGTTTTCGAGTCTTTATCTATATTGGCTGACATCGAAACCAGGTGAGACAAGCCGGACGTCTCTTGGTTGTGCTTGCCATCAACATAGAGTGCAATGAAAAGTGAGTCCGTAGTCCCCGACTTTTCATGAATGGCAATGGTTCGTGTTTTTTCCCTGAGCTCGCTCGAGGTCAGGTCGTGAAGCAAATTGTGCGAACCGTAACCCTGCAGGCAGGTCTGCGGTGTGCTCCAGCTTTCGTCGTATTTTTTGTAGCAGAGGTTCAAACGGAACAGCGGGTTGATTCTGTCGTTTTGGCTGTGCGCTGGCCTGGTTACAGCTGCCTTGTCCTGGAAGATGCATTCGGCCCAAATCACGTATAGGCGATTGTTGAACACAACCGGGCGAATAGTGTGTTCGATGGCACTTTCGGAGATCGGCAGGTTGGCGCGTTTCCAGTCCGACCAGGCCTGTGGTTCGGGGGCATCGTATTTAGCACTGGAAACACCTGTGACCGAAGGGCGGCACGCCATGTCCAGCGAACGCCAGTAGTAGGTGTTGGCGATGGTGGATTTGGCGATGAAGTAATAGGTGCTGTTGGCAAAATCATCCCCGTCGATATAGCCATTGATCGTGGTCAGATTGGCCACTTCTTCAAGCCTTGCCAGATAGGCCAGTACCGCAGTTTGAACCGACTCGGTTGTCAGTTGGTTCTGGTTGATGTCGTTTTCCAGTTGCTGGAAACTGTCGGTTTTTGTCTTGCGAAGGGTCGGGTCAAGATAGACCGCAGGGAAATAATGCAACCGCTGATTGGTTACCCAGGTCGAATACCGATGCATGACGGTGCGCCAGGTTTCGACCTGATCGGACGGAATCTGTGCCGTGTGATATCCCGGTTCCATGTTGGTCAGAATGCTGTTGATATATTGCTGCAGGCTGGCAGTGGCGCAGGCCACCGGGGTGGTGGGCACCTCCTGGGAGACCCGCACGTCAAGCAGCCAGTAGTGATACAGGTCATTGGCCGTTTTGAGGTGCTCTGCGATTTTCAGGGCTTTCAGTGTCTCGTCTTGAGGAACGATCGCTGAAAGATAGAGCCCGAGCTGCGCATCACGCAGGCTTTCGTTCAATTGTTTTTCAATGGTTGCAGACATGTTCATTCCTTGAGCATGCAGTGGCATTAGTGACTGGCCGCCATGACCGCTTCACCGACTGTTTTCCAGGCCGTGGCCGGGCTCTCGTTTTTGAGCGCCGTGGCATTGAGCAGGGCAGTTGCGCTAAGCCCTGTGGCTTTGCAGGTTTTGTGGCAGCGCATGACCCAATCGATGTCCTTCATTGTTCGGGCCTTCGCAAGATCCAGCTGCGCGGTCAGTACGGTGACCTCAGTCGTCGTCCAGTTCAGCAGTTGGGCCAGGCGGTCATTGATGGCGGGTGTTGTGGAAGCGGAGTCGTTGGCGAATTCCAGGTAGCTCAGAAGGCTTTCTTCTGTCTGCTGGTAGGTCACCCTGCAATGGTTGAAACGATCGAGCAGGTACAGGTTGCTGAGCGTCAGTGTCAGTGCTGTGTTCGGCTTATCCAGCAAGTGCGGGCGGTGCAGGAACATGCGAAAAGCCCTATTGCTTAATTGCAGCCGGACAGCAGCCTCGGCGTGGCGCAAAACCGGACGCAGTATTTTGTGAAGGTTGAGTGAATCCTCTGTTTGCAGAGCAGCGACGAGGATTTGGTGTACAGAGGTTTGCGCCCATACCAATACCCCCTTTGCACAATTCATGGGCAGCAGGGTGGTTTCCTGCAAAAACTTCTCGATCAGATGTTGCTGTCGATCATGGGCCAGTAGTAGAAGGCGTTTGAGTTTCTGCTTGCAGTCGGCCTGGAGCTTCAGGTTTTTGCTGGAATTTGCATCCAGCTTTAACGCATCGACTACGTTGTCCAGCTCAGCGGCCAGCTTCTGTGGAACATCGTCATTGATTGCTGATGCGAAATCTTTCACCAGGCCTGTTGCATCGAGCAGGGTTGGAGCCAGCTTTGTGCGCCAGCTTATTTTTTCCGGCAATGACAATGCTGCCAATTCTTGTGGTGTTACTGCGCACTGGAGCGTTTCGCCGCGCAGTTTGGTGAGGTGCTGCTGCAAATCTCCCGAGGCAAGATCGTTGCCGGTCGTCGGTTCAAGAAGTTGTTGCAGTTTGGGGATGTCGTAGACCGATTCCTTGATCCAGCGGGTAATCCAGTCCATTTGCATCAGCACATCGAGCAGGTTGAATGCATCAAGCCCCTGGTGTTCCTCTTCTGTCAGGGTGACAGTCGGGTAGGTAGTCGTTATGTCGTTGTTATTGCGCCGTGTTGTGATCAGCTGAACAAACAGAGATTTTCGGCACAGGAGTTCATCAAGGGTGCCACCGTTGAACTGGATGACAGCCTCTTCCAGAGACGTTTCTTCATTTGCGCTAACGGTCGGGATCTGGCTGATGCTGATAAAGGGAAGATCCCCGGCTTGAGTCGGGGTAATCAGGACGCGGAACTCATTGATTGTGTCTTTGTTGGCGAACCGTGAAGTGTTCAACCGCAAGGTTGACCCGAAAAGCAGGTCAGGATTTTGCGCATCTCCTTGTGTCGACAGATGAAAGCGTACGGTCAGCTCGGCATTTTCAACGTCCTTGCTGGCTTTTATTCGAAGGAGGCGCATACCTGAGTCGCCACTCGCCAGGCATCTGAAAATGGATTCCCCGCCCAGCAAACTTGCCAGCGTCGAACTTTCGGCAATCGAAAGGCCGAACATTCGGGCAATGCGTGCCTGTCGATAAATCGATGAGAGTGTGGGCAAGTCACACTTGAGCGAGCCAAGGAATTTCTCCGTGTTTTTGACGACCCGCAAGAGCGAGTCCTCGGTCAAAGGCAGGCCAAGGCAGGCGCTCAAGTGCTGGAGAATGGTGTGCGAGACAGGATCCGAGTCATCCGCCTTGAAGGCGCGACCATCGAGTATCAATGGTGTATCGAACAGCCGGGCCTGGTTGAACAGTTGATCAAACAGGGCGGTGTGATCGCCGCAGGCATAGGGTGATATCTGGTGCAGCAGCGCCCCGAACTCCTCGGCCCTGAGGGAGTACCGGCGGTTCAGATAGCGATAGACCCCGAGGGCACGCATGACATGGCGATCGAGCTGCATTGATGTATTGAGTGGCCGTTGCGATTCAAAAGCGCTGCAGATCAGCGTGTCCAGTTCGGTGAACGGGATATCGAGCCAGCGTTGAAGGCGGATCATTCGATGCAAGCGTTCGAGTCGTTCCTCGGTCGCGTTAGCGATTGTCCCAGGCCTTTCGCCTCTACCCAGAAACATGATGCTGGCGTTGCAAGCGACCGAACCGTTTACGTAACGGGCTCCATAGGGCTGGGAATAAGGCGCCGACAATGAGTAGTGAGGCGATGTGCGTGGTGCATATTTGCCTTGCACCAGCAATGCCTCCATTTGTTCGGCTTTAAGTTCGGTTCGCTCCAGAAAGATGTTTATTTTATTCAGGTCGGAAGTTGACGTGGTGCCGTAGATTTCTTTCCAGTAGTTCTGTTCCTCGGGGGGGAGATTAGCGTTCGCCGTATCTGTCAGCAGTGCCTGCCGTTTTGGGCCAAGCCCGGACATCAGCATTTGAGCTTCAGCAGAGGAGGCGCTCAGCACACTGCCATAGCGCGTATTGATGCTCTGGGTGACGGGAAGATTGTCGCTGACGAGGTAGTTCAGCTCTCCCAGGGCCGTTTTTTTTGCGCCAAAACCCAACAGGCACTGATGGTGGTAAAACTCATACGGAAGGGCGAAGGGGTAGCGCGTTTGCGCCAGCACTTCATAGGTCGATTTGCCTTTGTCGTCGGTGGACTCCAGCCCTGCCTGAATACTTTTGTCCAGTATGTCATTGACAATCTTGAGCATCGGTTGCGCAGTGAAAGTGCTTTGCTGATCAATCGAGAGCTTTGCCAGATCGGGGCGCCGTTTGTTCAACAGTATTCGGTTGTTTTTTTCAGGCGCCGATTCCGAGGCGCTGGATTCCAGTTGCAGGGCAAACAGGTATAGCGCCCTGAGATAGGCGACAGGCGAATCGATGGCGGCGATCGAATCGACCTTGCAGGCGTCGTCCCAGTTCTCCTGGAACAGATTGGTGTAGGTCGGCCCCTGTTTCTCAACAGCACGAATGCCGTGTGGGTGCCACTGGTGCTGAGCTTTTCCGTCTGAAGTCTGCTGCTCCCGATACAGTTGGCTGATCTGGGCTGCGAGGCATTTGACGTTGTCGTAGAGCGTTTTTGTGTCAATGCTGGACGCGTGATCTTTGAGCGCGCTGTTTTGGATTGCAGTACTGAAGCGATCCTTGAATTCGGCTTCGGTGAGGCGAGTGATATCGAACACTGAGGTGAGTTTCAGCGTGTCTTTAAAAAACTGTTCAAGTGCTGCTTTTGTTTGCTCGGTGCCGTGGGCCCCGATCAGTGACTTGAGTAAGGGGTTGTCGTCCATGCCGATGAGCTCCTTTGATAGAGCTGACGACACTACGATGTGGCATGGGGATGCGCTGTCAGCCGCTCCATGGAGCAGGGACCGGAACTTTCGCCGCTTGGCAGGGGAAGAGGGAGGGGACGCTGTAGGATTTTGAAACACGGTATGACCGGACGTCCCCGAGATCCCCGCCAGTACCGGCACTGACGGGGCAGGGGCGCAGGCATTACACCCGGAAGTGACTCACCATCATCTGCAACTGATTACCCAACCGTGCCAGCTCAACACTGGACGCAGCGGTTTCGTCGCTGGCGGCGGCGGTCTGTTCAGACACGTCGCGTACGTTGATGATGCTGCGGCTGATCTCTTCGGCCACGGCGCTTTGTTGCTCCGCAGCGGCAGCGATCTGTTGGTTCATCGACTGGATGTTGGACACCGTTCGGGTGATGTTTTCCAGTGACACGCCAGCCTTGCGCGTCAGCGCCACGCTGCTGTCGGTCAGGGCGCGGCTGTTGTTCATGACCGCCGACACTTGTTGAGTGCCGTTCTGCAAGCCGGCCACCAGGCCTTCGATTTCTTCGGTGGATTTCTGCGTGCGCTGGGCCAGGCCGCGAACTTCGTCGGCCACCACGGCAAAACCACGACCGGCTTCACCGGCACGAGCTGCTTCGATGGCGGCGTTGAGTGCCAGCAGGTTGGTCTGTTCGGCCACGGCCTTGATCACGTCCATGACGCTGCCGATCTTGTCGCTTTCCTGCTGCAGCACGCTCATGGCTTCGGTGGAGCGCGCCACTTCGCTGGCCAGGCGTTCGATCTGGGCGATGGCTTCGTTGACCACTTTATCGCCTTCGCGCGCTTCGCCATCAGCGGCGGCTGCAGCTTGGGACGCTTCTTCAGCGTTGCGCGCGACTTCCTGCACCGTGGCAGTCATCTCGTGCATGGCGGTGGCCACTTGATCGGTCTCGATTTTCTGGCTGTTGACCCCGGCGCTGGTTTGCTCGGTCACGGCTGACAGTTCTTCGGCGGCGCTGGCGATCTGAGTGACACCATCGCGGATACCGCTGATCAAATCGCGCAGGGTCACGCCCATGCGTGCGATGCCTTGCTGCAGCACGCCGAGTTCGTCGCGGCGGGTCACTTTGACGTCCTGGGACAGGTCGCCGCTGGCGATGCGCTCGACCACGGCCAGGGTATCGCGCAACGGGCCGGTGATCTGACGGGTGATGATCACGGCGGCAATGACGCCCACCAGCAAGGCCAGCAAGGTGCTGATCAGTTGCAGCGTGCGGGCCTGGGCGCTTTCGGCGTCGCGGCGGTCGAGCTGGATCTGATACAGGTGGTCACTCAGGGTCACGATGGTGGCGCCCTGGTCAGTCATTTCCTTGCGCGCCTGCACCGCATCGGTGTTGGCGGCTTTATACGCTTGCAAGGCACTGCGGTAGTTGCTTAGCGCGGTTTCCAGCTGGCGCAGCGCGTCTTGCTGGGTCTCGCTGAAATACACGTCGAGCTGTTTCAGGCTGGCGATGGCTGTGTCCAGTTGGGCGACGGCTTTTTGCTCAGTCTCGGCGTTGGTGCTGGCCGTGTAGCCACGCACTTCGTAGCGAGCCAGGATGAACGCTTCCTTGGCCGCGGTGATGGCCTGGAACTGTTCGAAGCGTTGGTCGCTCAGGGGCATTTGCTGGACGCGGGTACTGATCGCTTCGATCAACTTGCTGGCGGTTTCAGCATTGGTGCCCATGGCGTCGCGGGCGCTGTTACCGGTGCGGTAGGCGCTGCGCATTTTGTTCAGGGATATCTGGTAAGCGCTGATGGTCGCGCTCTGCTCTTTGAGCAACTTGACGTTTTCCGGGCTCTTGAAACTCGACAGCAACGCTTGTTGCTGAGCGATGAAGCCGTCGAGGGTGGTCTGCACATTCTGTGCGGCGGTTTCGTCACCGTTGGTCAGCATGTATTGCAGTCGAACCACACGCAGCTTGGTCAGGCCGGCGTTGAGCTGAGTGATGTCGCTCATCCAGTTGCTGCGGTCAATCAACCCGCCCAGGCTCGTCCAGCCAGTCAGGGCGAGTACGCAGGTCAGTGCCAGGACCAGGCCGAATCCCAGGCCCAGTTTCAGGTTCACGCTGATATTACCGAACCAGCTATTCATCAATATTCCTCCAGGAACGTTGTGCTTCTTGATCGTCGGTTGGCTGGAAGATTGTTGTTTTAAGAGCCAGCAAGGGGGGTAGCAGGTCTGTATCGGCAGCAATCCCGGGAGCTGAAAGGTTTTTGTCAGGCAAAGTTTGTAACAAGGTTTTCACACGGGTTTCACCGGCTGCCGACGCGCGCCTCTTTACCCTCGCGGCAACGAATGACAGTGGTGCATGCCGGCGAGGTGGCTTGATGTGGAATTGAGACTGAGTCTGTTCGGGATAAAACGCTCGATCGATCTGAGCCGTTTGGCCCGTTATCGAAACGCCGCAGTCGTGCTGGCATCTGCCTTGTTGGTTATTCCGCTGACCGTGTGGCTGTTGCGACCCGCCGCCGTCCCTGACCTGGCCCATGGCAATGTGGCGGGTGCCCGGGCGTTGGCGACCGGGTGGGCCAAAGGCGACATGATCGTGCTGGTGCGCCACGTCGAGCGTTGTGATCACTCCACGGCTGCCTGCCTGAGCGGCAATGACGGCATCACCGATCGCTCCCGTAGCGTGGCGGTGAGTGTCGGCGCGCAGTTCGAGCATCTGGGGCTGGATCGGGCCGACATCTACAACAGCCCAGTGATGCGCACGGCGCAAACCGCCGGTTACATGTTCAACAAGGTCGGCGTCGGCGAAGACTGGTTGGTCCACTGCAGAGACAACATGCTGCGCGATGCCTTGGCGCACAAGGTGGCCGGACGCAACCTGATTCTGGTGACCCACAGCGAATGCATGGCGCAACTCGAAAAAGATCTCAAGTTATCGACCGAGACCTTGGGTTATGGCGCTTCTCTGTTTATCTCCGCCAAAAAGTCTCAGCCGCCGCGCATGCTCGGTTTCATTGAAGCCTCCGACTGGCATTCGGTGACCACTGAATGAGCCTCACCATCATCCCTCTGGATCAGGACGTACGATGCTGACTGCTTCCCGTTACCGCTTTTACTGGGTGAACTTCGGTATTCCGCTGGCCTGCGCGGTCGTGGTGTTCCTGTTGTTTGACATGACCAAGATAGACATCGCCTTCAGCGATCTTTTCTATGATCCGGCCACACGGTTGTTTCCGTTACAGCATGTCCATCTGTTCGAAAAAATCACTCATAAATGGGCGCGGATCATCCCGAACTGGACTGGTGAGGTCGCGATGATTGGCGCTTTGCTGTCGTTTCTCTGGCCGCGACTGAAGGCTGAAAAACATTCGAAGATCATCACGCTCCTGGAAAAAATCAAAGTCGCGCCGATACTTCGGTTCGCCAGTAAACACCGTCGGGACTTCCTCTATGTGGTGTTCGCGTTTTCCATCAGCACTGGCGTTATCCACTACCTCAAAGGCCACACCAGTGTGTATTGCCCGGTCGAAACGACCCAGTACGCCGGGAAAATCGAACACAAGGAGTGGTACCAGAATTTCGACCTGCTGAAAGTCGCAGGCGATGGTCGCTGCTGGCCGGGTGGACATGCGTCGGGCGGCTTCACCATGCTCGCGCTGTACTTCGTGGCGCGTCGCTACCGCTGGCGGTATTCCAAAGCGCTGATGTACGGCTCGCTGCTGCTCGGTTTCGTCTACGGCACGACGCGGGTTCTACAGGGTTGGCACTACATGTCCCACACCTTCTGGGCCGGAATCTTTGTATGGCTGGCATGTTTGCTGACGGCGTTGGCGTTTTATGGGCGGGCGCGGCTGGAGCTGCCGGTGCGACAGCAGGCTGAGCGACCTGTCGTTGAGCCGTTTACAAGTTCACCCGCCAACGCGGAGATTTAGGCCGGGGGCCGTTGAATTCCTGAGTAGCAGTGTCCTTCCTGGCACTGCTACTGTTTGACGCTACGGAGTTTGAATTCAAGGAAGATGCAATGGAGCTTTCGCTGACGGTGGGCACTCATACATTGAGATTGAGTGCCCCCGACCCCGAATGGTGTAAAGCGTTGCAACATGCGCTTAACGCCAGTTTTACCACCCATTCCGAATTTCTGCCCTGGGCCAAACCCTACACCACGGAGGACGAGGCCCGATCGTTCCTCGCACGGGCAGTCGATGAATTCAAAAGCGAAACAGGTGAGCGGCGGCTGTTTATCGTCGACGATGCGGCGCACACGATCATCGGCTGCATTGGTTTGAAGCCCCGGCGCCGCAACCGCTACGTCGTCGGCTACTGGGCCAATACCGAGTATTCGGGCAAAGGTTACATACGCACGGCGCTCGAAGAATTGATCAAAAGCCTGCCCGGTTTCACGTTTTACCTGACCATAGACGTGGCCAATGTGGCGAGCCAACGGCTGGCTGAAGCGACCGGTTTTGGCTTGATCAGGAAGTGTTATCAGGCGCGGTGTTCGCAGCAGCATGGGGAGCAGGATACGTATTTGTATCGATTGAAATGCCGGCAGGAACTGCCGAAGGTTTCCCCTGCGCGGGCTACTTAAACTAACCGCCAACAAAACCGCAGACAAAAAAAAAGCCCGCGGGAGCGCGGGCAAACCTTAGTTTCTTGAATGAGCGAGGGCAATGTACAGGTTGGGGAGAGGCGGTGGGGTGAAGAAAAATTCATGTGGATGGAAGGCCTTCAAATCTGGCCGAACTCGCAGGGCTGACTCGGCAGAAAGTCATCGCTGTAGAGAAGGGCACTCTTTCCGTGAGCCTGAGTGCTTATGCGCGCGTGTTAGGTGCTCTGGATTGCGAATTTGCTGTCATTCCGGCAGCCATGCCGACTCTTGAAGAACTTGGTGCGCTGTTCGAAATGAAAATGATGTAGCAACGACGGCATCAGCCAAAATGGGCGACCTCAATGAGGCCGCCCATTTTGCTTTTCTACGCCGAAATCTGCGTTTGTAGTCGTCGCTCGATCACTCAGTGAAAAACGGGAGGCTTGCCCGCCGGCACCGAAGCGTTCGGATCAAGGTTATCCCGCGCTCGGTTGACCAGAAGCTCGGTCAGCATCGTCAACTGCTGAAGCGCCAGCGCCACATTGCGCTGTGGCCCATCAAGTCGGTTGGCAAAGTCCAGAGTCATGACGTTGAGGGACGCCAGGGTTTCGCTGGCATGAGTGAGCAGGGTGAGCGTGTCGACGTCGGGGCGGACGCTGAAGATGTTCCTGTTCGGGTTGCGCCGGCGGGCGTTGGCGCGCTCGGTGGCTTGGGGGCGTTGGGTTGGGTCGAGGGTTTCAGGCTTTGAAGTGGCCGTATTTTCAACTAAATGCAGGGTGATTTTTTTCATAAGGGCGTTCCATGAGGTTAGGGATCCTTACGCTATTTCGGGCTTGTCAAACCGTCCGCAGGGTTTACAGCGAAGCGTGAAGACTATCTGCCGGAAACGTTGTTCGCCAGTTCATGGAAGTCGCTACAGGTTGCGGGAAATTTCCCAGGATGACGTGGTTCTAATCTGTCAGAGAAATCCTTTTTTTGCACAAGGCCGAAAGCGTGGCGACTCTGCGTCCATTGAGTCGACAGTAAGTTACAGATCATGAAACCTACTGTTGAATCATCTAATACCGCACAATCCAAAAAAGGCACCTGCGATATGTTCGTCAGGTGCCTTTTTGTGTTGGGGTAACATGCGGGTTTCGTTATAACGCCGAAACCTGCATCTGTAACCTTCGCCCAACCACATCCAGCAAATCGCAGCCATCGCGTAGCGAAGTCACCAACACCCGCGCCAGCTTGCTGTGAACGCCTTCGTTCACAGCGAAACTCTCCAGCAATTGAGTCGCCGTGCGGATGCGGTAGGCCGCCGTTTCATGCAGCACGTCCAGCGGCGCTTCGGTGTCGATCAGCAGCGACGCAATGGTGCAGTCGATGCCGGTGACCGGCATGTATCGATCCATGACAAAACCTCCATTCGATCAACGAGCGTGATCACTCAGTGGCAGACGGGCGTGACCGCCGGCGTGGGCGAATCGAGGTTATCCAGCGCTCGGTTGATCAACATCTCAGCCAGCACGGCCAGTTGCTGAATCGCCAATGCCACGTTGCGATGCGAGCCTTCGAGCTGGTCGGCCAGATCGGTGGTCATGACATTCATGGAGGCCAGGGTTTCGCTGGCGTGACCGAGCAGGGTGGGTGTGTCGACGTCGGGGAGGATGGTGAAAATATGGCTCACGGGATCGGGCTGTTTCGGGTTGCGCAAGCGGGCGCTGACGGCGCGTTGGGTGGCTTTGGAGAGTTGGGTCAGGTCGAGGGTTTCAGATTCCGAAAGGTCTGGGTTTTCAAGGGGATTTGGGTTGTTCTTTTTCATGGAGGAACTCCGAAAGTTAGGGATCCCTACGCTTTTCGGCCTGTCAAAACCGTCCGCCGGGTTGCAGCGAAGACAGAAGGTTATCTTCTCGGATCGTTACTCGCCAGTTCATGGAGTTCGCCACAACTTGAGGGAAATTTCCTAGGACGTGGTTAGTTTGCCTCCAGCAAAAGCTGCAATTAAGACCTAGGTTGGAAAGGAGAGTCGGGAGAGGCGGACGCAGGCGCTATTGAGCTACATCGAAGTGAGTAACGTGCTTTATCGTCCAGCCGTCCAGCCGCAATGAAGATCGCCCTGAAAGGGGATACCGAGCGTATACGGGAAATAAGAAGCCCGGCATCTGGCCGGGCTTCTCTTTGATTCTATGCATGTCTATCAGGCTTGCTTTGCCTCGGCCTGCATCATCACGAGGTTTTGTTGCTTGGTCGCCTCGGTCAAAACTTCACTGTAAACGCGTTTTTTTGCTCTGACTTCGCGTTACGAATAAAGTCGGCAAATGGGGTACACCTGCCGTGGCAACGGACAGCAATCGAAATGGCTTCGTTATGACTAGATGGCGGTTTGAGAAATGCAGGTTGCCGACGAGGAACAGTCCCGACCGCTGCGCACCCCTCGTCAACGTGGTTGCAAAGTGTGCCTGACCAAACGTCAGCTAATGCCCTCTTGCCGGAAACGGATTCCGGCTGGCTTGGAACCGTGAGATCGGGATCGAATTACGTTACTCAGTGTTAGAACGTCGGGGTGTACTTCACGCTGAACATCACGTTGCGCGGATCACCGTAGTTGTTGTTGCCATTGATCTGGTTGTAGGCCGCAGTGAAGTACGTCTTGTCAAACAGGTTGTTGGCGTTCATCGCCAGCTCGATTTCCGACGTGAGCTGGTAGCCGACACGGGCATTCCACACGGTGTAACCCGGTACGTTGACGGAGTGATCGTAACCCAGCGTGTGGGTTTGGGCGGTGAAGCCCAGGCCAGTACTGACACGGTTCCAGTCCCCGCTGAACTGGTAGTTGCCCCAGACGCGCAGCATGTGTTTCGGCGTCCACCAACTGAAGACCTTGCCCTCGTTGTCCGGGTCTTTCAGGTATTTGGTGGTGTTGTACGTATAGCCGGCAAACAGTTGCAGATTGTCGATCACTTCACCGCTGATTTCGGCGTCGAGGCCTTGGCTGCGCACTTTCCCCGATGCCGTCGAGCAATACCAACCGTTGCAGATTTGCTCACCCTGCCTATCGAGAACAGCACGGTTCTCCTGATCGTAACGGAACAGGGCCAGGGATGTATTGATCCGACCATCCATCAACTCGCCCTTGAGACCAATCTCGTAGTTACTACCGATAATCGGTTTAATGACTGAACCCGCTGTATCGCGTTCGGTCTGCGGTGTAAATACGTCGGTGTAACTGGCATAGACCGCCCATTCGCGGCTCAGGTCATAGACGATACCGGCGTAGGGTGTGACTTCCCCGGTTTCGTTGGCGGTGCTCTCAGGATTGACGGTACTGCCAGACAAGGTTTCGGTAGACGATTTGTAGCTGTAGTCGTACCAGCTGACCCGGGAGCCGAGCACCAGGGTCAGCCGCTCGTTCGGCTTGACCCGCCAACTGCCGTACAGGCCTTTCTGGCGGATGTCGTATTGGCTGGGAACTCCACGGCCACCGGAATCGATCAAACCCTCGTAGCTGATGTCGGGACGGTCGTGATCAATGTCGAAGATATTGTCGGTGCTGTTGTTGAAGGTTCGGGCGTATTTGTCGTCCGAGGTATATTTGGAATAGTTGCCGCCAACCATGATTTCCTGCGGCATGGACAAGGCTTCGAACTTGCCGGTGAGGTTCATGTCCAGAGCGACTTTGGTGGAGTCCAGGTCCGTCACGAAGTCCGCGTATTGCACACCGCTGCCATCGGGATTGATGCCACTGCCGCTGGTTTGCACCCGCTGGCTCTTCGCCTTGTTGGTTTCAGTCATGCGCACGGCGCCGACCTTGAAGGCCCAGTCGTCGTTGAAACGGTGTTCCAGATCGGTGTAGAGCGTGGTGACATCAATCTCCGAATGGTTCCACTTCGCCCCGGTGTAGGTGCTGCGCGACAGGTCGATGGGTTTACCGTCGGAGTAACGCGGGAAGCCGCGGACATTCGAGCGCGATTCTCCGTCGGACTGGCTGACCGCCACGCCCAAGGTAGTGGCTTCGCTCAGATCAAAGTCCAGCGCGCCGTACAGTGAGGTGGTTTTGTACCATTCGGAATCGACAAACGAGTGGGTGTCGTCCTGGTCGGCAACGAAACGTCCACGGATGGTGCCACTCTGGTTCAACGGCCCGCCGGCGTCCAGTTGCAGAGCGTAGTGATCCCAGGAGCCAGCCTTGCCGGTAAGGGTAACTTTCGGTACGGCCTGACCGCGCTTGCGCACCAGATTGACCGCGCCACCCGGGCTGCCGGTACCTTGCAGTAAGCCCGATGCACCGCGCAGCACTTCCATGCGATCGAAGAAAATCAAGTCCTGCGTGGCCCAGTTGCCCAGCGCGTAAGTGTTGCGTGGGATCGGCACACCGTCGTACTGCCAGTCATCGATCTGGAAACCGCGCGAAGAGAGGATCAAACCTCTGCCGACGCCTTGGGCGCCGACCAGTCCGGTGGTCTTGTTGGCCGCATCCTTGAGATCGACGATATCCTGATCGTCCATTTGCTTGCGGGTCATCACAGTGACCGACTGCGGAATTTCCTTGAGGGTGTGGGTGCCTTTGCCGATGGTCACTGCCCGCGCGGCATAGGAACCCGAGCCTTCGGTAGTGGGGTCGGTGCTGCGTTCAACGATGTTGGTGACACCCAATTGCAGTGCCGCGCTGTTCTCCGGGGCTGGTTCAATGCTGAAGTTGCCTTGATCCGTCACGCGTAACTGCAAGTCGCTGCCCGACAGTGCCCTCTGCATCGCTTGCTCGGCCGACATCTGGCCGATCACCGATGGCGCCTGTTTGCCCTGCACCAGCGATGGCTCCAGCGAGATGATTTGCCCGCTCTGGCCGGCGATCGCATTAAGCGTGTTGGCGAGTGGACCGGCCGGCAGATTGAAGGTCAAGTTTTGCGCCAGGGCAGGGCTCGCCAGGGTTGCCAGGGCAACGGCGACGGAAAGGGCGTGGGGCCATGTGTTAAACACAACATTCTCCTGTTTGTATGGAAGTGTCAGGAGATAGGTGGGATGAGAAAGGAGAACCGGACACAAATAAGATCTGTTTTCAAAAAAAATTCACCGCTTTACTTCGAGCCAATCAGCGTCAGCCAAGGGCTGTAGCGATGCACCCGTATAGGCAGGGTTTCTGCCAGAGCACTGAACGCCCGGTTGGGATCGTCAAGCGGGAACACACCCTGGACGCGCAAGCCTCGAACCTCGGGAGCCACGCGCACAAAACCGCGACTGTAAGGGCGTAGGGCGTCGACCACTTGCTCAAGGGATTCGTCCAGCACATTCAGCCTCCCGCTCAACCAGTCGGCCCGCTGGCGCTGATCGCCGCTAACGAGGGCAATTTGCCGGGCGTGCAGCAGAGCCGACTGACCTTCTTGCACAACTTGCACTGTGCCGTCGAACAACCGTGCTTCGACCGAATGCTGTAACACCACCAGTCGGCTGGCATCTTGCTCCTGGGCAACGAGAAACCGGGTACCCAGCGCGCGCACTTCACCTTCAGCGGTGCGCACGCGCAACGGACGGCGGGGATCGGGCGCCACCTCAATCACCAGTTCACCGTGACGCAGGATCACCAGCCGTTGCTTGTCATCGAAGCACAGATCCACCGCGCTGTTGGCGTTTAAGCTCAGGCTACTGCCGTCGACCAGATTAAAGTTTTGACGCTCGCCGCGCCCGGTGTGCAGATCAGCCAGCAGCGCGTCACCCAGCTGGCTCCTGGCGCCTAGCCACACACCGCCTCCGAGCAGGCCCAGGCCGGCGATCACGCGCAGGGCGTCGCGGCGCGAACCATGAGGCTGCAAGAGCACTTGGCGGGCTTCGCTGGCCTGACCGGGCAAGCGTCGATCCAGCGCGCGAACCGTGTTGAACGAACCGCCGAGACGGTCCTGCAATTTTGTCCAGGCCTGGCTGTGCGCACGATCCATCGCCAGCCACGCGTTGAAACGTTCCTGCAGTGCAACATCGGGCGTACCGGCGCGAAGCTTTACCATCCAGTCGATGGCCTGCTCACTGATGGGGTCCCGGCGCGGCTTACTCATGGCGATATTTCGCACAGATAGCACTGACGCAATGCCTGTTTCATGTAACGACTGACAGTGCGCTCCGACAGCCCCAGCTTCTGCGCAATCGCGACATAGCTCAGACCATCCAGTTGGCTATAGAGGAAAGTAGCCTTGACGACCATCGGCAAGCCGTCGATAGCCCGGTCGATGGCCACCAGGGCTTCGATCAACTGCAGCTGCTCTTCGGGGGAGGGGGCCAGCGCTTCGGGCAGAACGGACAAGCGCTCAAGGTAGGCCAGCTCCAACTTGCGCCGGCGATGACGGTCAAAGATCAGCCGGCGAGCAATGGTCGAAAGGTAAGCACGAGGTTGTTCGATGCTGTCGGGATCGACACGAGCCACCAGCATCTGGCAAAAAGTATCGGCGGCGGTGTCCTCTGCGTCCGCGTGATTGCGCAGGTGCCGATGAATATGCTGCAGCAGCCAACGATGATGATCGCTGAAAAAGAATCCCAGCTTACTGGACGGAGGAGATTGCACTGGTCGGCTTTCCAGATGTTAGTGTGAATCGTTCTCAATACTACCTGTGTGATGAGCGACAGTGCAATCCTGTCTGAAACGGATCAGCGTTTGGCTGAAGGCAAGAGCCAAAGGCGCTGCATATTTGGAAACGAGCGACGGCTATTGGCTGTGGGGGGATCAGACCCGCAGTACGCCGCAGGTCCAGATTGACGCTGACGCTGGCAAGCTCACCCTGTTCAACTTGCTGGCGCAGATGTATCGGGTGGTCCAGCGAGGTCTGTCGATCAATCTGCCGCGCATCATTGAACCGTAGTGCTGAATCCCCCCGTATTACTGGATTTCAGGCACAAAAAAGACGTCCGTGGACGTCTTTAGATGATGAAGTGGTGGGCCGGGGTAATTTGAATTCGTTTTGTAAATTATTGATTTATAATATTAACTTTTTATTTTATTTTTGGTTGGAATACCAATTGGAATACTGCACTCCACTTGACCACCAGTTTGCATTCGATCCGACCACCGATTGCATCGGGAGTGACCAGCACGCTTCGTAACATGATAGGCAATGAACTGCCCGAAGCAGGCATCTCGGTGGCATGCGTAGTGTGAGATTACGTCGTCAATTTCCCGAACCTCGCCCGGCTCCACCCCAGTGATGCTTCTGGTCATGTGGGACCGGGCGAAATTCGGGAATAGCTGGGCCACTCCGGGTAGTCTTTTTAAGTCCCCGTCGATTCATAGTGCTCCTTGATCAACGCCAATATCTGCACCTGGTGCCGGTCGATAGCACGCGCTCAGATCCTCATTCGATCCCCCTGTTTTCGCGATGGTGAGCTGGTTTTTTCCTGCAGCGCTGGTCGATTTGTTTGGGCGGGGCAATCCTGCATTTAGAAAACGGCTACCGAGTAAGCCGGCGTGTGTCGTGACAAACCGCCTCCAGAAGCAGAACCATATCACTGGAGGTTACCAAGGATTGGTTCAAGACCCGAGTCCATTGAGTGTCTCCATAGCTGCATAAATAGGATGGGTGAGGCGAAGGCATCCACCAGCCTCCGCCTGTGCGAGCTGGATGCAAAAAATTTGATGACGATGCTCGATAGCTGTGCTTATATACAGTAGTTTTGTGGTCGAAGCGCTGATCTATTTAAGGCAATTTAGTTTCAAGGGCACCGTCCAGTACAACGCAGCAAAGCTACATCAGCCTCCGGGGAAATATTCGATTTTGGAGCTGTACGTAATTTTCCCCAATCTGCTTCGTACTGGCTGAGAATGGTTTTGCAACCTTGTTTCGTTTGGCAGCGAAACTATCGTGAAATGTGTCTTTATTTCTTGCTAATACAGATCAAATTGGAGACAATCGTGTGGATTTATGCGCACAAGTGCGCACTTTGCTATATTCAGCATGCATACGGTCGGAGGCTGCTATGGCGGGAGTTGAAAGGTTAACTGTGCTATTGGCTGAAGCTGATCATGCGAGGCTAAGCCAGTATTGTGATGAGCACGGCTGTAAAAAAAGTACGTTGGTTGCGAAGCTAGTAAAAAATTATCTAGATTCGGTTTTCGAACCGGGTGCTGTAGGTGTTTCCGCATGCGGCTCTGGTGAGGTAACTAAAAGATCACCCACGTATAGAATCCATACTTGAATATTAGAAGGCAGAAATATGAAGGATAAAGTCCAGGTAATTGACCTCTTTTGTGGTGCGGGTGGATTATCATGGGGCTTTGCGTCATTCAAGTCGTTAGCCTCCGAGTTTTCAATTTTAGGTGGTGTCGATTTTAATCAGGCGAGTTTGGAGACGTACAAGAAGAATATTGGGGCGAAAACAGTTAAAGCTGACTTAGGTGTGATTGCATCTTGTGGAAAGACGCTGAGAGCTTTCGTTGATAGTTTTGAAGTCGATCCATCTTTGCCGTTGATTATTATCGGGGGGCCACCTTGCCAAGGCTTCTCCGCTCATTCAAAAAAACAAAGGAATGGTGACGATAATCGGAATGGATTGGTTAACGATTTCGCAATAATTGCCCTTGCATTCAAGCCTGATGTAGTAATTTTCGAAAATGTGCCGGAAGTCATGACCAAGAAAAATTGGCCATTTTTCGAACCTATGCTAAAGATTTTTGAATCGGATGGAATGCATGTTTCCGCCAAAGTTCATAATTTGGCCGAGTTTGGTGTTCCACAAGAACGCTTTCGGACATTGGTAATCGCATCTCGTACAGCGCTACCTTCAATAGCAGCAACTCACGCACCAAATGAATATGTAACTGTGCGCGAAGCTATAGGAGCGCTCCCTCCTGTGCTCCCTGGCGCACGGTCTGAAGATGAAATGCATTTCTGCGCGTCACATAGATTATCAACTGTTGAAATTATAAAGAAAGTTCCTGTCGACGGTGGGAATAGGCCTCAGGGTATTGGTCCAAAATGTTTGGACAAAGTTGATGGATATCGAGATGTATACGGCCGTTTATCCTGGGATAAGCCAGCCGTTACAATTACTGCTTCGGCTCGAAATCCTGCAAGCGGGCGCTTTTCTCATCCTGAGCAAAATAGGGGGCTTACAGTTCGAGAAGCCGCTCTACTCCAAGGGTTTCCATTAAGTTATTTTTTTGAAGGAGCTTTCGATGAGAAATTTCTTCAGATAGGGAATGCAGTTCCACCTGTTTTTTCTTACGCGCTTGCGGGATTTATAATGCGTAGCTTGATCGTAAAAAAAGATGGTCAGAAAAATGATATCGCTCAAGGTATTCCTAGTAAAAAGGAAATACTAGCGCCAATTAAAAACTCATTTTCTAGCTCTATTTTCGCATATAAACGTCGAGATCCAAGTGACAAATATCAGACCAATTAAAATACGAGAAGCATTGACCGCAGTTGATGCGTTTTGCGGGGCTGGCGGTCTGTCACTTGGACTGAATAAAGCCGGATTTAATATTAGCTTTGCGTTCGATAGTAACGAGCGTGCAATAAAGACGTATAGACGCAATTTAGGTAATCATGCCGATGTACTGGACGCCAAAAGTGTCGGTCGTGAGTTGCTCGATAATTATGAAGGCGTAACGCTATTCGCAGGTGGCCCACCTTGCCAAGGCTTTTCTGTACAGAGACGGGGCAGCGCGAATGACGCAAGAAACGACTTGGTTTTCGAGTTTATACGAATAGTTTCAGACTTGAGACCTAAAATCTTTTTGATGGAGAATGTAGCTGCGTTAGCTTCCCCCAGAAACGCCCTGCATTATAATAAAATAGTCGAAATGGCTGAAGTGGCAGGATATAGTATTGAAGCAAAAGTTTTAAATGCTGCTGACTTCGGTGTCGCTCAAGTACGGAAGCGACTCTTTATACTTGGTACTAGAAAGGACTTCTCTAAGCCACTTTCTTTGCCGGATGGAAAGTATCAGCAAGCTACTTGGAAGACGGTCGAAGATGCCATCGGGGGGCTTCCAGAACCTCGGTCAGAACTGGGTAAGACAATACCGAATCATGTGCCGGATAATATTTCTGAACTGAACAGAGAGCGAATATCGCATGTTCCCCCAGGTGGAGGGCGAAGCGATATTCCAGTGCATCTTCGTCTCCCTTGTCATTCGGTTTCGGTTGAAACAGCAGGGCATCGTGGGGTCTATGGTCGACTTGATTGGGACAAACCTTCTGGGACGATAACCACTAAGTGTAATAGCTTTACGCGTGGGAGATTTGCTCACCCAGTCGAAAATCGAAACATAAGTATGAGAGAGGCTGCGCGGATTCAATCCTTTCCCGACGATTTCGTATTTGAAGGCGGGACGGTTGACGTTGCTCATCAAGTAGGAAACGCTGTTCCGCCGACTTTAGCTTATGAGATAGGCGTGCACTTAATTAATCAAATCAACGCTATTGAAAACGACTTTATTGATATCAATTTACTTTCCCCTGCTATATTAAATTAAATAGAGAGTGTATTAAATGGAGTGGCGTGATGCACTGAGGGCGAATTTGTCATTGTGGCCAAACCTTGCACCAAATTTGGCCGCGATGGGTTTATGCGCTGGGGAAAGTTATAGTTCCGACTTGTTTTTTGAGACTTTATCAAGTTTTGATGGGCAAGCGAGCATTGATTTAGTAAGCGCTGAAGAAAGCTTGGCCGAGGCGGAAAACTCCGTAGAGGCGACTGAAGATTCAAGTAGTATCCCTTTACAGGGTAAATCAAAAAAAGCGTCTACTGATAGAACAATAAGGAACACAGTAGAGGTTATGGCGCTTGGAGGTTTAGCTTTTGTGGAGGATGAGTCTGTTCACTTGACTCGTACTGGAAAAACCTTGTTGCGCTTTCTGAGTAGCAGAAATGGCGTGCCTTCTATTGCTAATAACAACAATATACATCTTGCGGGGAAACTCCTGCTTCCGGGGCTTATGGCTGTTCCGGAGTATCGCGCAATATTGATGCTTATAGATAGTATCGATAATTATATTTCTCCAGAAGAGCTAAATCGCGCGATAGGAGTGATGATTGAGTGGGACTACCCTCATGAGGCTTTGATGGCGGAAATGGCGATAAAGATTAAACAATCACGCTTTCATAACGATGTGGCTAGTATCGGTCAGCGCTGGTATAAAAATGAAGATTTTGGGACAGTTCAAGCAAGTTCCCAGCGCAAAGCTCTGAATCCTTGGTTCCTTCTCTGCGGTGGAGGAGGTCTCGTGCTACAGACGGAAGCAAACTCTACCCGCAGAATCCATCCTCTGCTTAGAAATGAAATGTGCCGGCTGAGAGGCCAATCACCTGAAAGACTGAAAATGCCTGCGAAGGATATTTTTAAATCGAGCAAGTCTTTTGCTATGGCATTCTCAGACCTCTGTGTGTAAATAATTATGATGATAATTAAACAGCTCGTCAAAGATATAGTGTCAATGGCTCAAACCAACGGCTCGTCTTCTATAATCGCTTTGGCCGGAGTTCCTGGGACGGGCAAGTCATATGTAGCTACTCAGGCTGCTATAGAACTAACGGGGCATGAGTTGCTTGTAAAAACGGTACAGTTTCACCCCGGATTTTCGTATGAAGATTTTATAGAAGGTTATCGCCCAGTTGCTGGTGGCTTTGAGCTTCAAGATGGGGTTTTGCTTCAGGTGAATCAGCAGGCACGCCGTGATCCTCAGAATAAATATGTTCTTTTAATTGAGGAGTTTACCCGGGCCAATATTGCCGCGGTCTTGGGGGAGCTATTAACTTTTATTGAGTATAGAAATCAACCGTTTGTTCTTCCCTCAGGCCGCCAAATCGCATTAGCTTCAAATTTGGTATTTATTGTGACGTATAACCCGCTCGATCGGAGCGCTCTAGATTTAGATGACGCGGTAATAAGGCGGCTTCGTATCAAGAATATCCCGCCTGATGCTCAATTATTAGATTCGATGATTTCTCCTACGACTAATCTCGAGGAAGTGTTTAAGGAATCACTTGTAAGGAATTTTTCAGAGTTGTGTAAGTATGGGGCTGAGGGTGATTCGATTTCCCTTCCTTTTGGGCATGCAGTTTTTAAAGATATAACCGAGATTGGTGAGCTTCAAGCGCTATGGGATCAGCAAATAAAATTCTTGGTAAAGCGACCATCACTTCCGCCACATCCTCTCGCTGATGAGGTGTATCGCATGATCAGACTTGTTGCAGATGATGTCTCGAAATTTAAAATGCAAGAAGGCGAATAGTTATAGTCTTGACGACGATCTGATGAGATTGCAGCCGGAGTGTGGTGCTGATGCGGGCAAATGGAAATATGTCAGATTGGTGGTTTAGTGGTGGACATACGGCAGCACGCCGAATCATATTAACTGAAAGGAAACCTCAGGAGATAAGTGCTGAAGACTTTCAAGTCCTCCAGCGTCAGCCCTCATTTAACTCGCTGATTGAACTTAAAATTTTAAACGTGGTTATGCGCGGAAGAAATAGATTTGAGCTAAATCCTTCGCATTATTTAGGGGCTGCTAGTCTCGAAAATTCATGGGTTATAGAAATCATTGAAAAGGCTGCCGGAACTCTTCGTGGTCTATTTGAAGAGTTGTCTAGCGCTAGGTATAAAATCCCTAAAGCATCCACAAGTAGTAGTGCCGATGGTGCTATATTTTTTCATATTGCCAATTCTTTCCTGGATTCGGTGGAGATATATCTGGGCCGTGGGCGAGTGAAGAACTATGAGGTTTGTTCATATCCTACCAGTCGCCCATCAGGGCGAATAGACTTCGCCAAAAGTATTAAGCACATCTCGCGCGGTGATCCCTCAACTGTTTGTGTCAGCTCATTTGTATTAACGCCAGATATTATTCAGAATAGAATAATTGCATACTGCTTGGTCGTAATTGAGGTTTTTGCGCGTCACAAATCATTTATGCGTGAGGTCTTAGTAAGAGCCAGAACTTTATATTTGATTTTTCGTGATGTTAAATATGCTCAGTACTCAAGGATGAGTGTGAGTTCTCGAGTGGATTGTATTACAGAAGCTATTCGAGAGGAACGTTTTGGTACTGAGCTGAAAAATACCCTTGAACTGGCATTTCCTATTTTTGTTGGGGGTGGTTTGTTCGGTCTGGATAATGCTGATTTTCAAACTTCTTCAATGTTCATTGATATGGAGTATTTATTCGAGGTGGCAATTTTAAAGCGCTTTAATCTGAGCGGTGCTTATGCTGTGCGTGGTAAAGGCTGTGGTGTAAAAATTTTTCCAGAAATATCTAATTATAGATGTGAGCCAGACGTTGTTTTGCAGAATAAAGAACGTCTTCCGCTTGCTGTAGGCGATGTTAAGTATAAAGCTTTGGAGATTTCAGGGCCAAGTCAGTCGGATGTGTATCAGGTGCTTGCCCATGCTGAAGCCTTTTCTGTTTCTACTGCATTCTTAGTATTCCCGGCGTCGGAATTTAGTAGCAAGAACTATGGTAGAGCTAATAACGGTGTGGGTCTAACAGTGTTTACTGTAAGGGCGGAGTATTTAGGTGAAGATGTATTTTCTATCATGGCAGAGCTACAGTTAGGTTCGGTATCTACTCGACCTCGGATCTGAATAGTTTTGGTTTCCCATGGAATTGAGCGCGATCTCAAGGATGCCAACCGTGTAGCCCGTTGGCCAGCCAAGCATTCAGCGGTGAATACGCTCTTCTTGGACGTGCTATGTCAATATGGAAGGGAATATCTACTCTGAGATACATGAAGGCGAACAAACGAGACTGGAAAGCTACCTGCCCAAAACTCGAGCGTTAGATCAGCATTTCTCGGTCAGTCCCTATTCTTTTCCAGATCAATAGGGCGGTGAGCCGGTAATAATGCCGGGTGGCGTCTGAATGGTCTTTCAGGTGCTGAGTGAGAAACCAGCGCACATGCTTGAGCTGCCAGGTCCAGGGATTGTCTCGCTGCCATCGTTGTTGAATGGCAGCTTGCATGATTCGGGCTTGCCGTAGGTGGCGTTGCTGCGTGACCTTTGAGCCATTCAGTACGCCGCTCAGGAATAGCGCCATATCGAAGGGCTTGGTCATACCCGACCTCCAATGTAGGCCGACACTACATCAATCCGGTTATGCCCGAGTTCAAGGCTGATCTGCTGCCGCGCCTGTTGATCAAGGTAGCGGTCAATGCGATAGCACTGTCCACCATTGACCGGTGCGGCGTGTCCAGTGAGCTGCTCGTAACGTTCGCAGGCGTAGGCCGCTCGCAGTTCATGGAAACCCTTCAGCCCGTGCTTATGCAGTGTTTCACGGGCGGGGAGCACGGTCTGATGCAGGAACGCGGCGTAGCTTTCGTCGCGGGCCAGCAAGTTGCGGCTGCGGGGCGGCGATACCTTACGAGCAAACTGCAGCGCCGCTTTCACCGCTTCATTTACCGCGACCCATCGTGGCGCTGATGCCCCTGAGCGGCCCCCTTTGGTGCCGTCCTGGATGTTGATGCGGCCGAAGTGTTCGGCTTCGCGGTGCAAGCGTGGTAGGTCGGCCAGGATCGCTTCGCGCAGGCGCATGCCGGTTTCTCGGGCCAAACGGATAATCGCGGCCACCCGCTCGTGTTGCTGTTCGCCAAGTTCCTCGAGTACTCGCCGCACCTGTTGGTGGTCTTGGCCATCCGGCGCGCGGGTGCGTACGGTCGAGCGCTTCTGTCCCAACGCCTGGCTCGGGCTGGCGATTCTCACGTCCTGATCACCGCGCAGCGCAGCGAGGGTGCGGTTGACGCTGCTCAGGCGGTTCTGCGCGGTGGCGATGCAGAGTTCACCTTGCTGGATCTGCTGGCGCAGATACGTGGCGTAGTCTTGTAGCGTCTGTCGATCAATCTTGCGCGCATCGTTGTAACCTGGGCCGTCCTCTGATCGACACCAACGAACGAATGCATGCCAGCGATCGCTATGCGCTTTGACCGTGGCGAAGTGGCCGCCGGCAAACAAATCCTTTAGCGCTTGTGAGCCGGCATAGCTCAGCTGGCGGCCATAGCCAAAGTTGCGACCATCACGTCGACTGATCAAGGTCATCGTCGTCACCGTTTTCGTTTGTTTGTAGAAAGAGCAGCAAGGCTTTCCAGTGAGGGCTGAGCCTTTCCATCTGCCGCCAGTGCGTCGGGCGGATCAGGAGGGTGTTCTCGTGGTGTTGCAGCAGTGCCCCTTCCTCACGCAGTTGCTCGATCAGCCGGGCGAGAAGGATAGGGTCCAAGGGTGGTGTGGCGACAGCGGCGACAGTGGCGACAACCCGCGTCGTTTCTGGCCTGGCGCGTGGCGACAAGGTGGCGACAGACGCGGCGACACGCCGCGATTCAGGTGGCGATTGATGTTGCGCCTGATAGCGGCGCACCGCGTCATTGAGGCGAAACATGGCGCACCTCGAAAGTTTTGCCGTCGCAGCTGCTCAGCCAGCGATGAGTGATCAGATCGACGAATAAAGAGGCGGTATGGTCAGCGCTCTTGCGGGCAAAACGAGGACCGTTGCGATTAACGTCGCGGATGGTGAAGTGGGTCCAGCCTTTCTGCATCAGCCAGCGCAGCAGCCGATCCGCTTCCTCGCGTCGACTATTGACCGGCACCTGTTCGGTCAGGCGCTGAATTTCGGCCAGGTAGTAATCCATCAGCGTGGAGGCGCGCTGGATGTGTGCTTCGTCCAACGCACTGGCCTCTTCAACCATGGCCAGCACGCCCGCGATACGCAGTACATTCGCCGCGGCCTTGCTCGCGACAGGCTGGACGCCGGCCAGCTCGCCGAACTCGCCAGACTGACATTCGATGGTGTCGTGAATATCAATCCAGGCACGACGGGCGCGGGGAGTCAGCTCCAGCGTGGCGGGATTGAGCGAGCCATCCTTGTGAAGCGACCAGGGCTTTTGCAGCAGGGCGGTGATCCGCTGTTGGTAGCGCTGGACTTTGGCATCTCGGGTCAGGTCGATCGCCTTGTAGAGCCGTTGGCCGGCCAGGCGCTCGGGCCAACTGATCAGGCAACGGCCCAGGATGCCTTGGCCATTGATCACCGGGTCTTTGAAAATCTGGTTGGCCAGGTAGGGCTGCAGCATCAGATGCAGGCTGAGGCGGCGATCATAGGCACGTAGGCTTTCTCCGGTCGTGGAGCGGGCCCGGTCGATCGGGCTGCCCTCCCACAGCATCGACAAGGTGGTGATGGCCTTGAGCAGATTCTCTTTGCTCATGGTGCTGCTACCCAAGAATTGGCCACCTTCATCATTGAACAAGCCCATGCTGGGTAAGCCATGGCACAGGCTTTTGACCAGGGCCTCGATAGTGGGCTCGGCAATGATCAGTCTCGGCGGTACCGGTTCGGACAGCTCGCCGCCTTCTGCCCCGGAGGTTGTCTTTGAGGTTTTGGGTTTGGCCATGAGGCTGGTAGCGGCGCGATAGGCTTTGAGCTTTTCCTCATACAGGGTCCACTGCTGTCGTTCCCAGTCGCGCGCCGCCTTCAGAGCCAGGTGATCCACCGCGCTTTTGCGATCACCCGAGGATGCCACCGTCAGTAGGTAGAGGGACAGCGGATAGGTTCGACCGTCGAGTTGGGCATTGGCATGGCCTTGGCTCACCAAGGCCGTGGTAGCCAGTACCGATTGCGCGGCCATGGCGCAGGGCACGCCGATCACCTCGGCCAGTCGTTCGACCGCAGGGCCCAACAGTTCCCCGAGTGCTTCGACCGGGTAGGGCAGTGGCGCCTGCTGGTATTCCAGCAATGGTTGTGGTGGCTCAAACGCTTCGCACAGTTGCATCGCACTTCTCCTGAAATTGTCGACTTCGTCCTCACTCATCCCGCCACGGTTGTTGAGTGTTGCCAGGGATCAAGGCCCCTGCGACCTGTGAGGTTGGTCCACTAACGCGGGACTGGCGGCTCCTTACGGCCGAGAGCTTGGGCATCTCATGATCTGGCCTCCTGAACACTTCTGTAGAAGTGGGCGGGTGGAGGCTGCACTGGCTGACGAGACCGGTGCCGCGAGATCCTGAGTCAGGTGAAGGCAGTGATGTGATGACCGGGGCATGCCTGACTGTCAGTCAGGTGCAGTCCATTTTTTGGGCTGCGGCACCATCTTCGGCATCGCTGTGGTGAGTGAGCATTCGGTGTTTGTCACGCCGATTGTCACGAGGGGGAACGCCGCAAAGGCCCGTGCGAGCAGGGCTGCAGCAGTGTGATATGCGCGTGTCTCTTTAGGGGGCAAAGAGACACGCGCAGGTTGGTGCAGTGAAATGGCCAAGCGGATAAGTTGCTGCAGAGCAGCCAGGAGAAGGCCTGAGTTGCCGCAGTGGGCAAAGTTGAGAAGTAGGCATCCATCACATCGCTGTGACCGTGCGAGCCGCCGGACGCTAATCGCACTTGGGGTGAACCACCACGCTGTGGCGTAGCCTCAAAGGTTCTGGCTACCTGGGTGCTGTCGAGGACAGCGCTGGTACGGTTCTGGTTTAGCGCTCGTTCTGCTCGTGGTCAACAGTATTTTTGGGGCGACTGTTGCGCTAATTGGTAGCGCTGGAAGACCTTGGAGCCCGGTGGTTTTCCATGGTCGGGTGGTCGTTCGTCGGTTTTTAATGTGAGCCTGCGTAGTCGCATGGACTTGACCATTTGCATTGTCACTGACCAGTCGAATTGCATTCGACCTGACCAGCACACGCCGTAGTGACGACCGGCGGAGAACGGCCAGGAGGTGACGGTCAGCCCAGGCGGCTACAGGCTATTAGTAGCGGTAGACAGCGTGATGGCAAATAAGTAGCGTGTCCTAGGCTGCTGCCGAATTCATCGGTAGACATCACGGCTTTTACGAAACTTCGCTAAACGTATAAATGCAATACGAATAGCTGACGTCGGGCCTAGCGTTAGTCAGCAAACCGTTTCTTCAAAGAAACTATAAGCTAAATGTAGGAAGGCGAGGTGGGAATTGAATACTGACACTACCGTACTATTACCTCAAGCTGCGAGAGGCATCATTGGGGATACTGCCTCTTATTGGGCATCTTTTTACTGCGCGATATTGAAAACTGTGCGCTATCAGAAAAACCTTCCTTTTAATTGGGGTTATAGTTCAAGCTTGCAAGACTATAAGGGCGCACTTAGAGAAAGTGGCTTCTTCGGAAAAATGGAAAAAACAGTCTTAAATCATGCATTTGAATATGTCATGGTTGACTTCCTTAAAACAAAAACTGGAATCTCATACTTCAAAGAACTATGTGCGAACGTATTGAGCGAGTACGAAATCAAAGACTTCAACATAACCAAGATGAACATCTTTAAGGTGGGAAATGATTCTGAGTCTCATTTTGCCCAAAGAAACTATAACAAAACAAGAGTTTTGATGCTTCTACCTAGGGGAGTGAGGGCTTACCCAACAACCATAACCCCCGGATTGAGCCTGGATGAAACGTTAAAGAACTCTGATTTGTTTATATTGATTTCAAACGATGAAGAGACCATCGGTTTTGTTGGCGAAGTTGAAGGCAACCACGGTGAAGCCTTATTCCTGTCCTCCTACTACAAAGATAAACCAATGAAAGACAAGTATTGCACCTTTGGCATTGGTGTATCTGATAAGAACAAGCATGGGGATGATTCGATCAAAGGTGAAATAAGTCTAAATCGAAGCGAGGCTGTAGAGCGTTGGATCCTGCATTTTTCAAAATCTAATTGTTTTGCGAAAGATTATCGGCGCGCTGTTCGGAGTATTAAGGGTCTAGTCGATGGGCATTTCGGACACCTTGAGGACATCGAAGATCCTGGTCACCAAAAAATACTCGACATGATCAAGTCGGGGTGGAGCAAGGATATACTTGAATTAATTTCGACTCTCGACTTATTTGTGGACTATATGTCTCCGGCGAACAACTACTATTATCAAGAAGTTCTTGGCGAAAAAATTCTGTATAGGCCATCGCCTCTTGTGATGCCCGATCAGTTTCCACTTTACTCCATTGATGAAGAGGGGGCGCCTCCTCAGTCAAGTTTGAATGCCGTTATTTAAACTCTACTGAGTGCTTAATATAGCCGAATTTTAATATTTTAAATGTCGTTGTTCAAGGTAGAATGCTCCAAGGCGGTGGCATCCGATAAAAAATACGTCACATGACTGCCGCCCCTTCTAGTAGAGAGCCCAGGACCGACACCTACCGGTTCTTTTCCCATCGAAAGCAATGCTCGACTAAAAAACCCATAAAGGCGCAGTATCATAAACTGTGGGCAGGCTCGTCAATCTGGCCAACTAAATCCAAGAACAATCATTAGCACCCTCAACACATAGTTAAATTTGCCGACTTCGAATTCTAAAAAAGCCGGCATATAACTAGTCAATCAAGCGAAGCAATCTGGTGTTTCATTACACCATGGAATATTGTAGCAATGTAATTTAGCGTCACCTTATTTACAAAGGAGAACAATAAATCAGAGTCCACAATATCCTCGAGCCCAATATTATCGGATCGAGAGTTTGAGTAATGGAAAAACCTATTTCTAAGTGTAACAAAGAAACTATGATACTCAAGGAATGGAATAGCCAGTCTATCAGGCCGAATTGTCGCGGCCGTGTATTTATCTGGTGCATTCCAACCGGCAACTTTCACCGCTAGAGCCGTAAAAATTGGCTCCCTATATTCCTGCCTTGTGGTAATTTCCACGTCGATGGTTCGCGATAGTTCAGGAAGATCCTTAAAAAGGCTCACTATAAAATTCTTATGGAACTTTAGCTCGCCAACATTCCCGTCTGAATCATGACTCATCCATTTTCTGAGATTTTCAAACGTACCAACGTAATCCTGAGTCCGCGACGCATAGATCATCGGAAAAGCATATGAAAGATGCTCGTACGCCCGATACAAATGCACGAAAGAAGCTGTATGGCGTTCGTTTTGCTCATGATAAATACAACTGGCCAACTCATTTAAGAAAGGCTTATAGAACTTACGATTAGTCCAAGCCGTCTTTTTTATTAGACGCTCATAATCAGTCAGGCTCAGATCTTCATCAAACTCATTTAGAAAGGACAGATCACCGGTATCATTCTGCCGAGCATCACTGTAGAAGTAGTTCTTTGAAATAACTCTACTTTCATCGGTGTTCAAGTTTGTGACTTGACAACTTCCCGACAAAACACGAAATATCACAGGGAACTCAGCAACACCTGGATGAATAAAAAATGGAGATTCAGCCGTAAGTGGAGAGCCAACGCACTCAGAAAACTCGTAGCTAATAGTCTTCATCTACGCTGTTGTCTCGTCCGAGAAATACGAAAGTAGCTCAATATCACTCGAGTCCTTGAGTTCACTGATATTCTCAATATACTTCTTGCTCAGCTCACGACGATACTTGCCAAGGTTTACTTTTGCCGCATCAATCGACTTAAACGCAACATCAAACTTTTCGACAGCTTCACCAAACTCTTCAGCGCTAATTTCCGTAAGCGCGTCATATGACGACTTCACCCCTACACAAAACCCAATGAAATTATTCTGAGTTTTTAGCCAGCTCTTCGCACTTTCGTTCGCCGAAAATTTGTCCACTAACTCGAGCACCTGCTGAAACTCAAGCCCGTTCTCAACAACCGCAGTAGCCATGATATTACCAACAATGATCTCATCCATTTTTTCGCTGATGATTTTATTGTTTTCATTGTGAACGCTATTTGTAAAGAACGCCAAATAACCTTTGGAAATATCCGCCAGATTGAAGGCTCCTCGCTTGATTTTTTCGCCTCTATCTTTTTCTGACTGCACTTCGATATCCAAAGCTTCGAAATCAAACAACTCTTCAGTGAGCACTTCAATCTGATGTCGAGGAGTCATCGGGCGCTGCCCGTTATTTAGAGTGATCATCCGATACAAGAGCATATCTTTATTGCCGGAAATGACAACGCTTAGGTAAAGCGCTTTATCGGCCGGAAAATTTTCGTCATCCTTAATGCTATTAAGCGTATTCAACCGCTGCATACCATCCAGGACATATCCTTTGTCGATATTCTCATTGGCGTAGTTTTCTGAATTCTGTACTGAATCAAATACAGAAGTGTCTGGATCCACCAGCGCGAGAGTAATAGCAGGCATTAAACAGCCTTTAAGCAAGTCATTACGCAACCGATCATAGAATGCTGGATTCTGAATTTTGCGTTGCGCAGCAAAACGATTTATCAAAGGAAAAATATGATCAATGGCATACCCGTAAGTGGTTTGCCCAGTTAGTACGACGCTTTTAATTACTGCATCATATTCTTGCGTAAAAATCTGAATGCTCATCGAAATCCCTTCCCCAAATGAGCAATCATAGACGCCAGTACGCCGTGGGTAAAGATGACTTTTACGGAAACACGTTGGCGGTGTCGCCAAGCAGCAAAACGTGAGGTGTCTGACGATTGACCTACCCCCACCTCTCTCCATTTGCAGGGTGCGGCTATCGGGCGAGACCCTGGCGCCCCTAAGGACATGAATCGCCTTTTATACCGGCGACCAGCGATTAATGACTTAGACCGGCTTTAGCTTTTAATGGTCACTGACGCCTTCAATTATCACGTGTATTGTTTATTTCGAACTAGATTAAAAACCTCAGAAAAATAACTAATCCAAACCAGTAGGATATTCGAACCTGCCGAATAGTCTGGGCAAGACAATATGGCAAATAACCCAATTCCAATCTGGAAAACGAACCTTAGTGGGCACCGAAAATGATTATGTGAGTGACACTGCGCAAGTGAGAATGGGGATGGCAATGATCCGGAACACCGCCATTCCGTATTCAACCCGAAGTTCAATCGTGCACCTGATCAATCCTTGTTCGCCAGAAAACAATAATGGCGTCTTCGCATATTAGGCAGGTCCATGCCGGACGTCCTAGTAAAAGAGGAGACCCGGCTGCACTCCCTGCCCCGTTAGTCGGCACTAAGCCCTTAGGAGAGTGCGCTGGGCTCGACAGGCTGAAATTGGCCGATTCTGTTGAAAAAGTCGGATTTTCAGCTCACCTGAACTCAGGCGCGACCACCACCCGGAGAACCTACTCACCACATTGAGTGGTTTCTCGGCCCTTCGTTGACCTTTGCTGCTCTGTTAATGGGTTAGTTTGAGGTTTTTTGCTTCGTGCAGGCGCACCTATCCGTAGAAGGTGGCCCTGGAGATGCAAGTTTGGCCAGACGTCGCAGGTTCTGTACCGCGGCCGCCAGCGTGAACTCATCGGACGCGCCACTCATGCCACGTAGTCGCAAGCGATCCAGTTTCAGGATGCGCTTGAGGTGGGCAAACAACATTTCGACCTTCTTACGTTCGTGGCGAGAGCGCACGTACTCCGGCGTCGCTGCGATGCGTCGAGCCACATCACGAGCGGCTTCAGGGACGCTGCGGACTTGCGAATCGGAGTGTTCGGGCAGCACTTGGCTTTCATCGGACATGTCGCGCAGTAGGTCTGTCTGGATCGGAAGATGATGGTGCTGGCTTTTGTGACGTGCGAACGCTCGTTCTTGAAGGCACGCCATTCGCTGCGTAATTCGTTACCGGCGGGGCAGCGGTATTCCTCAGTCTCTTCATTCCAGTGGAAATCGTTGCTCGAGAAACTGTCGTTCTTGCGCTCGGTTTTGTCCCATACCGGCACATGCGGTTCGATGTCTTTTTCCTCCATCATCCAGGCCAGCATCGGCGCTGTACCGTAAGCGGTGTCGCCAATGAGGCGTTCCGGCTTGATGTCGAACTGCGCTTCGATCCGATCAATCATCGTCTTGGTGCTCTCGACTTCTGCGGTTCGATGACCCGGTGTGGGTTCCACATCCATGATCACGCCGTGCTCGGTATCGATGAGATAATTCGTGGAGTAAGCCTAGAACGCTGGGCCACCTGGAGCTGCGGTCCAGCGGGCTTGAGGATCAGTCAGCGATAGGCGCTTCGGTAGCGTTTCGGCCAGAGCCTCTTCATCGAGGGCTTCAAGGTACTCGCGCACGGCGCGGGTGCTCAGGGCTGGATCGCTCCAGTTGACCTTTTCATCACCCGGTACACCGCGCTGCCGGCTGGCATCCGCCTTGATGATGCTGGCGTCCACGGCAAAGCCTTCGCCCTTGACCAACCCGGCGTCCATGCAGCGACGCAGCACTTCATTGAACAACCAGCGAAACAGATCGCTGTCCCGAAAACGGCCGTGTCTATTTTTGGAAAAGGTCGAGTGATTGGGGACTTCATCTTCAAGGCTCAACCGGCAGAACCAGCGATACGCCAGGTTCAAATGGGCCTCTTCGCACAGCCGCCGCTCTGAGCGAATGCCGTAGCAATAGCCCACGATCAGCATGCGGATCATCAGTTCGGGATCAATCAACGGACGCCCAATCGGGCTGTAAAAATCGGCGAGGTAATGGCGCAAGTCGCTCAGATCGAGACACCGATCAATGCTACGCAGAAGGTGATTGGCGGGGATGTGATCTTCAAGGTTGAACGAGTAAAACAGCCGTTCCTGGCCACTCGATAACTGTCCCATCATGCTGCGTGCTTCCCTGCTGGCCAATGCAGAGATTTTGCCGCAGGCCAGACAGGGGAGCTACTTTTTCAACAGAATCGGTCGGTTGCAGTCCTTCATTGCTTGGCTGACGCACTCGCGCTGTGTGGCACCCGCTGACCCCCATCAACTGCAAACGGCTGGTCAGCGCGAATGTAAATGACTGGTCAGTGGCAATGCAATTAGGTGGTCAAGTGAGATGCAATTACGCAGAGCCCATGCGAGTGGGAATGCGGAGCCTTCCCGCTCGCGTGGGCTTGGCCGAGAAAGCCCAAAGAGCTAGGTTTGCAGCGGCGACAGTCGCCACTTCTGTCGCCATGCTGCAGACCAGGTATTACGCGGGTTGTCGCCGGTGTCGCCGCTGTCGCCAAATCAACCATCACTCCATATGGGGAGTCATTCTCGGTTACTGGCGGCGTCCGGTGAGCGCTCACCGTATCGGCACGACGTTGTGGTCCCTGGTTTGATTGATCGCAGATGCTGACAGGTTGCCGGTGGCCGCTTTCTGGATGTGCTCACTCCACCAAGCCATCATCGGACGCCGGCGTTCGATGTAGTCTGCTCGGTTGTAGGCACTTCGGACTTCGTCCTTGTCGACATGCGCCAGCGCGACTTCGATCAGCTCCGGATCCCACCCATGCTCGTTCAGGATGGTGCTGGCCATGGAGCGCATGCCGTGGCTGACCAAGCGGTCCTGGAAGCCCATGCGTTTCAACGCCATGTTGGCGGTCTGGCTATTGGCGTGGGTGCGTGGATCTCTGTCTGCCGGAAACACGTATTCCCGATGGCCGCTGTGGGACTTGAGCGTCTTCAGCAGTGCGAGTGCTTGATCGGTCAACGGGATGCTGTGCGGGCGGCGCTTCTTCATCCGCTCCGGTGGGATGGTCCAGATGCGTCTGTCGAAGTCGATGTCTGCCCATCGGGTGGTCGCCGCTTCGGCAGGACGGGTCATGGTGTGCAGCTGCCATTCGATCAGACAGCGGGTCGTTCGCTTGATGCTGGCGTTCGCGATTTCGATCATGAGCTCGGACAGCTCGTCTGGTCGTAGCGCGGCCATGTTTTCTTTTTTGGGCTTCTTGAAGACCGCCCGAATGCCACTGAGAGGGTTAGAGAAAATCAGCCCGGAGTTCACCCCGTAAGTCATGATCTCGTTGAGCCGTTGGCTCAGTCGCTTCACTGTCTCGAGGCTGCCTTTGGCCTCGATTGGGCGAAGCAGTTCGATGACCATCGGTGCGGTAATTTTCGAGAGCGGCGTTGTTTTCAGGTCTGGAAATACGTGCAGCGTGAGCGATCGCCAAATGTCCTCGGCGTACGCTGGCGTGACGGAGTCCTTCTTCAGCTCGAACCAGGCGGTGGCCACGTTCTCGAACGTGTGTTCCGTCTCCGCTCGTTTGGCTTCGTCCTGTGCATTGCGTCGCACCTTTGGGTCAATGCCTTGTGCAAGCAGCTCGCGCGCTTCCACCACTCTTTTCCTGGCGTTTGCTAGTGAGAGCTCTGGGTACGTGCCCAGCCCCATATTGATACGATTTTTGGTTACCGGTTCGCGGTAGTTGAAGTTCCACAACATCGAGCCGTTGCTCCTGACCCGGAGCTGGAGGCCGTCTCCATCGCTGAGGACGTAATCTTTGTCTTTTGCCTTGACTGCCCTGAGCTGGCGGTCGGAGAGGCGGAGGGCTGGAGCAGGCATGAGAGCTACCTCTGACACCGTTTTGGTATTCCAAAAAATAGCACCGGATGGCTTGGAATACCATTTGGAATACCCAAACGGCTGGAACTCAGAAAACCTCTACGGAGCCCCGTAGCGCTTAAATCCTTGATTTTGCTGGATTTCAGGTACAAAAAAAGACGTCCGTGGACGTCTTTAGATGTAAAGTTGGTGGAGCCGGGGGGATTTGAACCCCCGTCCGCCAGTACTCCGCTGTCGGTACTACATGCGTAGCCGTGTCTATTAAGTTAACCCTCAGCGACCCGACGGGCAGGGTGCTTTGGGCGAGTTGTGTAAGTTTTAGCCGCTTCGTCCACAACGTACTGCACGGCGATTCTGTTCTATATGACAATCACTTTGGGTTTACAGACATCCCCTGATGATTGCTGGACCCGAAGGTACCAGGAGGGAAGGGCTAAGGCTGCTTACGCAGCGAGAGCGTATTCCCCGTAGGTTTCGTCATTGGCAACTATAGAAAGTTGCAACAGTGGATTTACGAGTTCTGTTACCAACTCGGCATGCACCTAAAGTTTCGCAACCGGCGTCGAATCCTAAACGGCCCCGAACCTGCTGTGTGTAACCAGCAGGCAAGCGCAGTGTACGCCAATGCGCGCGGCGAGTCGACCTTCTGTCCGTGCTTGCGTGTCAGGGCCAACGCTGGATTGGCTCTGGTCAGGCCCTACTGACCGTGCGCGTGGCTTTGAATGTCCTGAAGCGCCTGCTGCGTCAGGGAAACACACTCTTTGTCATTGTTGGCGGCGTGGGCGGCCTTGGCTTGTTCGGCTTTGGTGATCACGACACCTTTGGTGGCAGCGTCCAGCGTGGTAGTGCTGGACAGCTTGCTGTTGACTTCCTGGAGCTTCATTACGCATTGATCGCTATCGTTTGAGGCGTATGCGGAGGAGGCCAGCATTGTTGCAGTGATGAGCAGTCCAGCCAGGGCGGAACGCTTCATGGGTATCTCCTGGAACGGGGGTGGGGATGGGCCACGCTGATTGGGGCTTAACAAATGGACTGTGATGGCGTGCAAGGGTTCTATTTTCGCTTGCGATGGGTGAAAGATTTTTCCGGGGGACGGGTACGAAAAAGGGACAAAAAACGCCTGATACCAGTCAGTTAAGACGCGGAACCTGTGGGAGCGGGCTTGCCCGCGAAAGCGGTGTGCCAGGCGACATCAATGTTGAATGTGTCGCCGTCTTCGCGAGCAAGCCCGCTCCCACAGGGATTGTGCATTAGGCGTTATTGCCCCCTTCTTTTGGTGCCTCGGTGTCAGACCACTCTGGCCTGGGTGACCCGATCCACCAGATAAACCAGCCCGTGATAATCAATTCCGCCGTGTTGCGTCAGACCAATCTCACAGGTGCGGCTGGTGGAAATCCCTTCGCTGCATTGCTGTACCGCGTCCTTGAGCGTGCGTAACGAATGGGCATTCAGTTCCGGGGTGGTGAAGCCCTTGTCGCCGGCAAAACCGCAGCAGTGAATGCCTTCCGGGATGACCACGTTTTTACTGCACTTGCGCGCAAGATCGATCAACGCCTGGCTCTCGCCGAGATGCTGAGTGCTGCACGTGACATGCACCGCGATCGGCGCTTCCTGAGGGGTGAAATCGAGACGATCCATCAAGTGAGTGCGGATGAAGCGCACGGGGTCGTACAAGTCCAGTCGCACGTCGCCCAGGTCCTGAACCAGCCGCAAGGTGCAGGGGCTGGTGTCGCAGTAGATTGGATCGAGCCCGCCACGACTGGCGTGCAGCAGTGCGCCGATCAGTTCCTGGCGTTTGTGTTCGGCCTGTTCGACGTAGCCTTTGGAGGCGAATGGTTGGCCGCAGCAGAGGTTGTCCTGATTGTCCGGGAAGACCACCTGATAACCGGCCTTTTCCAACAGACCACGGGTTTTTTCGTACAACGACATTTGCTCTTTATCACCCGCTGCCGGGCCCATGACCCGCGACACGCAGGCCGCCAGGTACACTACCCGAGGCCGCTCGTCCGACACGGTCGGGCTGAAACGGATGGCTCTTTCCGGCTGCGGCATGGCGTTGGTCCATTGCGGAACCTGACCCTTGGACAACCGCGTCAGCGATGCCGAAAGTTTTGCCAGGCGTGGCGCTCCCAACAGCATCCGCGCACCGTTGGCAACGTGCAGGGTGAAGCGCGCGCCTTGCAACGCGGTGGCGAAATTTCCTTCAATCCAGTTAGCGGTTTTCGTATGGGTTGCCTTACGGCCACGGAGCTTTTTCACCAGCTCACCGGTGTTGATTCCTACAGGGCAACGTTGCGCACACAGGCCAGTGGCGGCGCAGGTGTCGATGCCTTGGTATTCGTAAGCGGCTTCGAGTTCGGTGGTGTCGACGCCTGCGCGCTTCTTGGCCTGGATATCTCGCCAGATCACGATGCGCTGGCGTGGGCTCAACGTCAGGCCTTTCGACGGGCAGACCGGTTCGCAGAAGCCGCACTCGATGCACTTATCCACAATCTCATCGGCGGCCGGCAACGGTTTCAGGTGCTTGAGGTGGATCTGTGGATCGTCGCTGAGCACCACGTCCGGGTTGAGAATGCCGTTAGGGTCGAGCAGGCGTTTGAGCTGCCACATCAACTGATAAGCATCGCTGCCCCATTCCAGTTCGACGAAGGGCGCCATGTTACGACCGGTGCCGTGTTCAGCCTTCAGCGAACCACCGAATTCAACGGCCACCAATTGCGCCACGTCGTCCATGAACGCCTGGTAGCGTGCGACTTCTTCCGCACTGTTGAAGCCTTGGGTGAAGACGAAGTGCAGATTGCCTTCCAGGGCGTGTCCGAAAAGGATCGCTTCGTCGTAGTGATGTTTGTCGAACAGCTCGATCAGGCGGTTGACGCCGATGGCCAGTTGTTCCACCGGGAAGGTGACGTCTTCGATGATCACCGTGGTGCCGGTTTTGCGCACCGCGCCGACGGCAGGGAAGGTGTCCTTGCGGATCGCCCAGAGCCGGGCGTTTTCCACCGGGTCTTCGGTGAAGTCGACTTGCTTCTCCACCGGGAAGCCGGTCAGCGACGCCATGATTTGCGTCAGCTGTTCCTGAAGCAAAGAGGACGAAGCGGCACGGGATTCGATCAGCAGGGCGCAGGCATTGGTCGACAGTTGCTGTACGAAAGCCGGCATGCCAGGCTTGTCCTGCACCGAGCGCAGGCTGCGGCGGTCCAGCAACTCCACCGCCGACACCGGTTGGCTTTTCAGCACGGTGACGGCGTTGCAGCAGGTTTCTACGTCCGGGAACACGATCAGTGCCGACGCCTTGTTCGGGTGGTCGATCACCGTGTCGTAGGTCACTGCGCTGATGAATCCGAGCGTGCCTTCGGAGCCCACCAGCAAGTGGCTCAAGATATCCACAGGCTCGTCGAAATCCACCAGCGCATTGAGTGACAGCCCGGTAGTATTTTTCAGACGGTATTTGTGGCGGATTTTCGCAGCCAGTTCAGCATTTGCGCGGGTCTCGCGACCCAAAGTCGCCAGTTGTTCGAGCAACTCGGCGTGGCTCTCTCGGAAGGCCGCCACACTGGCGGCATCTTCGGTATCGAGACGGCTGCCGTCAGTCAGTACCAAACGAATCCCGGCCAGCGTGTGATAGGTGTTCTGCGCCGTACCGCAGCACATGCCGCTGGCATTGTTGGCGACGATACCACCGATTTTGCAGGCGTTGATCGATGCCGGGTCTGGTCCGATCTTGCGTCCGAACGGTGCCAGCCAGGCGTTGGCTTGGGCGCCGATCACGCCCGGTTGCAGGCGGATCTGTGTTCCTTGCCCACGAATCTCGCGACCGTTCCAGTTATCTCCCAGCACGATCAGCACCGAATCGCTGATGGCCTGGCCAGACAGGCTGGTGCCGGCGGCGCGGAAAGTTACCGGGACTTTATCCCGTTGCGCCAGTTTGAGCAGCGCCACCACTTCATCTTCGGACTCGACGCGGATCACCAGTTTCGGAATCAGCCGGTAGAAACTGGCGTCGGTGCCGAAGGCCAAGGTCGAAAGCGGATCGTCGAAACGTCGTGCCTGAGGAATCAGTTGCTGCGCATCTCGCAGGAAAGCTGCCGGTAGACTCATTGGTCCTCCAGGATCAGAACGACCAGGTCTTTCGGGCCGTGGGCACCGTAAGCCAATACTTGCTCGATGTCGGCAGTCTTCGATGGGCCGGACACCAGCAAGGCGTTGGTCGGCATGCCTTGGGCCCATTCAAACTCCTGCTGCACCTGATAGAAGTTGTCGCGGATTTCACTGGCCTTGAGCAGGGCGAAATGCACCGGTGGCACCAGGCTCATCAGACGCGGTTCTTCCCGTGTCGGCCAGAGAATCAGACTACCTGTCGCGGCGATTGCGCCGAGGGTGGTGGTCAGGCTGGCCGGGGTGTCGTTGAACAACTCGGCTTTCCACTCCTCGACCGGACGGTCGTAGGCTTTGAGCGCGGGCAGGCCAGGATTTTTCGCCCAATGCTGAGTGATGCGTTGACCGTGAGGTGTCGTCGGCGCAATCAACAGGCTGGGCAACTGGCGGTCCTGCAGCAGTTGCGCCAGCAATTCGGGCCAGCCATCTCTGGACGTCAGATGAATTTCGGTGTGCACCGCTTCCATCAGTTTGCGCAGTTGCGGGATGCGTTGTTCTGGCGTGTAGGTGTAGGGCTCGGTCACCAGTTCGACATCGAAGTTGTCAGCCACAGGCGTTGTGCCCGTCAGACTGGTGCGCAATTTGGCGAGGATATTTTGCTTGGCGCTCATCAGCGGTCTCCCTGTTTGGCCAGATGCTCGCGGGCCATGTCATGCAGTGAGCGGGCGGCGGGTTTCGGTGCGCTGTGGTTCTGGGTCCACGGACCGACGTTGCTCGGCGTCAGCGCGCGCAGACGGGTGGCGAAGAAGCCGAACAGGCGATAGAGCGTTGGCGAGCTGTTGAGCTTCGCCCAGGCGTTCCAGATAAATCGTTCTTTGCGCGAGTACTTGCTGCCCTGGCCACGCATGACTTGATTGGGGCTGTCCGGAGCCTTGACGTTCTCTTCCCGTAGGCGACGCAACAATGCGGGGATCGGAATTTTTACCGGGCAGACTTCACCGCAAGCGCCGCATAACGACGAGGCACTCGGGTGGTCGGGGACTTTCGCCAGGCCGACCATGTGCGGGGTGATGATTTTTCCGATAGGCCCAGGGTAAACCTCCCCATAGGCATGACCGCCGATTCGGGTATAGACCGGGCAATGATTCATACAGGCGCCGCAGCGGATGCAGTTCAGGGTCTGGCGCAATTCGCTGTCGGCAAACGCCTGGCTGCGACCGTTGTCGAGCAATACCAGGTGCACTTCCTGCGGGCCGTCGAGTTCATGTTCCTTGCGCGGCCCGGAGATCATGTTGACGTAGGTGGTGATCGGCTGGCCGAGAGCGGAGCGGGTTAACAGTGACAACAGAGGTACAACGTCCCGCAGGTTTTCGACGACTTTCTCGATGCCGGTGACGGCAATGTGTACGGGCGGCACGGTGGTGGTCATGCGCCCGTTGCCTTCGTTTTCCACCAACAGCAAGGTGCCGGTTTCGGCCACGGCGAAGTTGACGCCGGAGACGCCGATGTCTGCTTCGAAGAATTTCTGTCGCAAGACTTTGCGACCGATCTGAATGAGTTGGTCAACGTCCTTGGTGTATTCCACGCCAAGTTTGTCGTGGAACAAGGACGCGACCTGACCGGCATTCTTGTGGATCGCCGGCATAATAATGTGTGAAGGCTTCTCGTGGTCGAGCTGGACGATGTACTCGCCCATGTCCGATTCCAGGCATTCAATGCCCTGTTCAGCGAGGAAGTGATTCATTTCCATCTCTTCGCTGACCATCGATTTGCCCTTGATCACTTGCCGCGCCTCGTGAGCGCGGATGATCGATAAGACGATGCCATTGGCCTCGTCCACCGTTTCCGCCCAGTGCACTGTCACACCGTTGCGGGTCAGGTTCTGTTCAAGCTGCTCGAGCAAATCGGGCAACTTGGATAAAGCACGGGCGCGGACAGCATTGCCCAGCGCTCGCAAATGTTCTCGCTCAAAGGCATCGCTGAAGGACGCTGCCCGTTTGCTCATCAGTGAATCCATCGCGCTGCGAAAGTTGTTTCGCAGTTGCGTGTCAGCCAAAGCCTTGTGAGCCCGGGCACGAAAATCTTCTTCTACGGCAACCGTAGGAATAATCGTGGAAGTGCTCATTGGGCACCTCCGGTACGCTGCCACAGGAAACTGGCCAGATGCTGACCGCGCAACGCTTCCTGCTGTTTCTCCAGCGAGCCATTGATGTTCATCAGGCAACCGCAGTCGGCACTGAGTACCTTTTGCGCACCGGATTCCTTCAACGACCGGGTCTTGTCAGCCACCATCGCGCCGGAAATATCTGGCATACGGACGCTGAAAGTCCCACCAAAGCCACAGCATTCACTTTCGTGACTGTGGTCGACTCGCTCCACGTTGCTTAGCTGCGCCAACAACTCACGGCCGTGTAGGTGGGTGTTCATTTCACGGCGTGCCGAGCACGACGTGTGCAACGCCACTTTGACCGGTTCGCCGCTGTCCTTGAGCTGCACCTTGCAGACAAAGAGCAGAAATTCGGTCAGTTCATAAGTCCGGGCGGCCAGGGCCTGGACCTGCTTCAGCGTTTGCGGCTCGTCCTTGAACAAGTCGGCGTAGTGTTCGCGCAACATGCCCGCGCAAGACCCCGATGGCACCACCACCGGATAATCCCCGGCAAACAGCGCCAGTTGCGAGCGCGCCACGGTCCGGGCCTGTTCGGTGTAACCCGAGGTGTAGGCCGGTTGCCCGCAGCAGCTTTGCCCTTGCGGGTAGTCGACACGAATGCCTTCGCGTTCCAGCAGGTGGATCGCGTCCATCCCGGCTTCCGGGTAGAACAGATCCACCACGCAAGTCCCGAACAGATAGACCCGTGACGGTTTTTCGCTGGGGTATTGCCGAGGCTCGGGCAGTGGCGGGGCGACGCGGGTCGCATTCGGCACAGCGTTGTAAAAAAGCTCGCTCATCAGGCGTGTCTCCGGGTGGTCCCGGTTATCCGTCCGCTGAGGCTGCTGAATATAGTGAGGGAAGCTTTCAGCAGCCTTGCAGACCCGGTTGTGAATAGCTGACGCCGGGGGTGTAACCCGGCGTCGGTTTTTTCCGTGTCGCGTGTAGTTCTTAGTGCACCAGCATGCCGGTGAACCAGTAGGCCTGAGCCAACGTGATCAGGCCGACGATCGTTGCAAAGAATAGGCTGTGCTTGAGGGTGAAGCGGAACAGATCCGATTCCTTGCCCACCAACCCGGTCGCGGCACAGGCCACGGCGATCGATTGCGGCGAAATCATCTTGCCGGTCACGCCGCCGCTGGTATTCGCCGCCACCAGCAAGGTGTCGTTGACGCCGATCTGGTGCGCGGTGGTTGCTTGCAGTGAACTGAACAGTGCATTGGACGAAGTATCGGAACCGGTCAGGAACACGCCGAGCCAGCCGAGGAATGGCGAGAAGAACGGGAATGCCGCACCTGTGCCTGCCAGTACCAGAGCCATGGTCGATGACATGCCCGAATAGTTGGTGACGAAGGCGAAGGCCAGCACCATACCGATGGACAAAATCGGCCAGCGCAGTTCGTAGACGGTCTCTTTGAAAGTGGTAAGACCAATTTTGAGATTGATCTTCAGCACCAGCATCGAGATCAGCGCAGAGAAGAAAATCGCCGTGCCAGTTGCGGAAATCGGATCGAGTTTGAACACCGCCGGAATCGCCGTCGGGGCGGTTACGATCGGTGCGACTTTGATCACCATTTGATCCAGATGCGGAATCGCGAAGTTGAACACCCAGCTATACATCGAGCCACCCGCAGCGAACATCGCCTTGAACGGTTTCAGCGTCCAGATGGTGACCAGTACGGTGAGGATCAGGAACGGCGACCAGGCTTTGAAAATTTCCCCCAGGCTGTAAGGCGAAGCCACGGTGGTGCGCGGTTGGCCGAAACCACCGGCGCTGGCCACCACGGAAGCCGAGACGGCGCCGACGATGTGTTGGCCGGCGGCGCGTTTCGGCTGCCAGATTTTCAGGAATAACGTCAGGGAAATCAGACTGGCCAGCGCCGAGGTGATGTCCGGCAGCTCCGGGCCGATGAAGTTCGAGGTGAAGTATTGGGTGATGGCAAAGCTTAAACCAGCTACCAGCGCCGCCGGCCAGGTTTCCCGAACGCCGCGCAGGCCATCCATCATGAACACCAGCCAGAACGGCACGAACAGTGACAGCAATGGCAGCTGGCGACCGGTCATGGCGCCAATCTTGAACGCGTCGATGCCGGTGACTTGCCCGGCGACGATGATCGGAATCCCCAAGGCACCGAAGGCTACCGGCGCGGTGTTGGCGATCAGGCACAGCCCCGCGGCGTACAGCGGGTTGAAGCCCAGTCCCACCAGCAGCGCGGCGGTAATCGCTACCGGTGCGCCGAAACCGGCGGCACCTTCCAGGAAGGCGCCGAAGCAGAAGCCGATCAGCAGCACTTGCAGGCGTTGGTCGTCGGTGATCGACAGCACTGAGCTGCGGATCACTTCGAACTGGCCACTCTTGACCGTCAGTTTGTAGAGGAACACCGCTGCCACGATGATCCAGGCAATCGGCCACAAGCCGTAGGCGAAGCCATATCCGGCAGCCGCGAAGGCCATATCGACCGGCATCTGGAACGCGAAGATTGCCACCGCAATCGACAGCGCCAGGGTAATGCTGCCGGCCACGTGGCCTTTGAGGCGGAACACGGCCAAAGCCAGGAAGAAAAATACGATGGGGATGACGGCCGCGAGTGCGGACACGCCGAGACTGCCGAGCGGGCTGTAGAGCTGTTGCCAGGTTTGCATATGGGGTGGCCCCTAATTGTTGTTGGTCAGGCACTGGTCAGCGTTCTTGGTTAATTGGTAATACCAATTTACAATCGCTGTTGGCTAGGGTAAAAGCCTTGTAGGCGGTGTGTCAATTTGCCGCCCTAAAACTTTTGTCGAATGAGCGGTGCAGAACGCATCTGATCTGTTCGATCAAACGTCGTCTGGTAGGTGCTGGCGCAGCGCCAATAGGCCAGAATAGAGAGCCCGGCGAGCCGCCGGGATCGTGGAGAATTGAGTGATGGGGTTTGATCAGATTCGGCAGCGCCGTTTGTCTGACGATATTGTCGAGCAACTCGAGGGGATGATCCTCGAGGGCACATTGAAGGCTGGCGAACGCTTGCCGGCAGAGCGCACGCTGGCCGAGCAGTTCGGCGTATCACGTCCTTCGTTGCGCGAAGCGATTCAGAAACTGACGGCCAAAGGGCTGCTGGTCAGTCGTCAGGGCGGCGGCAACTATGTGGTGGAATCCCTGGGCTCGACGTTCAGTGACCCGCTGTTGCACCTGCTGGAAAGCAACCCCGAGGCCCAGCGCGATTTGCTGGAGTTTCGTCATACGCTGGAGGCCTCCTGTGCTTACTACGCGGCATTGCGCGCGACTGATGTGGATCGCGAGCGGCTGACGGCGGCATTCGACGAGTTGCAGGACTGCTATTCGCGTCATGACGAAGTGAGTCGGCTAGAAGAGGGCGCGGCGGACGCAAAATTTCACTTGGCGATCGCCGAAGCCAGTCATAACGCGGTGTTGCTGCACACCATTCGTGGGCTGTTCGACCTACTCAAGCGCAACGTGGTGACCAACATTGGCGGCATGTACAAACAGCGTTCAGAAACCCGCGACATGCTGATCGCGCAGCACAGAGAATTGTATCTGGCGATTATCGAAGGACGGGCAGAGCAGGCGCGGGAGGTTTCCAGTCGGCACATTTTGTATGTGCAGGAAGTGCTGGAAGAGGTGCGTCAGGAAGTGCAACGCGTGGCTCGGGCGGAGCGGCGCAAGGGGATGTAGTCAGCTTCTCTGTGGCGAGGGAGCTTGCTCCCGCTGGGGCGCGAAGCGGCCCCCAGGCCAGCACCGTTAAGCAGATCGTTTACGACTGCTTCGCAGCCGAGCGGGAGCAAGCTCCCTCGCCACAAAAGCCGCGATCAGGCAGGGAAATTACTCTTCCTTGCCCTTGTTTCGCACCGCACGCTGCAATTCACGACCGGCGTCGCGTTCGCGTTCGGTATCACGCTTGTCGTATTCCTTCTTGCCCTTGCCTAAAGCGATCTCGCACTTGACCATGTGCTTGCTCCAGTACCAGGACAGGCATACGCAGGCGTAACCTTTTTGCTGCACGGCAGCGGCCAGCTTTTCCAGCTCCCGCCGGTTGAGCAGCAATTTTCGGGTGCGGGTCGGATCTGCGATGACGTGGGTGCTGGCAGTCATCAGCGGCGTAATGTGGCTGCCGAGCAACCAGGCTTCGCCATCTTTGAGCAGCACGTAACTGTCAACCAGTTGTAGCTTGCTTGCCCGCAAACTTTTTACTTCCCAGCCGGCCAGGACCAGACCAGCCTCGAACTTATGCTCGATGAAGTAATCGTGTCGCGCCTTTTTGTTCTGCGCGATGGTCCCTGTTGGGTGTTTCTTCTGTTTAGCCATAGGGGCGGCATTATAGGGAGTTGCAAGCGAGTCGGCTACGGTGACGCTACGTGCTTGAGCAGGTTGATTGAATCCCGGACAATGCGGCCTCTTTTTTGAACGCTTGGGCGTGATAACGATGTCGACAGACAAGGTTTCTGTCCACGGCAGTTGGGCTAGCCGCTGGGTCTTCATACTCGCCGCGACCGGTTCGGCCGTGGGTTTGGGTAGTATCTGGAAATTCCCTTACATGGTCGGCGTCTACGGTGGCGGAGCCTTCGTGCTGATGTTCCTGGCCTGTATCGCGCTGATCGGTGTGCCCGTGATGCTGGCCGAAACCCTGATCGGCCGGCGCGCACGGCAGAGCCCGGCCAATGCCTTGAAGGTCCTGGCGCTGGAAGCGGGGCATTCGGCGAAGTGGTCCTGGGGGGCGTTCGCCGGGATGATCACGGCACTGCTGATTCTGTCTTTCTATAGTGTGGTCGGCGGCTGGTCGCTGGATTACATCATCGACATGGGGCGTGGCGACTTCCAGGGCGCGACACCTGATCAGGTCGGCGCCTACTTCGGCAATGTGATCGCCGACCCATGGCGCCTGACACTTTGGCACACGATTTTCATGCTCCTCTCCGCCGTGGTGATCGCCAAAGGCGTGGTCGCCGGGCTGGAGCGCAGCCTGCGGATCATGATGCCGCTGCTGTTCGTGATGGTGATTGTCCTGCTGGGCTACAGCATGACCACCGGCCACTTCATGGAGGGCGTGCATTTCATGTTCGACTTCCACCCGGAAAAAGTGCTCGACGGCTTGCTGCCGGCCATGGGGCACGCGTTCTTCTCCCTGAGCGTGGGCGTCGGTTCGATCATGATCTACGGTGCTTATATGCCGAAGAGCTCGTCGATTTCCGGCACCATTGTCGGTGTGGCGCTGCTCGATACTTTCGTTTCCCTGGTGGCCGGTCTGGCATTGTTTCCGATTGTGTTCGCTGCCGGCCTGAACCCGAGCGAAGGCCCTGGCCTGATGTTCGTCAGCCTGCCATTTGCCTTTGGCAACGTAGCGTTCGGCCAATTGATGGGCGTAGTGTTCTTCGTGCTGGTAGCGATTGCGGCCTGGAGTTCGGCGATTTCCCTGCTCGAGCCAATGGTGGCTTACCTGGTTGAGCGCACGAAGATCAGTCGTGCCTGGGTTACCTTCTGGTTGGCATTCATCTGCTGGTTCGTCGGTCTGGGCACGGTGTTTTCCTTCAATATCTGGAAGCAAGCCAAGTTTTTCGTGAACGAAGGCGGGATGTTCCACCTCTATCAATGGGGAGCAGCCGGTGGTCTGGATTTCTTCGGTGTGATCGATTTCTTCACCTCGCGGATCATGTTGCCACTCGGTGGTTTGTGTTTCGTGGTGTTTGCGGGCTGGGTGATGGGGCGTGAAGCGGTGCGCGACGAATTGTCGATCCGCCGTCCGGTGCTGTTCGCCCTGTCCCTGTTCTTGATGCGCTATGTGGCGCCCATCGGCATTCTTGTAGTGTTTGCCGCCCAGCTGTGGAAGTAACGCTGACATGACGACACACATTCAACGTTCGGCCCTGCTGCCGTATCCGGCACAAGCGCTGTATGACCTGGTCAACGATGTGGCCCGCTATCCGGAATTCCTGCCGTGGTGCTCGTCGGCCGAAGTTCTGGAAAGTACTCCTGAGCTCATGCGCGCCAGCGTCGGCGTGGCCAAGGGGGGGCTGAGTCAGCATTTCGTGACGCGTAATACCCTGGTGCCCGGGCGTTCGATCGAGATGAACCTCGAGGAAGGCCCGTTCAGCCAGTTGCACGGTGTATGGGTGTTCAAGCCGTTGGGCGAGAAGGCCTGCAAGATCAGTCTGGACTTGTCGTTCGACTACTCGGGACCGCTGGTACGTGCGACGTTGGGGCCTTTGTTCAATCAGGCGGCGAATACGCTGATGGACGCGTTTTGCCAGCGTGCGAAACAGATGCATGGTTGAGGCCGTGATCAAGGTTGAAGTGGTGTATGCCGCTGTTGATCGTCAGGTATTGCTGATCGTAACGGTGCCGGTGGGCGCAACGGTGCGAGATGCGTTGCTCAAATCCGGCCTGAACAGCGAATTCCCTGAGCTGGATCTGGCCAGTTGTCCGGTTGGGATCTTTGGCAAAGTGATCGCTGAGCCGGCCAATCGTCCGGTTCAGGCGGGGGATCGCCTCGAGATTTACCGACCGTTGCTCGCCGATCCAAAAGAGGTTCGCCGGTTGCGTGCAGCCAAAGCGGCCGAGGCCAAAGCCCGGAATCAGTGATCCGGTTAAACGCCAGGCGATAAAAAACCCGGACATGCCGGGTTTTTTATTGCGTCGCAAATTATTGCGGCGAAGTTTCCAGCGGTTCTGGCGTCGGGACTGGAACGGTTTCCACGTTGTCCACGTCCTTCTGGATCTGGTCCAGCAACGAACCTGGCTTGACCGGTTTTTCTGGCTTCGGTTTCTCGGCGTTTTCTGCAGGCGCGGTCACGGTAGTGCCACTGTCCTTGCCGAGAATGGCTTCGTCGCGGCTCACGCCCGGCATGAAATCGCCAGAGAGGCTGACAAGTTGATCATTTGGGTTGAAGATAACGCTAATGCGTTCCTGTTGGCGTTCACCGCCACCCGGTTGCAGGCTGTAGAGATAATCCCAGCGATCGGCATGGAACGTGTCGGTCAGCAGAGGGTTACCCATGATAAACCGTACTTGCCGGCGGGTCATTCCCGGGCGTAACTGGTCTATCATGTCCTGCGTGACGACATTGCCCTGCTGGATGTCGATTTTGTAAACCCCGGGGAATGAACAACCGGCGAGTGCGAGCAGTCCCACAAAGGTGAAACTGGTTAGCAAGAGCTTGGTGTTTTGCATCGGTGGGCGACTTCCACTATCTTGGCTGGGACAACGTAAACGCCGATCATACCCGCATTAAGAGAAGCTGCGAAGCAGCATCGCGAGAAAGCTGACCATGGTTGAAAATAGCGAACTACGCAAAGCCGGCCTCAAAGTGACCCTTCCACGGGTCAAAATTCTGCAAATGCTCGATTCCGCCGAGCAACGCCACATGAGTGCCGAGGATGTCTACAAGGCGCTGATGGAGGCTGGTGAGGACGTCGGTCTGGCCACGGTTTACCGTGTTCTGACCCAGTTCGAGGCAGCTGGCCTTGTGGTGCGGCACAACTTCGACGGAGGCCATGCGGTCTTCGAGCTGGACGACGGCAAGCATCACGACCATATGGTCAACGTCGAGACCAGTGAAGTGATCGAATTCTTCGACGAAGAAATCGAGCGGCTGCAGAAAGCAATCGTCGACAAGTATGGCTTCGAGATGGTTGATCACAATCTTGTGCTGTACGTACGCAAGAAAAAGTAAGCATGTCGCGCGAACTTCAGGTTCGCGAAACGAACGAAGGCGACCCCAGGGTCGCCTTCGTGCTTTCTGCTGTTCTCAAATTCTCGCTGTAACGACCATTTTTTTCGCGTGAGCCAGTGATTCCTTGGTGAGGTCGATGCCGCCCAGCATCCGTGCCACTTCTTCAACGCGATCGGTCTTGCTCAGTTTTGAGACGGCCGTATGTGTGGCGTCTTCACCGCGGACCTTGTGTACAAATAGATGTTGATGCCCCTGCGCCGCCACTTGCGGCAAGTGAGTCACGGTCAGAACCTGCCCACGCTCCCCGAGGCGTCGCAGCAACTGGCCGACAATCTCGGCGGTCGGGCCGCCGATACCCACGTCCACTTCATCGAACACCAGGGTCGGTACGCGGGAGGTCTGTGCAGTGATCACCTGAATCGCCAGGCTGATACGCGACAGTTCGCCCCCCGACGCCACTTTTGCCAGGGCTTTCAATGGTTGCCCCGGGTTGGCGCTTACCAGCAGTTCTACTTGTTCGAGTCCATTGGGCATCAGTTCGTCGCTGCTGTTGGGGCGCAGCTCGATGGTGAAGCGGCCGCCGGGCATGCCCAGACGCTGGATTTCCTGTTCTACGGCACTGGCCAGGCTACTTGAGGCTTGATGCCGCAGGTCGCTCAGCTCCCGCGCCTTCTCCTGGTAATGGCGGGCGTAGGAGGCCAGCTCATCGCTCAGTCGTTCGATGGATTCGTCGTTGGCATTCAGGGTTTCGATCTCATCGAGTAGCTTCTGCTGCATCTCGGCGACCTCGGTCGGCTGGATACGGTGTTTGCGCGCCAGGGTGTAGATGGCATCGAGGCGCTCTTCCAGGTATTGAAGGCGGGCCGGGTCGGCGTCGAAGTTGTCGAGGAAACGGTTCAGCTCGCCTACAGCTTCTTCAACCTGAATCTGCGCGCTGGTCAGCAGGCTGCTGGCTTCGCCCAAGGCGCCGATCGAATTGTTCACGCTCGATAGGCGATTAAGGCTGGCGGTGAGCGCGTTCAGTACGTTGCCGGAATCACTTTCGCTGCATTGTTCGACCACTTGCCGGCAAATGCCCAGCAGGGTTTCGGCGTTGGTCAGGTTCTTGTGTTCCTGTTCCAGCTGCTCCAGCTCGGTTTCGCCGAGGCCGAGGTTTTCCAGTTCTTCGAGTTGATAGCTGAGCAACTGATGGCGGGCGCGCTGTTCGTCGCCGGAGTTGGAAAGGCGTTCCAGTTCCTGGCGGGTCTGGCGCCAGCGTTGGGCGGCCAATTGCACCTGGCGGGCCAGGTCTGTGGCGCCGGCGTATTCGTCGAGCAGGCGGCGATGGGTATCGGTTTTGAGCAGGGATTGGTGTTCGTGCTGGCTGTGGATATCGATCAGCAACTCGCCCAGGGCCTTCAGGTCACCGAGGGGGCAGGGAGTGCCGTTGATGTAGCCGCGGGATCGCCCTTCAGCGGTGATCACTCGACGCAGAATGCACGGGCCGTCGTTCTCGAGGTCGCGCTCGGCCAGCCAGGCGCTGGCTTCCGGGATGTCGATCAGGTCGAAGGTGGCCAGGATATCGGCCTTGTCGGCGCCCGGGCGGACCACGCCGCTGTCGGCGCGATCGCCCAGGGTCAGGCCCAGGGCGTCGAGCATGATCGACTTGCCGGCGCCGGTTTCCCCTGTGATCACGCTCATCCCGCGATCGAGTTCGAGATCGAGATGTTCAACGATGGCGTAGTTATGTACGGACAGGTGCACCAGCATAAAGGCCGCTCCCAGGCTTTAGGTCTGGTTATTTATACAGTGTTTTGTTTCAGGCTGACAATGCCCTCTCTTAGGTCGATTTGCTTGATTTGCGAAAATCCTTAGCGCAATGAGGAATGACAATGCAGCTGTTTTTTGTAGGGGTAATCATCAAATAGCCCTTGAAGCTGAATTTTGCGGCCCCATATACCGGGGCAGAAGCGCGAGTTGAGCTCGCGGACGATATTGGAAGGAGAAATCTATGGCTGACGAACAGACAGTGGATACGCAAAATCTAGACGCCAACCAGGGCCCCGAGGCTTCGGGTGAAGACCTGGCGGCTCGTGTACAAGTGCTCGAAGAGCAATTGGCTGGTGCGCAGGATCAGGCTTTGCGTGTAGCCGCCGATCTGCAGAACGTCCGCCGCCGTGCCGAGCAGGACGTTGAAAAGGCTCACAAATTCGCCCTGGAAAAGTTCGCTGGCGACCTGCTGCCGATCATCGACAGCCTGGAGCGCGGCCTGGAGCTGTCCAACCCTGACGACGAAAACATTCGTCCGATGCGCGAAGGGATCGAGCTGACCCTGAAAATGTTCCAGGACACCCTGAAGCGCTATCACCTGGAAGCGATCGATCCTGAAGGCGAGCCCTTCAATGCTTCGCATCATCAGGCGATGGCCATGCAGGAAAGCGCCGACGTCGAGCCAAACAGCGTGCTCAAGGTGTTTCAGAAGGGCTACCAGCTTCACGGTCGCTTGCTGCGCCCGGCCATGGTCGTGGTCAGCAAGGCACCTGCACCGGTTTCGCCTTCGATTGACGAGCAGGCTTGAAATTAGCCGCAAGGCCCCCATTTAGAAGTCAAGCGTTTAAGTGCTACCGCAGTCAGCCACCACTACTGCGGCATCCAAATCCAAAGTTTCGGGAGAGTGAACATGGGCAAAATTATCGGTATCGACCTGGGGACTACCAACTCCTGCGTCTCCGTGCTGGAAAACGGCAAAGCCAAAGTTATTGAAAACGCTGAAGGCGCGCGTACCACGCCGTCGATCATCGCTTATGCCAACGACGGTGAAATCCTGGTTGGCCAGTCGGCCAAGCGTCAGGCAGTGACCAATCCGCATAACACCCTGTACGCGGTGAAGCGTCTGATCGGTCGTCGTTTCGACGAAGAAGTCGTACAGAAAGACATCCAGATGGTCCCTTACAAGATCGTCAAGGCTGACAACAACGACGCCTGGGTTGAAGTGAATGGCCAGAAAATGGCGCCGCCACAAATCTCGGCTGAAATTCTGAAGAAGATGAAGAAGACCGCCGAAGACTACCTCGGCGAGCCAGTGACCGAAGCGGTGATCACCGTTCCGGCCTACTTCAACGACAGCCAGCGTCAAGCCACCAAAGACGCTGGCCGCATCGCAGGTCTGGACGTTAAACGTATCATCAACGAACCAACCGCAGCCGCACTGGCCTACGGTATGGACAAGGCCAAAGGCGATCACACCGTGATCGTTTACGACTTGGGCGGCGGTACTTTCGACGTTTCCGTGATCGAAATCGCTGAAGTCGATGGCGAGCACCAGTTCGAAGTGTTGGCCACCAACGGTGACACTTTCCTGGGCGGTGAAGACTTTGACATTCGTCTGATCGACTACCTCGTTGACGAGTTCAAGAAAGAAAGCGGCATGAACCTCAAGGGTGACCCGCTGGCCATGCAGCGCCTGAAAGAAGCCGCTGAGAAAGCCAAGATCGAACTGTCCTCGAGCCAGTCGACCGACGTGAACCTGCCATACATCACTGCAGACGCTACCGGTCCTAAGCACTTGAACGTGAAAATCTCCCGCGCCAAGCTCGAAGCGCTGGTTGAAGACCTGGTTCAGCGCACCATCGAACCTTGCCGCATCGCGATGAAAGACGCCGGTATCGATGTTGGTTCGATCAACGACGTGATCCTGGTCGGCGGTCAGACCCGTATGCCACTGGTTCAGAAGCTGGTAACCGATTTCTTCGGTAAAGAAGCACGTAAAGACGTCAACCCTGACGAAGCTGTTGCCATGGGTGCTGCTATCCAGGGCGCGGTATTGGCTGGTGACGTGAAAGACGTTCTGCTGCTCGACGTCAGCCCGCTGACTCTGGGTATCGAAACCATGGGCGGCGTAATGACCGCGCTGATCGAGAAAAACACCACGATTCCTACCAAGAAATCGCAAGTGTTCTCGACTGCCGACGACAATCAGGGCGCAGTGACCATTCACGTACTGCAAGGTGAGCGTAAGCAAGCCGCACAGAACAAGTCCCTGGGCAAGTTCGACCTGGCCGAGATTCCACCAGCACCACGTGGTTTAGCTCCCCAGTCATGGGTGATCGGGCTGAAATCCCACATCGACAAGGCGAACAACCCAAGGCCGGTCATCATGATCCAGCGCAGGTCGATGC
>NZ_JBNNVP010000024.1:0-104200 GCF_050280605.1 Pseudomonas sp. NPDC089918 | reverse complement strand
TTTTGATGTTTGGTTGCGGGAGCCGGATTTGAACCGACGACCTTCGGGTTATGAGCCCGACGAGCTACCAGACTGCTCCATCCCGCGTCTGTGTGGCGGCATTCTACAGGCGAACGCCGGAGTGTCAACCGTTAATCCCAGTATGGCTCAAATAAGTGTAAAACGACGGTGAACGGTCGCAGGGGAGACCTAAGTTTCGGAATCAGAACGATTTCTTGTTTCTGTGCCGAAAGGCATAGACCGCCGATTTTCATAAAACAGACGCGCACAAAAAAGGCCACTCTTTCGAGTAGCCTTTTTTGATGTTTGGTTGCGGGAGCCGGATTTGAACCGACGACCTTCGGGTTATGAGCCCGACGAGCTACCAGACTGCTCCATCCCGCGTCTGTGTGTCGGCATTCTACAGAGGATCGCAGGGCTGTCAACCTTCAATCTCGGTAAAACCTGTTCCTGTTCAAGCGCTTAGGTGAAAAAAGCAACGGCTGACCGGTCTGAAACGCAGGCAGGGCAAGGCTTGTGGCTCTATTGAGAGGGCTCTTTCGATTGAGAAAATAAATTCCTGTGTGCTTTTCCTACAAAGGAAAAAGAACATTCAGAGTACTGGTGCTATATACAGGTGTCAGTGAGATACTGCCGATATGACTCACCCACACCTCATTTCTTAGCCATGAACACTGCTTTTATATGACGCAGCGAAAAATCATCCACGTCGATTGTGACTGTTTCTACGCCGCTATCGAGATGCGTGACGACCCGCGCCTGGCCGGTAAGCCATTGGCGGTGGGCGGCTCGGCGGATCGGCGTGGGGTGATTGCCACCTGTAACTATGAAGCGCGGGCTTATGGCGTTCGCTCGGCCATGTCTTCCGGACATGCCTTGAAACTCTGTCCGGACCTGACCATCGTCAAGCCGCGCATGGATGCCTATAGAGAAGCGTCGAAGGAAATTCATACGATCTTTCGCGATTACACCGACCTGATCGAGCCGCTTTCCCTGGATGAGGCCTACCTCGACGTGTCGGACAGCGCGCATTTTGGCGGCAGCGCCACGCGAATCGCCCAGGACATTCGCCGCCGTGTCTCCAACCAGTTGCACATCACCGTGTCGGCCGGCGTGGCGCCGAACAAGTTTCTCGCCAAAATCGCCAGCGACTGGAAGAAGCCTAACGGCCTGTTCGTGATCACGCCGGATCAGGTGGAAGACTTCGTCAGTGGTTTGCCAGTGAGCAAGCTACACGGTGTAGGCAAAGTGACCGCCGACAAACTCGGCAGGCTCGGCATCGTCGATTGCTCGCATTTGCGCGAATGGGACAAGTTGGCGCTGGTGCGCGAATTCGGCAGCTTCGGCGAGCGACTCTGGAGCCTCGCCCGTGGGATCGATGAGCGGTTGGTGCATAACGACAGTCGGCGGCAGTCGATCAGCGTCGAAAATACCTACGACACGGACCTGCCGGATCTGGTGAGTTGCCTGGATAAATTGCCCGAGTTGCTGGACTCCCTGAAGGGCCGCATGGCAAGGATCGACAGCAGTTATCGGCCGGGCAAGCCGTTCGTCAAAGTGAAATTTCATGACTTTACCCAGACTACTTTGGAGCAGGCCGGGGCAGGGCGGGATCTGGGGAGTTATCAGTTGCTGCTGACCCAGGCCTTTAACCGTGGTGGGAAACCGGTGCGGTTGTTGGGGATTGGGGTGAGGCTGGAGGATTTGCGGGGCGGGTTTGAGCAGATGGAGTTGTTTGAGCGGTAGTTCAGGGGTGAATTTAAGGGCCTCATCGCGAGCAGGCTCGCTCCCACATTAGACCGCGTTCGTCTGAACAACTCGGTCAACTGTGGGAGCGAGCCTGCTCGCGAAGCTTTAAGGGTTTAATTCGGTCCCGGATCCGCCACCAGTCGCCCGGCATCCTTGGTCAATGACTTGAGGAATTCGGCCTGCAACTCGGGATCGTTGCGGGTCAGTTCGATCAGGCTCTGTTCCAGCTCGCTGGCTTCTTCTTCCAGCCCCAGTTCCGACAGACGTTTGACCCGGTGTACCCACTGGCTCACTTCGTCGTCTTCGAGGTCATCGTAAATCAACCCATGCGCTTCGAGCAGCTTGCCGCGCAAGTTGCTGCTGATCGCCAGGGACGAGTCGGTGTGCACATCGTCCTTGTTGTCCTCGACACTGATCTGCAGTTTGCCCAGATGATTGAGGTCATGTTCGGCGAACGGGCTGTCCAGCAGGTTCAGGCGCAACACGCCGTTACGATCGGTGGTCAGTTCGAAGGTGTTCTTGGCCGCCTTGACCTGCACCGGGCGCTCGCTCCACGGCAGGCTCGAGTACTCCGTGCGCTTGTCGCGCTGGACTTCGTCGATGCCCGCCAGGTTCTGTTGTGCCCGACCATGAGACTGCGCGTTCATGAACGGGTTGAGCCCGGCGAAACCATAGCTGAGCCAGTCCTTCGTCACGCTGTCCGGCAGATTGCCGAGGGCGAACACGTTGACCACGTTCGCACCGACACCGGCCACCACGGCCACCGCGCCCAGCGGGATCTCATAGACCTCCCTCCAGGGTTGGTAAGGCGTGTAGCGATCGTAGTGACGCGTGACTTCGAACTCGGTGACTTCGAAAGTCTTCTGCTCGTGGATTTTCACCCGACGTTGTGGCAGCTCAAGCACCTTGGGCTCGCCGACATCGATCTGCAGGCTGTGATCAAGCAATTTGCGCTCGACCCGCTCCTCGTGCTCGTTGCGTTGTGACATCTGATTGGCACAGCCGCTGACCAGCAGCGCGCCGCACAGGGCGGCGCTACCGAGGCCTAAGGTGTTTCGCTTGAACATGACGTCTCTATCTGGTGTCAGCGGCGGATACGGGCCTGGAGGAAAGACAGCACGTCAGCGACCGGCAGCGCTTGCGCCTCGGCCTCTGTACGGCTCTTGTATTCCAGATTGCCGTCGGCGAGGCCGCGGTCACTGACCACGATCCGGTGTGGAATGCCAATCAGCTCCATGTCCGCGAACTTGATACCCGGGCTGGTTTTCTTGTCGCGGTCGTCCAGCAGCACTTCGAAGCCAGCGGCAGTCAGTTCTGCGTAGAGCTTGTCGGTAGCTTCGCGAACCTGCTCGGTTTCGTAGCGCAGCGGTACCAGAGCAACCTGGAACGGGGCCAGGGCGTCGCTCCAGATAATCCCGTTCTCGTCGTTGTTCTGTTCGATGGCGGCCGCCACTACACGAGATACGCCAATGCCATAGCAGCCCATTTCCAGGGTGACCGGCTTGCCGTTCTCGCCCAGCACTTCGCACTTCATCGCTTTGCTGTACTTGTTGCCCAGCTGGAAGATGTGCCCGACTTCGATGCCGCGCTTGATTTCCAGGGTGCCTTTGCCGTCAGGGCTCGGATCACCGGCCACGACATTACGCAGGTCGGCGACGGTCGGAACCGGCAGATCACGTTCCCAGTTCACGCCGAAGTAGTGCTTGTCGTCGATGTTCGCGCCGATGCCGAAATCGCTCATCAGCTCGACGGAGCGATCGATGATGATTGGCAGTGGCAGGTTCAACGGGCCAAGGGAACCGGCGCCGGCGCCGATGGCGTCGCGCAGTTCAGCTTCGGAAGCCATGACCAGCGGGCTGGCAACGCCAGGCTGGTTGGCGGCCTTGATTTCGTTCAGCTCGTGGTCGCCACGGATGATCAGGGCAATCAGTTTGCCTTGTTCTTCAGCGTGTACCACGAGAGTCTTGATGGTCTTTTCGATCGGCAGATTGAAGCCTTCGACCAGTTGCGCAATGGTCTTGGCGTTCGGCGTGTCGACCAGGCGCAGCTCTTCGGTAGGCGCGGCACGAGAGGTTTCGCGCGGTACGGCTTCGGCCTTTTCGATGTTCGCCGCGTAGTCGGAACCGTTGCTGAAGACGATGTCGTCTTCACCGGATTCGGCCAGTACGTGGAACTCGTGGGAGCCGGCGCCACCGATCGAGCCGTTGTCCGCTTCAACCGGGCGGAACTTCAGGCCCAGACGGGTGAACACGTTGCAGTACGCCTGATGCATGCGGTCGTAGGTGATCTGCAGCGAAGGCTGATCAGCGTGGAACGAATAGGCATCCTTCATGATGAATTCGCGGCCGCGCATCAAACCGAAGCGTGGGCGGATTTCGTCACGGAATTTGGTCTGGATCTGATACAGGTTGATCGGCAGCTGTTTATAGCTGCTCAGCTCGTTACGCATCAGGTCGGTGATGACTTCTTCGTGAGTCGGGCCGGCACAGAAGTCGCGACCGTGGCGATCCTTGAAGCGCAGCAATTCAGGACCGTATTCTTCCCAGCGACCGGATTCCTGCCACAGCTCAGCCGGTTGAGTGCTCGGCATCAACACTTCGAGAGAGCCGGCGGCGTTCATTTCTTCACGCACGATGGCTTCAACCTTGCGCATCACTCGCAAGCCCATGGGCAGCCAGGTGTACAGGCCCGAGGCGAGTTTGCGGATCATGCCGGCGCGCAGCATCAGCTGATGGCTGATGACAACCGCGTCGGAAGGCGTTTCTTTCTGTGTGGCGAGCAAAAATTGACTGGTGCGCATGGTTGGCCGTTGTCGGTTGCTGATGACGAGAAATGACGGAACATTGTACGGGCGAGATCAGCTGGCGTACAGGAGTGCGGCCGGCAGTGTCGCAGAGGGCGAGAATCTGCCCGCCCTCTGCGACACTTCTGGCTTAAGTGCCTACGACTCTTCCGCGACCTGGGACTGCACCGGTTCCGGCGTCGGTGTCGGACCGGCTCGGCGGTTTTCCTGGAACCAGTGCAGCGCGATCAACAGGAGAGTCGGAACACCCAGCAGGGCAGTGATCAGGAAGAAGTTGTGATAGCCGAATTTTTCCACCATAACCCCTGAGTAGCCGCCGATGAGGCGGGGCAGCAGGAGCATGATCGAGCTGAGCAGGGCGTACTGGGTGGCGGAGAACTTGAGATTGGTCAGGCTCGACAGGTAAGCGACAAATGCCGAAGTCGCCAGGCCCGAGCTGAAGTTATCCAGTGAAATAGTGACAATCAGCATCTGCAGATCGGCACCCATATCTGTGAGCATCAGGAACAGCAGGTTGGTACCGGCCGATGCAACGCCGCCAATGAACAGGATAGGCAGAATGCCGAAGCGCACGATCAGCAGGCCGCCCATGCCGGCGCCGACCAGCGTCATGATCAGGCCGAATATCTTGCTGACGCTGGCAATCTGATCCTTGGTGAACCCCTGGTCGATGTAGAACACGTTGGCCATCACGCCCATGACCGTATCGGACATCCGATAGGTGGCGATCAGCCCGAGCAGCAGCAGGGCTTGCCAGCGGTAACGCAGGATGAAGTCGTTGACCGGTGTCAGCACCGGGGCCAGGCCACGGCGGCCCATGGCCGACAGGCACAGGCCGGTAAGCGTGATATAGAGAATCGCCCGCAGGAACGCACGGTCTTCGAGCAGCAGGTCCAGTACGCTGACGCCGTTGAACAGTACGCTGGCGAAGTCAGTGTTGTAGAGCTGGGTGAACATGGCCGGTACGGACACCAGCAGCACGATCAGCACGAACACCGACGCCAATTGGTGCACAAAGCTGTAGCGTCCGGCCTGTAATTGAGTACGCAGAGGTACCGGCGGTTCGCGCATGAACAGGGTGGTCAGCAGCGCCGGGACCATCAAGACGCCGAACAGCACGTAGGTGCCGGTCCACGCCGCATGCTTATAGTTGAAACCGGTGGAGCCGAAGCCTTCGGCGAAGAACAGTGCGCCGGCAGTCGCCAGCAGGGCCGCGACCCGATAACCGGCCATGTAACTGGCCGCCAGCGCAGCTTGGCGGGTTTCGTCGGCGATTTCCAGGCGATAAGCGTCGACGGCGATGTCTTGCGTCGCCGAGGCGAAGGCGACGACCACGGCGATCGCGATCAACCAGGACAGGTGCTTTTGCGGGTCGCAGAATCCCATGCCGATCAGGCCCAGGATTACGAGTGCCTGGGCCAGGACCAGCCAGGAGCGTCGTCGACCAAGCTTGCCAAGAAGTGGCAGGCGCCATTGGTCGAGCAGCGGGGACCAGACCCATTTAAAGGCGTAGGCCAGGCCGATCAGGCTTGCATAGCCGATGGTTTCGCGGGCAACACCGGCCTCGCGCAGCCAGACTGAAAGCGTCGAAAACACCAGCATGTAGGGCAAGCCGGCGGCGAAACCAAGCAGCAACAGCACGAGCGTCGAGGGGCTGGCATAGGCGGCGAGCGCGGCGCGCCAGGTTTTACGGGGCATGGGCTGGAGTCTGCCTCAAGGATTACGGAAACAAAGCGCGCACTCTAACCGCTGTGCTCTACCGGGCGCCACCCATGGCGCTGAATATCAACACGATTGTTCAGGACACTGATGCCTTCCATGCGCAATCGGGCCCGTTGTTCATCCCCCGAAGGGCTGCCCACAGGCAGGCTGATCCGACCGCCGGCACCCAGTACCCGGTGCCAGGGAAGTTTGGTGTCACCGGGCAATTGGCTCAGTGTTCGCCCGACCCAGCGGGCAGCACGACCCAGTCCGGCTAGCTCGGCGAGCTGGCCGTAACTCACGACTTTGCCCTCGGGCACTTGCGCCAGGGTCAGGTAGAGCGCCGTGCGTCGGATTTGCGCTGCGCTTTCGGTTTCAGCGGTTGAGTCGGTCACGTCCCGGGCTTCCTGAAAAAATGCGCAATTGACCGTCTGTAGAGTAAATCCAGGATCGCCTATTGAGAAATGAACTCAATAGAAAAAGTCGGGTCAGTCCTTGTCATGGCCTTATTCGTAAGGATAATGCCGACTTTTTTTCGCAAAGTTGAGCCTTCGATTCGCTTATGTTGTCCAGAACCTTGCTGTGCCTCGCTGTCGCCAGTGCTTCCACTCCCTTGCTCGCCGATACCGTCTGGTTGAAAAACGGTGACAAATTGAGCGGCAAAATCACCGTCTTCGATGGCGGTAAGCTGCTGATTCAGACCGAGTACGCTGGCGCGGTCCCGATCGACTGGAAGCAGGTCAAAACCCTGGAAAGTGATCAGCAGTTGCTGGTCAAGCAGGATGCCTACACCGGTGAAAAGGCCAAGGCGCTGCATGCAGCAGAAGACGGCAAGGTCACCCTGGCCAACGGCGATGGCCCCAAGACTGTGGAGCTGGCAAGCATCCAGCAGATTCTCAAGCCCAAGCCTGTCGTCGAGGATTTGGTGTGGAAGGGTAATATCGATGCAGCGCTGGATTATCAGCGGGCCGAGAAAGACACCGACGATTACGATATCGACTTCAAGACCACTGCGCGTCATGGCAGATGGCGACACACCGCAGAAGGTGAGTACAACCGCGAATTTCAGGATGACGTGGTCACTACCGACAACTGGCGGGGCGAATACTCGCTCGACCGCTTCCTGACCGAAAAATGGTTCTGGCAAGGGCGCGCGGTCTATAAGCGCGACAAGGTCGAAGAACTGGCCCGCCAGCGCACAGTCGGTACCGGCCCCGGTTACCAATTCTGGGACGATGAGCTGGGCGCATTCTCGCTGGGCTCGCTGGTCAACCGCACGGACTATGAGTTCAGCGATGGCAGCAAGGAAAACTTCTACTCCCTGGCGATGAAGTGGGATTACAACCGCTACCTGATCGGCAAGAAGGTGGAGTTCTTCACCAATGGCGAAGTGGGCAAGCCGTTGTCGGGCGTGGCCGACTACGCGCTCGATGCCGAGATGGGCTTGCGCTACAAGGTGACCGAATGGGCATCGCTTAACCTGAAGGCCGAGAGAGACATCATTAGCGGCACCGACGATGCTGATTTGGACAAGACCCGCTACACCGCTGGGTTTGGCGTGGCCTGGTAAGACGCAAAAAATCGCAGCCATGGGCTGCGATTTTTTTTGCCTGCAAAACACACAGGCACAAAAAAGCCCCGCTTTTAAGGGCGGGGCTTTTTACTAAAGCAAGTACAAGTTAGATAACTTGAACTTCTTCAGCTTGCATGCCTTTCTGACCGCGGGTAGCGATGAAAGAAACCTGTTGGCCTTCTTTCAGGCTTTTGAAGCCGTCGGATTGGATAGCTTTGAAGTGAACGAACAGGTCGTCACCGGATTGTGGAGTGATGAAGCCGAAGCCTTTTTCATCGTTGAACCACTTAACGGTACCGGTTTGGCGATTAGACATGGTGTAACTCCTTGAACAAAGATAACTGCGACGCAGGAAGAACCCTGGCCGAGACTGAGTGCAAAGAGCAGGAAAAATTCTTGTAGATGGTTGGATCGAAATTCAACATATCGTGTAGAGATTCTCAGTGACACAAGCAGCACAGTGGCGCCACCTTAACCCTTTTTCCGGAACGTGCCAATGTTTCTTGCGAAGGTTTCTCTGTTTTCATGACTGACGGTGCATTGAATGGCGGTGAAGACCCGGGATTCACGGGCGATTGGCGAGAATTGTCTCCCGGACTTTGAACCCGGCGCGCCTGCCCGGTAAGATGCCGGACAGAATTTTTCCACCTCGCTATTCAGGACACCCGCCATGAGCATCAAATCGGACAAGTGGATTCGCCGCATGGCGCAGGAACAGGGCATGATCGAGCCTTTCGTCGAGCGCCAGGTGCGCGGTAGCGACGATAGCCGTGTGATCTCCTACGGCGTGTCCAGCTACGGCTACGATGTGCGTTGCACCAATCACTTCAAGGTGTTTACCAACATCAATTCGGCGATCGTCGACCCGAAAAACTTCGATGCTGGCAGCTTCGTCGACATCCACAGCGACGTGTGCATCATTCCGCCGAACTCCTTCGCTCTGGCCAGCACCGTCGAATACTTCCGCATCCCGCGTAACGTATTGACCATTTGCCTGGGTAAAAGCACCTACGCGCGTTGCGGCATCATCGTCAACGTCACGCCGCTCGAGCCTGAGTGGGAAGGTCACGTGACCCTGGAGTTCTCCAACACCACCAATCTGCCGGCGAAAATCTACGCGAACGAAGGCGTGGCGCAGATGTTGTTCCTTGAGTCGGACGAAGAGTGCGAAGTCTCCTACAAGGACCGTGGCGGCAAGTACCAGGGACAGCGTGGCGTGACCCTGCCGCGTACCTGAGTCAGCCGTCTGACAAACCGTTGGAATTCCTGAGCGGGCGTACACTCTATGGAGTGTACTGCTCCGATTCGCGCAAGGCGGATCGGGCCATCGCTCAGGAGTGCTTCATGAAGATCGATCCGCGAATAAGTGCCGAACTGGCAAGGCTTGAGCCCAATCAGGTTGGCATGCTGGCCTGGTCCTTGTTGGCACATCCACCAGTCAGCACGGCAGGGGGCATCCCCGGCCAGCCTGATCCCGATACCCCCAACGAACAACCGACAGAACCCGGAGAGCCCACCCTGCCGGATGAGCCGCCTCCCGCGCCTGTTGTCTGATACCTGTAGGAGCTGCCGAAGGCTGCTACGGTGATCCGTAGCAGTGGGCGAAACCTGCGATTTTTACTTCAGGTTGCCGCTGAGGAACTGCTTCAACCGCTCACTCTTCGGATTACCCAGTACATCCTCCGGCGCACCTTCTTCTTCCACCAGCCCCTGGTGCAGGAACAGCACCTGGCTCGATACCTTGCGGGCGAAGCTCATTTCGTGGGTGACCATGATCATGGTCCGGCCTTCTTCGGCCAGGCCCTGGATGACCTTGAGCACTTCGCCCACCAGTTCCGGGTCGAGCGCCGAGGTCGGTTCGTCGAACAGCATGACTTCCGGTTCCATGGCCAGTGCGCGGGCAATGGCTACCCGTTGTTGCTGGCCGCCCGACAGGAACGCCGGGTACTGATCCGCCACGCGCGCCGCCAGGCCAACCTTGTCGAGGTAACGTCGGGCACGGTCTTCGGCTTCTTGCTTGCTGCAACCCAGGACCCGGCGCGGGGCCATGGTGATGTTTTCCAGCACCGTCATGTGGCTCCACAGGTTGAAGTGCTGGAACACCATGGCCAGGCGGGTGCGAATCCGTTGCAGCTCATCGGCGTCGGCCACGTGGATGCCATGGCGATCCTTGACCATGCGGATGTTCTGGTCGTCCAGGCTCATGGTGCCGTCGTCGGGTTGTTCGAGAAAGTTGATGCAGCGCAAAAAGGTGCTTTTGCCCGAGCCGCTGGCGCCGATCAGGCTGATGACGTCGCCGGTCTTGGCCTTGAGCGAAACGCCTTTGAGCACCTTATGATCGCCATAGCTTTTATGCAGGCCTTCAATGGTCAGTTTGTACATGGGGCATGCATCCTCAAGGCGAAAGTAGATAGCCGCTGCGATAGGCTTCGGTGCCCGCGACGTGGGCGATCACCATGCCGGCAGTGGCCATGCGCCGCAGCGAACGGGCGTACATCAGGCCGGCGGCGGTGCAATGAACAGGGGTGACGCGATCATTGATCGGGTCGATGACTTCGGCGATCAGTTGCCCGGCTTCCAGGTATTCCCCGGGCAGAGCCGTGAACACCAGCAGCCCGCCCACCGGTGTAGCCACCGGTTCGACGCCGGCCAGCGGTGTCGCCGGGTAGGGCAGTTCCGGTAATGGCGCCGGCTCACCGGCAATCGCGCCGAAATGAATCAGATAATCGATCAGCGCCTGGCTGTCGAGGCTGGCCAGCGGGTGATTGACGTCACCCTGGCCGCGTAATTCGACAGTGACTGAAAAACTGCCCAGCGGAATCTCGAACTGCTCGCCGAAGCGCTCTTTCAACTGCCACCAGAGCAGGGTGAAGCATTCATCGAACGATTGGCCACCCGAATCGGTAGCCAGCAGACTGGCTTCAGAACCGATGTAGCGCGCCAGTGGCTCGACCCTGGGCCAGGCCTCGGGCGTGGTGTAAAGGTGCGCCACGGCTTCGAAATCGCAATGCAGGTCCAGCACCATGTCCGCATCGCAGGCCAGCCGTTGCAGGGTCAGGCGCTGGGATTGCAGTTGAGTGCCTGCGGTCTGCCGCGCCAACGCCTTGCGCAGGCTGTCGCGGATCAATTCGAGGTTGCGTTGTGGATCGTCGCCGAGCAGGCCTTCGATCTCGTTGCCGACTTCTTCACTCAAGTCGACGAACCAGCGATTGAAGTTCTGCCCGCTTTCCAGCTCGTAGCGGCCCAGTGGAACGTCCATCAACACTTGTTCCAGGCCGACCGGGTTGGCCACGGGCACCAGCACGATTTCGCTGCGCAGCCGGCCGGCGGCTTCCAGCTCCGCCAGACGCTGCTTGAGGTGCCAGGCCACCAACATGCCGGGCAATTCATCGGCATGCAGGGAGGACTGAATGTAAATCTTGCCTTTGGCCGACGACGGGCCGAAGTGGAAACTGTGAATCTGTCGCACGGTCCCCGGCAGCGGGGCCAGCAGGTCATGAATCTGGTGGCGCATGTACGAGTTGTCCTAGTGAGTCGGCCCGAGGAAGGCCAGCCATCGGCGTTCGGCGAGACGGAACAGGCCGACCAGCGCAAAGGTAACGGTCAGGTAGATCAGCGCGGCGATGCCGAACGACTGGAATGTCAGGAAGGTCGCAGAGTTCGCGTCGCGAGCGACTTTCAATACATCCGGGATGGTCGCGGTGAACGCCACGGTGGTCGAGTGCAGCATCAGAATCACTTCGTTGCTGTAATAAGGCAACGAGCGACGCAGGGCTGACGGCATGATCACGTAGGCGTAGAGCTTCCAGCCTGACAGACCATAAGCCTTGGCCGCTTCGATTTCTCCGTGAGGCAGGCTGCGAATCGCCCCGGCGAAGATCTCCGTGGTGTAGGCGCAGGTGTTCAGGGCGAAGGCCAGGATCGTGCAGTTCATCGCATCGCGAAAGAACGCATCGAGGACCGGCTGGGCGCGCACGGCCGCCAGGCTGTAGATACCGGTGTAGCAAATCAGCAGCTGGATATACAGCGGCGTACCCCGGAACAGGTAGACGTAAAACTGCACTGGCCAGCGGATGTAGATCTTGGGCGAAACCCTGGCGATGGACAGCGGGATCGACGCCAGAAAGCCGATGAAGATCGAAGCGCTGAGCAGCCACATGGTCATGGCCAGGCCGGTGATGTTGTAACCGTCGGTATAAAGGAAGGGTTTCCAGTATTCCTGCAAGAGTTCGATCATCGTACGGCCTCCCGGGAGCCGGCGGCGTAGCGGCGTTCGAGCCAGCGCAGGACGACGTTGGAGGCGCTGGTGATCACCAGGTAAATCAGTGCGGCCAGCACCAGGAAGTAGAACAGTTGATAGGTGCTTTTACCGGCGTCCTGCGCGGCTTTGACCAGGTCGGCCAGGCCGATGATCGAGACCAGCGCGGTGGCCTTGAGCATCACCATCCAGTTATTGCCGATACCCGGCAGGGCGAAGCGCATCATTTGTGGGAACACCACGAAACGAAAACGCTGGCCGCGTTTGAGACCGTAGGCGGTGGCGGCTTCAACCTGGCCCCGTGGCACGGCGAGGATCGCCCCGCGAAACGTTTCGGTGAAGTACGCACCGTAAATGAAGCCCAGGGTGATGACCCCGGCGCTGAACGGGTTGATCTCGATGTATTCCCATTCCATGAAGTCGGTAAACGAGGTCAGCCAGGTTTGCAGGCTGTAGAAGATCAGCAGCATCAGCACCAGGTCGGGCACCCCACGAATCAGCGTGGTGTAGATCTGGGCCGGAACACGTACCAGTTTGACTTTTGACAGCTTGGCACTGGCGCCCAGCAAGCCGAGCAACACGGCCACCAACAGCGACAACACCGATAATTTGATGGTCATCCAGGTGCCTTCCATCAGCAACGGACCGAAGCCCTGGAGGCTGAAGGCTGAGAGCCCCAGGTTTTGTAATAGGTTTTCGAACATAAATCAGCAACCTGATCGGGTGAAAAAAGCGCCCATCGCGAGATGGGCGCCGGGCATTATTTGCCGCTGTACAAATTCAGATCGCCAAAGTGTTTCTTCTGAATGGTGGCGTAGGTGCCATCGTCGTGTAACGCTTTGATACCTTTATCCAAAAGTGCCTTGAGGTCTTTGTTACCTTTCGAGATACCGATCGCTGTTTTCGACGGCAGCAATTCGCTGTCGACCGGCTTGCTGATTTCGTAGCCTTCGCCTTTTGGTGACTTCAAGAAGCCCAGTTCGGCTTGCAGCATGTCCTGGATCGCTGCGTCGAGACGGCCGGAAGTCAGGTCGGAATACACCTGATCCTGGTTCTGATAGGCCTGGGTTTTCACGCCAGCCTTGTCCAGCACCGCTTTGGCGTACGCTTCCTGGATGGTGCCTTGCTCGTAACCGACGGTTTTACCCTTCAGCGAAGCGGCGTCTTCGGTCAGGCCGGAACCTTTCTTGAACACGTAAGCGGTTGGGCCGGAGAACAACTCGTTGGAGAAATCGATGACTTTTTCGCGGGCCGGGGTGACGGTCATCGAAGAGATCACACCGTCGAATTTATTGGCTTTCAAGCCCGGAATCATGCCGTCGAAATCGCTTTCGACCCATTTGCACTTGACCTTCAGCTCGGCGCAAATTGCATTGCCCAGGTCGATGTCGAAGCCTACCAGGCTACCGTCGGCTGCTTTGGACTCGAACGGCGCGTAAGAAGGGTCAACGCCAAAACGCAATTCTTTGTATTCCTTGGCCAGCGCGGAGCCGGCAGCCATGCACAACGCCAGTGCAGAAAGGGTCAGCAATGCTTTTTTCATTATTCAATCCCTAAGAACCAATATGAGCGCTTGTGGCGCAGAAGTACTGTTACTGAAAAGCGTAAGACCTATTAAAAGTAGCAATTTCCGAACCAGAGTCCCGAACAAGCGTTTAAAAGGTAATACAAGAAGCGGTAAAGCGGGATTTTATGCACGAAAACGGGCATCGCCAGATCCCTGCGCCTGGATGGTGCGCAGTGTGGGGAGCCCACCGCCAGATCAGCTAAGCCACAATCCATGTGGGAGCGGGCTTGCTCGCGAAGAGGGAGTGTCAGTCAACATTAATGTTGCCGGACACACCGCCTTCGCGAGCAAGCCCGCTCCCATAGGTTCTGCAACTTTACTGATCTGCATTGGTGCAACACAGAAATCAGGTCAGGCGAGCAAATCCTGCAACGTCGCCAAGTTGTCAGCCTCCTCCACCGATTTGTCCTGCCGCCAACGCAGCATTCTCGGAAACCGCACCGCAATCCCGCTCTTATGCCGCTTCGACAGGGCAATACCCTCGAATCCCAGCTCAAACACCAAAGTCGGTTTCACACTACTCACCGGTCCGAATTTTTCCACCGTGGTCTTGCGTACGATGCTGTCGACCTGACGCATTTCTTCGTCAGTCAACCCGGAGTAAGCCTTGGCGAAAGGCACCAGCGTTCGCTCGCGGGCAGAAGGAGGACCGTCCCACACCGCGAACGTGTAATCAGTGTAGAGGCTGGCCCGGCGGCCATGGCCCTGCTGGGCATAGATCAGCACCGCATCAACGCTGAACGGGTCGACTTTCCATTTCCACCACACGCCCATGTCCTTGGTCCGCCCGACGCCATACAGCGCATCGCGGGCCTTGAGCATCATGCCTTCGACGCCCAGTCTGCGGGAGGCTTCCCGTTGACGGCCAAGGTCGAACCAGTCTTCGCCGGTCAGCACGGGGGAGCTCATTAATACCGGGTTTGCGCAGTTGAGGATGAGTTGCTCCAGCTGAGTGCGGCGCGTGGCTTGGGTCTGGTTACGCCAATCCTCACCCTGCCATTCCAGCAGGTCATAGGCCAGGATCACCACGGGCACCTCATCGAGGATTTTCTTGCTCAGCGTTCTACGGCTGATCCGCTGTTGCAACAGAGCGAAGGGTTGCACGGCGGGTGACGACGTCGACTTCGGGTCGAAGGCGTCCTCGGTGCCTGGTTGTGCGGCTTTCCAGGCGACGATTTCACCGTCGATCACCGTGCCGTCGGGTAAGTCATGAACCAGGCTGTCCAGTTCGGGGAAGCGCTCGCTTAACAGCTCTTCACCTCGTGACCAGATCCACAAGCGCCCATCGCGCTTGACCACTTGAGCGCGGATGCCGTCCCACTTCCATTCCACTTGCCACTGATTGACGGGGCCGAGCAGGGCGTCGAACTGCTCGATCGGGTGCGACAACGCATGGGCGAGGAAAAACGGGTAGGGCTGACCACCCCGTTGGGCATGCTCATTGGGTGATTCGGGGGCGATCAGCTTCAGGTAACTGGCGGCGGTTGGGCGGTTGGACAGATCGGTGTAACCCACCAGCCGCTGGGCCACGCGTTTGCTGTCGAGCCCGCCCATCGCCGCCAAGGCGCGGGTAACCAGCAATTTGGAGACCCCGACACGGAAACTGCCGGTGATCAGTTTGATGCACAGCATCAGACTCTGGCGATCCAGTTGCGCCCACAAGGCGGGCAAGCATTCGGCGAGGGTTAGCGGGGGCGCGTTACGCAGCGGCAGCAGTTTGTCTTCAATCCACACCGCCAGCCCATCGGTAGAGGTGTGGGGCATTTCGGGCAGCACCAGCGAGATGGTTTCCGCCAGATCACCTACGGCCTGATAACTTTCTTCGAACAGCCAGGGCGAGAGTCCGGAAAACGCTGTGGCCATTTCCCGCAGCATTCGTACCGGCACCAATTGTCGAGGGCGCCCACCGGACAGAAAGTACACCGCCCAAGCGGCATCTTCAGGTGCGGCTTGGGCGAAATAGCTCTGCATCGCCGCCAGTTTGGCGTTGCTCGAGGTGGTGGCGTCGAGTTCGGCATACAAGTCGGCGAAGGCTTTCATGCCAGCACCTCGGCGCTCTCGGGTTCGAGGACTGTGGTTTCTTCATCATCGCCATATTCGGTGCTGAAACTCATGGCATCGAGGCCTTGTTCGCGCAGATAGCGCACCAATACCCCGATTGAACCATGGGTGACGATCACGCGTTCGGCTCCGGTTTGTTCGATGGCCCAAAGCAGGCCGGGCCAGTCGGCGTGATCCGATAGCACAAAACCGCGGTCCACACTGCGCCGGCGTCGTGTACCGCGCAAGCGCATCCAACCGCTGGCGAAGCCATCGCTGTAATCACCGAAACGCCGTACCCAAGGGCTGGCACCCGCAGAAGGAGGTGCGAGGACCAAGGCCTTGCGCATCATCGGGTCATGCTTTTTAACTTCGCCGGCATAGATCGTTGGCGGTAAATAAATGCCGCTCTCGCGATAAATCCGATTGATGGGTTCAACCGCGCCATGTACCAGAATGGGGCCGAGGCTGGCATCGATGCCGTGGAGAATCCGTTGAGCCTTGCCGAAGGCATAGCAGAACAGCACGCTGGTCTTGTCGGCCGCCGCATTGGCCCGCCACCACTGATTGATCTCGGCAAAGATCTGCGTCTGGGGTTGCCAGCGGTAAATCGGCAAGCCGAACGTCGATTCCGTGATGAACGTGTGGCAACGCACCGGTTCGAATGGCGCACAGGTGCCATCGGGCTCGGTCTTGTAATCCCCCGAGGCGACCCAGACTTCCCCGCCATATTCCAGACGTACCTGGGCAGAGCCGAGTACGTGGCCCGCGGGGTGAAAACTCAGTTTTACACCGCGGTGCAGCAATGGCTCGCCATAAGGCAAGGTTTGCAGGTTGATGTCCTGGCCCAGACGCGCACGCAGGATGGCTGCCCCCGGTGCCGCTGCCAGATAATGTTGATTGCCACGGCGAGCATGGTCGCTGTGGGCGTGGGTGATGACCGAGCGTTCGACCGGCTGCCATGGGTCGATATAGAAATCACCGGGCGGGCAGTACAAACCTTCAGGACGAGCGATAACAAGGTCCATATTGTTACCAGAATGGAGAGGCCTGTTAGCTAGGAGGTTTACGCGAGACGAGAAGTTCTATTTATTTTCGGGAAGAATGGAGGCGTTAAACAGGCCGCTTTTGCGAGCAAGCCAGTTAAGGCTTTTTAGAGAGGAATTATCGCACTTGTGGCGAGGGAGCTTGCTCCCGCTGGGGCGCGCAGCGGCCCCGAATCTGCCACCGCGCAGATCCAGTTAGAACACCGACGTCAGTTTTGCGACTGCTGCGCAGTCGAGCGGGAGCAAGCTCCCTCGCCACAATGGATTTTCAGCATCAATGGGACCGGCAGCATGCTTTCGCGAGCCTGCCCGGTCCCTCTTGAGGTTACTTGCCAGGCGTGAGGGTCAACCGCGTCTTGCCGTAGATTTTGTCAAAGTTTTGCGGCTGCATCGGCAGGCTGATGTATTGCCCCTTGAGCCATGGCTCGACGCTGTCGAGATAGTGCGCGCTGGCCGGGTTGCCGGACTGGCCGCTACCGTTCTGGCCCATCAGCGGTTCGGCCTGGCCAAAATCGACGATAAAGCGCATGGCCGGCGCCAGCGTGGTGTTGAAGTCCTGACCCCAGGTGAACGCGGCGGTGTTGAGCGTGGTGTGGTCGCCGCCGGCTGGCAGCGGACCGCGCACGGTCTGGCCACTGGCGTTCTTCCATTCGTAGCGATGCAGTTTGCCCCACTGCCAGGCTTTGTGATCGCCACCCAACTGGCTGTCCCCCGCACTGATCGCGGCCGCCAGGCTACGGGCGAGAATCGCCGGTTTGTCTTCTTTCTGCGAGGTGCGCAGGTCGTCCCAGAACGGACTGTCCTCACGGCCCAGCAGGTGATCGGCCTGAGCCGCGTAAGACAACTTGCCGTTGGCAATAAAGGCTTTCCACGCCGGGCTGCTTTCCGGGCCCAGTTCGTCGAGGAAAATCTGCTGGGTGCTTTCCTGCAAAAACAGCTCGTAGATCGCCGCGTCGGCGGAGGTCGGGCTGAGTTTGCCGTCGAAAGCCATCAAACGCGTATAAGCCTCGCGAGCCTTGCCGCGATCGGCCACCGGCAACGCTTCGATGGCTTGCTTGAGTGGCTGGGACATGCCCGGTGCTTCAAACATCTTCTTCAGCTTGGCAGCGAAGGTGGTGGTCTGGTCGTATTGCATGGCGATCAGGCTACGCGTGTCGTGTTTGCCCACGCCCGCCAGTTCGGCCATGCGTTCACCGCGCTCCGGCGCCGACCAGGAATTGGACAGTTGCATGCCGTAGCCATGGGGAATGACCCGCTGGTTGGCGGTGCCGAGCCAGCCTTGAGCCGGGTCCTGGTCATACGGATGGAGCATTGGGTCGGCGTAACCGTCCCAGTCGTAGCGACCTTCCCAGCCCGGCGACGGCAGCAAGCCTTCGCCTTCGCGACGGTTCGGGTAGCGACCGGTGACTTGCCAGCCGATGTTGCTGGCATCGGCAAACACCAGATTCAGGGCGATGGCGCGGATCTCACGGCTGGCGTCCGAGGCTTTCTCGACGCTCTGTGCTCGGGACAGATCGAAAAAGGCGTCCAGGGTTTTGTCGTCGGTGAAGTTCGGCGTCTGCAAGGCCAAGCCGAAACCATTCGCCAACGCGGTGCCTTGGGCGCTGTTGAGCAGCGGTCCATGGCGGGTTTCGTACACCGCTTCGCGAATCGGCTTCTGGCCTTTGACGAAGTAGGTTTCGTTGCGCACGATCGCCGGCTGCCATTTGCCGCTGACTTCGTAAGAAAGGCCGTTGCCCTGGCGTTTGATTTTTTCCAGGAACAGGTCCTGGTTGTCGCCCATGACCGTGGTCATGCTCCACGCCACTTTGCCGTTGAAACCACCGAGCACCATGGGTAACCCGGCAATAGTCACGCCGGAGGCCTGGTATTTCGGCGCGCGAATCTGCACGTAATTGAACAGCGACGGCACGCCCAGCGGCCCATGGCTGTCGCTGGCCAACAGGCTTTTGCCGCTGCGGCTGCGTTGCGGGGCAATCGCCCAGTTGTTAGAAGACGTGGCGCCCAGCAGATTCAGGTCGGACAGTTGGCCCGTGGCTTTGCTGATTTCGCTCAGCCCCGGGATTTGCCCATTGAGTTTGATGCCCTGAAGTTTTTCCGCTTCTGCGACTGGCAGTTTTTCATCGGGAGCAGACGGCGCAAGCCACGCCAGCTTGTCGGTACTGACTGTCTGGGCCAGCATCAATGAGGAAATTTCTTCCGGCAGGTTCGCCGATTGACTGAAATTCAGCAGGCAGAAAATCAGCGCCGAATCTTCAGGTTTCCAGTATTCCGGCTTATAGCCAGTGGCCGCGAGGTCCGCAGGCAGTTTGTCGCGGTAGCGGAACAGGTAGGCGTTGACCCCACGGGCATAGACTTCGAAGAAACGCTTGAGGCGCGGCGAAGAGGCTTTGTACAGCTCACCCGCGCTTTTCTTCAGGTTGACCGCACGCATGTAGCGGTCGGCGTCGAGCAAGTCCGAACCGGACATCTCCGCCAGACGGCCCTGGGCCAGCAAACGCAGAGTGACCATTTGGCTGATGCGGTCGCTGGCATGCACGTAGCCGAGGGTGAACAGCGCATCGTGGAAGCTATTGCTCTCGATCAGCGGCATGCCCATGGCATTGCGTCGAATCGAAACGTTCTGCGCCAGGCCTTTGAGCGGTTGCACGCCGGAGGTAGGCGGGAGGGTGTCTTGAGTGTTCCAGGTCTGACAACCGGTCAGGCTTAAAACACCGGCCACTGCTGCGGCAACGCCGAACCGGGGAAGAAAATGTGTGAGGGCTGGCGAGGCCATGGCAAAGCTCCTGCGGGGGTAGAGGCGCAATAAAGGCGCTACGTTAGTGAGCAGGAGGAAGCCGCGCAAGCGGCGGCGGTGTTATTTCTTTACGGTGATCGTTCCCACGCTCTGCGTGGGAATGCAGCCCGTGACGCTCTGCGTCACATTCAGAGCCGAACGCGGAGCGTCCGTTGAGGTATTCCCACGCGGAGCATGGGAACGATCAGAGTGCAGGGCCTCAGGATTTAGGCGGATTGACCTTGGCCACCAGCGCATACGCCTTCACCGTCGCCGGGCGGTTCTGGATGTGGGTAAACCAGCGCAATACGTTGGGGAAGTCTTCCAGGTTCTGGCTTTGCCACTTGTGAGAAACGATCCACGGGTAGATTGCCATGTCGGCAATGCTGTATTCGCTGCCGGCGACAAAGTCATTGTTGGCCAATTGCTTGTCGAGCACCCCATACAGGCGGGCGGTTTCGTCGATGTAGCGCTTGATCGCGTAGGGGATTTTCTCTGGTGCGAATTGGCTGAAGTGATGATTTTGCCCGGCCATCGGCCCCAGGCCACCCATCTGCCAGAACAACCATTGCAACGCTTGCTGGCGTCCGCGCAGATCCTTGGGCAGGAACTTGCCGGTTTTCTCCGCGAGGTACAGCAGAATCGCCCCCGACTCGAACAGTGCCAACGGTTCACCGCCATCGGCCGGCTCATGATCGACGATGGCCGGGATTTTGTTGTTCGGCGAGATCTTCAGGAATCCGGGTTTGAACTGGTCGTTCTGGCTGATGTTGATCGGGTAAACGTTGTACGGCAGGCCGGCTTCTTCCAGGAATATAGAAATCTTGTGGCCGTTGGGGGTGGTCCAGTAATACAAGTCGATCATGAAGTACTCCAAATCAAGAGACATCGTCAGGTACGGACAGCGACCGCCGGCATCAGGTCGTCCTGTTTGCGTTGGATGGCTTGCCAGTAGCAATAGGTGATGCTGAAGTGCGGGAAATTCAATGCCCCAGCAGGAGAAAAGTCGGCATGGAGCTCAAGACCAAAGCGGCGCTGATCATCATCGATCAACAAAAAGGCATCCTGCATCCCAGGTTGGGCCGTCGAAACAACCCTCAGGCCGAAGAGCGCATCCTGGAATTGCTGGGGCATTGGCGTCGAGCCGGGCGGCCGGTGATTCATGTGCAGCACCTGTCCCGCTCAGAGGATTCAGTGTTCTGGCCGCAGCAATCGGGGGTGGAATTTCAGGAGCGTTTTCAACCATCGATGGGTGAGTGGCTGATTCAGAAACAGGTGCCGGATGCCTTTTGTTCGACGGGGCTGGAAGCACGCTTGCGCGAGGCGGGGATCGATCAGTTGATCATCGTTGGTGTGGCGACCAACAACTCGGTGGAGTCCACGGCGCGAACGGCCGGGAATCTGGGGTTTGAAGCGTGGGTTGCTGAGGATGCGTGCTTTACCTTCGATAAAGCGGATTACTTTGGCAATGCTCATTCAGCCGAGGAAGTGCACGCGATGTCGCTGGGCAATTTGCATGGCGAGTATGCGACGGTCGTCGGCACAGCAGAAATATTAACGGCTGGCTGAAAACCTGTGGGAGCGAGCCTGCTCGCGATAGCGGTCTAACGGCCAAATTGATAGTGAATGTGCCTCCGTCATCGCGAGCAGGCTCGCTCCCACAGTTGATCGGCGGTGCTCACAATTTTGTGTGTTCACAAAAGATCCCTGTGGGAGCGGGCTTGCCCGCGATAGCGATTCAACAGGCGAAAAAGATATCCGCCCGAAGCATCAAGCGCCGTGGCACTTCTTGAATTTCTTGCCGTTGCCGCATGGGCAAGGGTCGTTGCGGCCGACGTCTTTCAGGGCGTTGCGCACCGGTTCCTGGTGGGCGTGGCCGCAGTTCGGGCCGTGGACATGGCCATGGTCGTGATCATGGTGGTCGTGATGGTCATGATCGTGGTTGCAGTCAGGGCCATGGACATGAGGTTGCTGGGTCATCGGGGTCACTCCGGAATTAAATCGGCGGCGATTATCACGCCATTACGCGCCAGGTGCACGTAGTGCGCGATGAATAAACCGGTTTCCAGTTCACCTTCCAGACGATAGGGAATGGGTTGGTCGGGTTTTTTCAGCAGCTTGACCAGGTCCCGGACTTTCGGCCACAGGTTGGTGCGGATCGGTACTTTAAAATAAGCACTGCGTTTGGGGCCGACCGTGAACCAGTGTTCGTGCTCGCCTTCGGTCAGCAGTATGTCCCCCAGGTGAATGCGATATTCCAGGGCACGCACCGTCAGGTCTTGGTCATTGGGATTGTCGACGCGAAAATGCAGCAGGAATTTCTGCTCCAGTAGTTTGGCCCGGACCACCTCGACCTTGACCAGATGCACCTGCGGCTCCGGCAAGTCGTCGTCGAACCACGACGCACAGCCGCCGAGCGCCAGAAACAGGAGCAGGGTGAGCAGCTGTAATGCGCGCCGTTGACGGGTCATGGTGAGGTATCTCCCTTGAGACCCAGTCTAGCCTTAAAAAGATCGCAGCCTTCGGCGGCGCCCACAGGCGCGTAGGAGCTGCCGAAGGCTGCGATCTTTTTTGCGGTCGGCGACCTCAAGCGCCAAAGTAACTCGCGCAGCACTTCTTGAACTTCTGCCCGCTGGCGCACGGGCATGCATCGTTACGTCCGGCCTTGAGTGACACGGTGGGGTCGATGAAATACCAGTGGCCGGCGTTCTGTACGAATGACGAACGTTCGCGGTGACTGTGTTCGCCGCTGCTGTCGTGCCAGCGAGCGGTGAAGGTGACGAAGGCGTGCTCCGGCTGTCCGCCGAAGACTTCGGCGCTTTCCACCTCCAGGCCCAGCCAGGTGCTTTGGGCGCTCCAGTCGCTGATCGACTGGCGATCCAGGCCGGCCTGTTGTGCGGGCAGGGTGGTCGCCACTAGATAATCGATCAACCCCAATACATAGGCGCTGTAGCGCGAACGCATCAAGACTTCGGCGCTGGGAGCGGGGTGGCCGGCGTGGTAATGGCCACAGCAGGCATCGAGCAGCGTGCCGCTGCCGCAAGGGCAAATGGATGTACTCATTGCGTTACCACCAATATTTCCCGAAGTTTTCCGGATTGGCCCAGAAGCGTGAGTTAAGCCAGTCGGGCACCTGTTTATAGTCAAGCAGATCATAGGTGAACAGGGTCAGTACTTGATCATCGCGCTGGAAGCGTTCACTGGCTTGCAGCGCCAGGGAGAAAAAGTCCGTCTCCTGCCAACCGCATGCCGGCAAGTCGGCCAGTACCGCAATGCGACTGGCATTGAGGTTGCGTATCCCGCCGAGCAGATTCAGGCCGTCGCGCTTGGGCAAGTGTTCAAGGCAATCGACCACCAGCGCCAGGTTAAACCGCTGTGCTGCCAGTTCGGCGGGCAGTGGCCCGGGTGCAGCAAAGGCGACGATGCTGTCCGGGTGTGCGAGTTTGAATGCCTCAAGCGCGGGGAATTCGCTGGCGCCAATCAGTAACAGACGCGCCGGGGCATAACGATCAAGCAAAGCGGCCAACGCTTGCTGGGGCGTGCGCGAAGAAATACCTGCAATCATCGAAGATCCTCAATCAGAGCGCCAAGATTAGCCTGCCCCAACGTCCGGGCCTAGCGTCCCTTCTGGCGGGTTTAACCAAAAAGCGCCGATCTTCCGTGAACACGGGGCAAAACAGCAATGGCCTATTGCTGGCGGAGATTAAAAGTCGGGTCTTTACTCCCTAGAATCGGTTTTAAGCCGATCCCTCAGGAGAAGAACTAGATGAGCATAATTCGGACAGCATTACCCTTGGTTCTGCTAACCAGTGTGTTGACTGGTTGCGCAGGTTTGCAGAAAACCGACTGGCCGTCCTGTGCGGCGGTCGGTGGTGTTATCGGTGCGGGGCTCGGCGCGACCGAAAGCTCGGCATGGGCGGGGTATGGCGCGCTGCTGGTCGGCGGCACGGCAGCCGCTTATTGCTGGGTGCATGGTGACGGCGACGAAGACGGCGATGGCGTACCGGACAGCCGCGACAAGTGCCCGGGCACACCTAAAGGCGTGCAGGTCGATGCCAACGGCTGCCCTCCACCCGCGCCTGCGCCGGTGGTCGAGGAGGCGGCGGTGGTCAAGGAAGAAGTCATCGTTATCCGTGATGTGCACTTCCAGTTCGACTCGGCCAAGCTCACCCCTGCCGATAAGGACGTACTCAGCACCATTGCCACGCGCCTGAAACAGGAATCCTCCACCGCCCAACTGACCGTCACCGGTCATACCGACAGTGTCGGCAGTGATGCCTACAACCAGAAACTGTCGGATAGACGCGCCCATTCAGTGGTGGAATACCTGATTTCCCAAGGCGTGCCACGCAGCAGTTTCGTGTCTGTGACCGGTGCTGGTGAAAGCCAACCGGTGGCCGATAATAAAACCGCTGACGGCCGTTCGATGAATCGGCGCACGGAAATCAAAATCAACCGCTAGGCCTCTCCCGTTCCGCGGCTTGTACAGTCGCGGATGCGGGTCTTTACTCCTGTGTGACCGGTATGGGCCGGTGACACAGGAGCATTCACAATGAGCGTTCTCACAAGGACCGTCTTGCCGGTTCTGCTGCTTGGCAGTCTTCTGACCGGTTGTGCGACTCACAGCGATGGCACCGCCCCCCTCAATCAACGTACGTGGCCGATCTGCAGCGTCATTGGCGGACTGGTCGGCGGCGGTTTGGGCGCGATCGAAAGTGGTGGCTGGGCAGCCGGTGGAGCGGCGCTCGGGATCTTGACCGGTGGCCTGATCTGCTACGCCCAGGATGGCGATGAAGACGATGATGGTGTCTTCGACCGACGTGATCGTTGCCCCGATACGCCCGCCGATACACCTGTCGAACATCACGGTTGCCCGCTGCCGCAATACCCGGCCAGCGTGAAACCTGTTGAAGCACCGGTCTCCGAAGTCATCACCCTGAACGGCAACGTGCTGTTCGCTTACAACCAATCCGAGCTGATGCCCCAAGCGCGCAGTGAGCTGGATTCGTTGATGGCCAAATTGCAGAACACCGATGTGGTGAGCATTAAAGTCATCGGTCATACCGACAGCCAGGGTTCGGACGCCTATAACCAGAAACTGTCGGAGCGTCGTGCCAGCAGCGTCGCGGCCTACCTGTTGAGCCAGGGAGTGGCGCCGAACAAACTCACCAGCGAAGGCCGGGGCGAAAGCCAACCGGTGGCCGATAACGACACGGAAGAAGGACGGGCGCAAAACCGTCGCGTGGAATTGCACATCAATCGCTAAGCTCTGTGACTAATAACCGCGTGATAGAGCCGTCGGACAACGATTCGGGTTGATCCGGCGGCTAATCCGCGACCTTCTGGAAGAATTTTCTGTTGCCCTCTGGCATATCCCGCGTGGAAGCCGTTACTGTGCGCGCAAAGAATAATTCTCAACGGAGGAGCGTATGAAGGTGTTTTGGGGGCTGGGGAAGTTGTTGACCCTGCTGTTCTGGTTGGTGGTGCTGGCCAATCTGCTCATACCGTTTGTTCATCCGTTTCACCTGCTGATCAATTTTGCAGGCACTGTGTTGGCAGGGCTCCATCTTCTGGAGCTGGTGTTCTGCAACCGCAGCCTCAAAGGTCGAGCCCATCCTTGGCGTGATCGCCTGAAGATTGTCTTTTTCGGCGTTTTCCACCTGCAAACCATTCCGGCCCCGGCCGCTTCGAAGGCCTCCCATGCGTAAACTCTGTCTGCTCGCTGCATTTATCAGCCCATTGGCCTGCGCGCAGGTGGTGAGCGTCGAAACCAACTCGCTGATGCGCTTGCCCAACACCACCAGTACCTTGCAACTGGAACGGCTGGAAGTCGCCGATTACGGGACTTTGCTGATTCCCTCGAACGTGACCGAAGTGACGGTCGGCGAGCTGCACCTGGGGCGCGACGCGCGGATTGCCATTGTGCCGAGCGAACAAGCTCTGGCGTTGAAGGTCAGCCGTGCCGAATTGGCCGAAGGCAGTCAGATCACTGCACGTGGCGCGCCGGGGACTTACCTCAAGGCCGCTCGCTCCGGACGCAATCTGGATTTGCAGATCAAAGCGTTGAACGCGCCGCAATTGTCGGTAGACGCTCGCGGTGGCGCGGGAGCTCCAGGTTTTGTCGGCCTTGATGGGGCTAATGGTCAAGCACCGGGTTGTACCTGGGGCCAGGCCGGTCGCGGCGCCGATGGCAGTAATGGCAGCGACGGCCAGCCGGGCGCACCAGGGGCGCTGGTTCGGCTGGAAGTGCCGCGTGATTACCCTGCGCAGCAGATCAAGGTCGAGGTTGCGGGCGGGGTTGGTGGCGCGGCAGGTCCGGGGGGTAAACCTGGCGCGGGCGGCAAGGCCAAGGGCTGCGTCGTCTATAAAGCCGATGGCGGCAAGAGCGGTCGTCCCGGTGTCGACGGTCAGCCAGGGCCTGCGGGAGTGGCGGGTTCGGTGACGATTCAGCGGTTGTAAGCCCTCAAGCGATCGTTCCCACGCTCTGCGTGGGAACGCAGCCCGTGACGCTCCGCGTCACTGGACGCGGAGCGTCCCTTGAGGCATTCCCACGCAGAGCGTGGGAACGATCACGGCCGAGCAGCAGCAATCGCCACCAGCACCAACCCGACCACCAGATTAATCCCCACCAACCGGCGAATCCTGCCCAGCACCGCCGCGCCCGTCGGCCAATCCTGAGCCGCCACCGCCGTGCGCAATTCCGGCAGCATCAGCGCCTGAATCCGGATAAACAGCGCCGTCATCACCACATACAATCCCATCATCACCTGCACATACCGCGGCGCCGCTTCAAACCCCGCGAACTGCAGATGAATCATGCCCACACCGCTGATCGGCAAAAGCACTACGGCGATCCAGACCCAGCGGAAAAAACCTTGAAACACTTCCACCCACAGCTTCAGCCGGGCAGGGCCTTCCAGCGCCTTCATCGCCGCGGGCCGCAAGACCATCCAGGCGAAAAACATGCCGCCGACCCAAACCAGGGCGGCCAGGACATGCAGGGTATAAACGATGCCAAAAGGTGTCATTGAGGTACTCCGTTCTGCGCGGGATTAATTAGCGCGGTATGATAGCGGCCGATCCCAACTACTGAAAATTTATCCAGCGTTTTTGCGCCCGACAATCCATGATCAGCACCGAACTCAAAACCACGATCCAGGGCGCCTACTCGCGTTTTCTCGAAGCCAAGAGCCTCAAGCCGCGCTACGGCCAACGCCTGATGATCGCCGAAATTGCCAAAGTCCTCGGTGACATCGACACCGACGACGAAGGCCGGCGCAGTGGCGACCCCGCGATTGTCGCGGTGGAAGCCGGCACCGGTACCGGCAAAACCGTGGCCTACAGCCTGGCGGCCATCCCTGCCGCGAAGGCCGCCGGCAAGCGTCTGGTGATCGCCACGGCTACCGTGGCCCTGCAAGAGCAGATCGTCTACAAGGATTTGCCCGACCTGATGCGCAACAGCGGGCTGAATTTCAGCTTCGCCCTGGCCAAGGGCCGGGGCCGCTACATGTGCCTGTCCAAGCTGGATATGTTGCTCCAGGAAGGTCATGCGCAGACTGCCACCGCGCAGCTGTTCGAAGAAGAAGGCTTCAAGATCGAGGTTGATGAGGCCAGCCAGAAGCTGTTCACCAGCATGATCGAGAAGCTCGCCGGCAATAAGTGGGACGGCGATCGCGACAGTTGGTCGACGGCGCTGGAAGACGCCGACTGGGCGCGCCTGACGACCGATCACAGTCAGTGCACCAACCGTCATTGCCCGAACTTCGGCCAGTGCGCCTTCTACAAGGCCCGCGAAGGCATGGGCAAAGTTGATGTGATTGTCACCAACCACGACATGGTCCTGGCCGACCTGGCCCTGGGCGGCGGTGCGGTTCTGCCGGACCCGCGTGACACCATCTATGTGTTCGACGAAGGCCACCACCTGCCGGACAAAGCCATCGGCCACTTCGCGCATTACACCCGTTTGCGTTCCACCGCCGACTGGCTGGAAACCACCGCCAAGAACCTCACCAAATTACTCGCCCAGCACCCGCTGCCGGGCGATCTGGGCAAGTTGATCGAGCAGGTGCCGGAGCTGGCCCGGGAGATCAAGACCCAGCAGCAGTTCATGTTCAGCGCCTGTGAGCAAGCCGCCGACTTCAAGCCCGGCGAAGACGTCGAAGGTCGCGAGCGGCCGCGTCACCGATTCGTCGGCGGGGTGATTCCCGAGCACATGCGCGAAATGGGCATCGAGCTGAAGAAGGGCTTTGCCCGCCTGACCGACCTGTTCACCCGGCTCACTGAACTGCTCAAGGAAGGCATGGATGGCGAGGTCAACATCGGCATCGCCAGTAACCAGGCCGAAGAGTGGTATCCACTGTTCGGCAGCCTGTTGTCGCGCTCTTCGGGCAACTGGGAGCTGTGGACCGCTTTCACCGTCGAAGACCCGGAAGACAACCCGCCCATGGCCCGTTGGCTGACCCTGGCCGAAAGCGGTTCGCTGTTCGACATCGAGGTCAATGCCAGCCCGATCCTCGCGGCGGATATGCTCCGGCGCAACCTGTGGAACGTGGCTTACGGGGCGCTGGTGACATCGGCGACCCTGACCGCTCTCGGCACTTTCGACCGCTTCCGTATGCGTGCCGGTCTGCCTAAAACAGCCGTGACCGCCGTGGTCCCGAGCCCGTTTCATCACGCCGATGCCGGTGTGTTGCGGGTGCCGGACCTCAAAGCCGACCCGCGTGATGCGCCGGCTCATACCGCAGCGATCATCCGCGACCTGCCGCAACTGGTAGAAGGTTCACGTGGCACCCTGGTGCTGTTCTCCTCACGCAAACAGATGCAGGACGTGTTCGACGGTCTGGACCGCGACTGGCGCAAGCAAGTGTTCATTCAAGGCAACCTGTCGAAGCAGGAAACCCTGAACAAGCACAAGGCGCGGGTCGATGGCGGGGATTCGAGCGTGTTGTTCGGCCTGGCGAGTTTCGCCGAAGGCGTGGATTTGCCCGGTGCCTACTGCGAACACGTGGTGATCGCCAAGATTCCGTTCTCGGTGCCCGACGATCCGGTCGAAGCGGCGCTGGCGGAATGGATCGAGGCCCGCGGTGGCAATCCGTTCATGGAAATCTCCGTGCCGGATGCCTCGCTGAAGCTGGTCCAGGCTTGCGGGCGCCTACTGCGGACCGAAGAAGACCGCGGCACCATCACCTTGCTCGACCGTCGTCTGGTCACCCAGCGTTACGGCAAGGCAATCCTCAATGCGTTGCCACCCTTCCGTCGTGAAATTTCCTGATACACCGGTGGGCAAATTTGCCCGCCGCGTTGTCTATCTCTCTGCCATCGCTTTTCCACTGGCCCATTGAAGGTCGTTAGGGAGAACCTCGTTCCTATGATTCGCCGTTCGTTGCCTGCTGTTTTCGCTCTGATGTTCGCAGCCCCTTTGCTGGCGGCCCCTGCCGGCCAACAGACGCTGTTCAACTTTGTGCGTCCCGCCGATGTGGTCCAGGTGGCGACCCAGGACGCCAGCCTGCCGCAATCGAACGCGGAGCAAACGGCCGAAGGTGAAGTGCTGCGCCGCGTGACCTTCAACCCTGTGGCCCAGCCGACGTTGCGTCTGACGCCGCAGACCGGTGCCTGGGACTGGTCGCAGTCGGGTGTCATGAGCCTGCGGATCCAGAGCGCGATGAACTGGGCCGTGACCCTGTACGTGAAAATCCAGAGCAACGACGGCAAGACCCTGGTCAGCCGCGTCGATCTGCCGGCCGGCCCGGCGCAAACCCTGCTGGTGCCACTGCAGCCGAGTACACCTTTGAGCCAGGGCATGAAAGCCGGCCCGCCGATGCCGATCAACTTCGAAGGCCAGCGTGTATTGCTGGCCAGCAGCGCCGGTGAGCTGGACCGCAGCCAAGTGGTGTCAGTGACCTTGTCGATGGATCAGCCCAAAGTCGCCCAAAGCATCCTGCTCGAGCGCTTCGGCGTGCAGGATGGCGAGGCTGTCACCAAGGCCGCTTATGGCGGTCTGGTGGACGCCTACGGCCAATCGACCCGGGCCAAATGGCCGGAGAAGGTCAGCAGCGACGAGCAACTGAAATCCGCTGCGACCAAAGAACAGCAACAACTGAAAAGCTGGCTGGCCGAGCGTGAGAAGCAGTCCCTGGACAAGTTCGGCGGCTGGACCAAAGGCCCTGCGTTCAAGGCCAGCGGCTTTTTCCGCACAGAAAAACGTGACGGTCGCTGGTACCTGGTGACCCCGGAAGGGCATCCGTTCTATTCCCTCGGCGTCAACAGCGTGAACCCGAGCGTCAACCAGACCTACGTCGCCGGTCGCGAGTGGATGTTCGAGTCCCTGCCCAAACCCGACGAGCCCCTTGCCAGCTACTATGGCGAAGGCGACAACCGTGGCGGCAATGGCGCCGATCAGGGCCGAGCCTACAATGCCGGGCGCTGGTACGATTTCTATGGCGCCAACCTGCAGCGTCTGTATGGCGAGCCTTGCGCACCGGGCAGCGACACCAAGGCCGGTGTTGCCCAAGCGGCCAAGGCCGATGCGGTCGAGGCGACGGCAGCCAAGGCCACAGAGCAATCAGCCGCTCCTGCGGCGACCGAATCCGGCGCCGGGGTTGCCGAAGCGGCCAAGACTGGCGCCGTTGAAGCGTCAGTCGAAAAAGCGGCCGAGCAAACAACCGTCGAGACTTGCAAAGTGGTTTTCGACGAAAAGCGTTGGGCCAGTCACACCCTCGATCGCCTGCAAGCCTGGGGTTTCAACACCCTCGGCAACTGGAGCGCACCGGTGTTTGGCAACGCTGACCGAGTGCCATACACCCTGCCGCTGTCGATCGTCGGCGATTACGCCAGCATCAGCACCGGCACCGATTGGTGGGGCGGTATGCCCGATCCGTTCGATCCGCGTTTCGCCATGGCCACCGAGCGCGCCGTGGCCATCGCCGCCCGCGACCATCGCGACGATCCGTGGCTGATCGGTTACTTCGCCGACAATGAACTGGCCTGGGCCGGTCCCGGCGATGACCCGAAGGCTCGTTACGCGCTGGCCTACGGCACTTTGAAAATGACCACCGATGTGCCGGCCAAGCGTGCCTTCCTCAAACAGCTGCGTGACAAGTACCGCAACCAGGCGGGCCTTTCCAAGGCATGGGGCATTGATCTGCCGGCCTGGGAATTGATGGAAGACCCGGGCTTCGTGCCGCCGCAGCCGAGCGCCGAGTACCCGGAAATCGAAGCCGACTTCAAATACTTCCAGAAAGTGTTCGCAGACACGTACTTCAAAACCGTCTCCGACTCGCTCAAGTGGCATGCGCCGAACCAGTTGTTGCTGGGTGGCCGTTTTGCCATCAGCACCCCGGAAGCCGTCGAGTCCTGCGCGCAATACTGCGACGTGTTGAGCTTCAATATGTACACCTTGCAACCCCAGGACGGTTACGACTTCGCCAGACTGCGCAGCCTGGACAAGCCCGTACTGATCACCGAATTCAACTTCGGATCGGCGGATCGCGGCCCGTTCTGGGGTGGCGTGACGCAACTGGCCAAAGAAGAAGACCGCGGCCCGGCCTACGCCAACTTCCTCAAACAAGCGATGAGCGAACCCTCGATTGTCGGGGTGCATTGGTTCCAGTACCTCGATCAACCGGTGACCGGTCGCCTGCTGGATGGCGAGAACGGTCACTTCGGGCTGGTGGGCATTACTGACCTGCCGTTCCAGGGCTTTGTCGACACGGTACGCAAAAGCAATGTGCAGACTGTCGATCAACTCGGCAAAGAGGCCGAGAAGGCCAGAGCCGAGGCGGAAAACCATGAAGGCAAGGGCGGCAAGCAAGGCGCTGCCGGCAAAGGTGCGGAGAAGGGCGCCGGTCATGCGGGTGGGCATTCGGGCAATGGTCATTAAGCACTGAGATCCCCTGTGGCGAGGGAGCTTGATCCCGTTGGACTGCGCAGCAGTCCCATTCTGGGAATAGGGGGCCGCTCCGCGCCCCAACGGGAGCAAGCTCCCTCGCCACAGAGGCTCCTGATTAATTCCATGGGCGACCGCCCGGCCCGACCCTGTTCCCAAATCCCTCAAGGGCTGGAACAATGCGGGCCACTTTATAGAGCGTTTATCCGGGAGAGTTGTGGGTGCAGATTCAGGGTCATTACGAGCTTAAGTTCGAAGCGGTGCGCGAAGCTTTTGCAGCGCTGTTCGACGATCCTCAGGAGCGTGGCGCGGCGTTGTGCATCCGGATTGGCGGTGAAACTGTCCTCGACCTCTGGGGTGGTACCGCTGACAAGGACGGCACCGAAGCCTGGCACAGCGACACCATTGCCAACCTGTTTTCCTGCACCAAGACCTTCACCGCCGTGACCGCGCTGCAATTGGTGGCCGAAGGCAAGCTGCAACTGGATGTCCCGGTCGCCCGCTACTGGCCCGAGTTCGCTGCCGCCGGCAAAGAATCCGTGACCCTGCGCCACTTGCTCTGCCATCAGGCCGGCCTGCCGGCCCTGCGCGAATTGTTGGCGCCAGAAGCACTTTACGACTGGCAGACCATGGTCGATGCCCTGGCTGCCGAAGCGCCATGGTGGAAGCCGGGTGAAGGTCACGGTTATGCGGCGATCACCTATGGCTGGCTGGTCGGTGAGTTGCTGCGTCGCGCCGACGGTCGTGAGCCGGGCGAGTCCATCGTGGCGCGGGTCGCGAAGCCCTTGGGGCTGGACTTCCACGTCGGCCTCGCCGACAAAGAATTTCATCGCGTGGCACACATTGCCCGCAGCAAGGGCAACCTTGGCGATGCCGCGGCCCAGCGCTTGCTGCAAGTGACCATGCGCGAGCCGACGGCCATGAGCACGCGGGCCTTTACCAACCCGCCGTCTATAATGACTAGCACCAACAAACCGGAATGGCGGCGCATGCAGCAGCCGGCCGCCAATGGCCATGGCAATGCCCGCAGCCTGGCCGGGTTCTACGCCGGTTTGCTCGACGGCAGTCTGCTGGAAAGCGAAATGCTCGACGAGCTGACCCGCGAACACAGCGTCGGCGAAGACAAGACTTTATTGACCCGGACCCGCTTCGGCCTGGGTTGCATGCTCGATCAACCGGACGTACCCAACGCCACCTACGGCCTCGGCCCACGGGCGTTCGGTCACCCCGGCGCCGGCGGTTCCATCGGTTTTGCTGACCCAGAACACGATGTGGCCTTCGGCTTTGTGACAAATACCCTGGGGCCGTACGTCTTGATGGATCCACGAGCGCAAAAGCTTGTGCGAGTACTGGCCACTTGTCTGTAAATCACGCTTAAGGGGGCCAGGGCCGGAACCCGAAAGCCTTTGTGGTTTCAAAGCGCTGTTTATCCGGGCCAACCCGGTCTGATTCTTCATTACTTCATTTTGTGGATATCCAATGTCATCCAATAAAACTCTCGCCCTGGCCCTGTGCTTCGCTATCACCGGTTGCGCACAAACCCCACAAAATGACGCAGACGGCGGCAGCTGGTGGCCGTTCGGCTCATCCGACAAGGTTGCGACCAAAGAACCGGCCCCGGCCCCGCTGAAACCTGCTGCAACAGCACCCGTCGCCAAGGCTGAAAGTGCATCCCCTTGGTACTGGCCGTTCGGTTCCGATGACGCTGCCGACAAAGTGGCCAAACCGGACGTGAAACCGGACGTTAAACCTGAAGCCAAGCCGGCCGTTGCAGCCAAGGCTGAAGCCGATGCGGGTGGCAATTGGTGGTGGCCGTTCGGCGGTAAGGAGCAGAGCACCGCCAAGGCCGTGCCGATGCCCGACCCGAAAGTCACCCAAGCCTGGCTCGACGACTACGAACCGCGCCTGCGTGAGGCGATCAAGGACAGCAATCTGAAACTCGAGCGCCGTGAAAACGTGCTGGTCGTCACTGCACCGGTAGACGGCTCGTTCAACCCTGACCGTCCAGCCATGCTGCTGCCGGTGACCCTCGGCCCGTTCACCCGTGTCGCGAAAATCCTCGAAGTCGATCCAAAAACTGCCGTGCTGGTACTCGGTCACAGTGATACGTCGGGCGCCGCTCCGGCCAACGTGAAACTGAGCCAGGAGCGCGCCCAAGCGGTGGCGGCGATCTTCCGTCTCAGCGGTCTGCAACGTGATCGCCTGATGCTGCGTGGCATGGGTGGTGAGGCTCCGCGCGCCGCCAACGACAGTTCTGAAGGTCGTGCCTTGAACCGTCGCGTCGAGCTGTTGGTGACGCCGGCAAACACCATGGTCGCGCTGCTGAGCAAGTACAACATGCCGGCTCCTGCACCCGTGAAAGCCATGGTCGCTGCGCAAGACATCAAGCCAGTGGCCAAGCCTGTGACCCCGGCGCCTGCTGCGAAGAAAGCGGCTGTGCCGGCGACGAAAAAGGCCCCGGCCAAGAAAGCGGCTGCCAAGGCTCCAGCCAAAAAAGCCGTAGTGAAAAAGACTGCGCCGGCTAAAGCCGCTGTCGACACCAAGAAAGTCGCTGTCGCCGATGACACAAAGAAGTGATTCGTTAACCAAAAGGAATGCGCCATGACCCGGCCCTTGGCAGATATGCGTCGCGATTACACCCGAGATGGCCTGACCGAGGCGCAAGCCCCGGCCGAGCCGTTCGCGCTGTTTCATCAGTGGTTTGCCGACGCGGTGAAAACCGAGCAAGTGCCGGTGGAGGCGAATGCCATGACGCTGGCGACCGTCGATCAGCAGGGGCGGCCGCATTGCCGCATCTTGCTGCTCAAGGGGCTGGACGAGCAGGGCTTCACCTTTTTCACTAACTACGATAGCGACAAGGGTCAGCAACTGGCAGCCAATCCATTGGCGGCCATGACGTTCTTCTGGCCAGCCCTGGAGCGTCAGGTACGCATCGAAGGGCGGGTGGTGAAGGTCACGCCTGAAGAGTCTGACGCTTATTATCAGGTTCGCCCTCTGGGCAGCCGTCTCGGTGCCTGGGCCTCGCCCCAGAGCCGGGTGATCGCCGATCGCGACGAACTGGAAGCGCTGCTCAAGAACACCGAGCAACGTTTCAGCGATACTCAGCCTCACTGCCCCGAACACTGGGGCGGTTATCGTTTGCTACCCGAGCGCATCGAATTCTGGCAGGGCCGTCCGAGCCGTCTGCACGATCGCCTCAACTACCGCTTGCAAGGCACCGACTGGGTTCGTGAACGCCTGGCGCCGTAAATAGCCTACCGATCGGGATACCCTGCCGCAGCGGCCGCCAGCCACTGAGGCAGGTCCCGCCGCTTGATCTTCTGCGCTTGAGCGTTCGCCAGTTGCTGGAGCATAAAGGCTCTTTTCTGTTCGTCTTTACCCGCCAGTGACAACGCCAGATCGCGGTCCATCCAGCGTTTGATCCGCACGTACAGCCACCAATGGAAGTACAAGCCGGCAACGGTCGTGACGACAATGATGAAGTAATCCATGAAAGTCCTTGGGTCTGCGGCGCAGATTTTGTAATTTGCCGCTACTGTATGTGAGTTCGAAAAAGCGCCTGTATCGGGCCTGAATGAAACCAATTTTATCCGGGCAATGCCGTGACAGGCGTCAAGCTGCGGAGTTTAATGGATACCTGTCCTATGGAGTTTGATGCTATGCGTAAGTCTGTTCTGCTGGTTGCTTCCTTTTCCACGATGGCGATGTTGCTCTCCGGTTGCCAATCGAGCCTGACCGGTGACTCCTACTCCCGTGACGAAGCGCGTCGTGTGCAGACGATTCGCATGGGTACCATCGAAGCCCTGCGTCCGGTGAAAATCGAAGGCACCAAAACCCCGATCGGCAGCGTCGCGGGCGCAGCCGTGGGTGGTGTCGGCGGTAGCGCCATTGGCGGCGGTCGCGGCAGCATCGTCGCAGCGGTCATCGGCGCTGTCGCCGGCGGCCTGATAGGCTCGGCTGCCGAAGAAGGCCTGACCCGTACGCAAGGTGTTGAAATCACCGTGCGCGAAGACGATGGCAGCATGCGCGCCTACGTGCAGGAAGTTCAGCCAAACGAAGTGTTCCGCGTGGGTGAGCGGGTGCGGATTGCCACGGTTGATGGTACGAGCCGCGTTGCGCACTAAGCGGGAATGTAGGGTGAAAGAAAACCCCGATCAGGTGAGCTGGTCGGGGTTTTGTTTTTGGCTGTGGGGTTGAACCAGAGCGTTTACTTGCTTACATAGCAACCGAGCTGAAAATCGTATTGTGGATCGTAGAATGATCGACCAACTAACGTTTCCAGTTTTGTTATCTGCTGGGAATCAAGGTCATAGCCATAGATTTCTTCTTCAGCTTCAGTCCAACTCATTATCTCCCTCAGCTGTTCAATGTTGTCTGCGGGGACGGGCACTTCGAATACCAGCGCTTCTGTTTCTTTATCAAAAGCATAAATTACGTGGTTCACGGTTCTATCCTTCTTTTCGGATCTGCCGGCTTGTTTTGATTACCTGTTTCAGCATCAAACTCACCAAGATGGCGACCTCGTTTGTCGTACATTTCTACTGCTCCATGCTGATAATCCCATTCTAGAATTCGCCCTTCAGCAGTTCTCCAGCGCATTCGGGTGCCTCTACCTTTAACCCGTGTTTTCTGTTTTGCCGGTGTGGCATCAGGAAAAGCAGTAAGCCCCTTTGGCGCCGGATGATATTTGTGGTCCGCAATACTCACCACAATATAAGCCGGCAACACCCCCGAATCCGCCGGAAACACCAGAATGAAATCCTTGTACTCAGGCGGATACACCGGGTTCACGATGATGCTGTCAGCCGCCTTCGTCGGCGGGTAAACCCAGATGTGCGGCGCTTGCGGTGCGGCTTCCAGGGCGGGGATGCCGAGGATGTTTGAACCGTCCTCGGCCGGTGTCCAGATCAGCTCAACGCCGTCTCCAAGGTCCGCCACCTGCTCACTGCCGCGCAAGGCGAATTGCGCGACATCGACCATCTCCCAGTCACGGTTTTTACCGGTGTAGAAACCGTATCCCTTGAGACTGCCGTCAGCCTGTTGCTCGACTCTGAGGCGTACGCGAGTGCGGGCCTGTTTAAGGGCGCGCAGTTGGTCTTCGGTATAGAGCGAGCTGTCGCCAAGGCTCGAAGGTATGACCAGGGCCACCAGGCCTGCCAAGGTAGCCGCGGCGGTGCTGGCCGCGACAGCGGGCAGCGCGGTGAATGCTGAGCCGGTCAAAGCAAAACTGCCGAAACCTGCCGGAACCGCAGTGCCACTGATTTTCTTGAGCGGTACAACACCGCTTTCATCGGCCTCGCGAGCACCGAGCAGGATCAGTTCGCCGTAGTCTTTCAGACTGTCAGTCGGAACAACGCCAGTGGGATTCGTGTAGTCGATGATTGCGTCGGGCAGCTTGCAGGACTTGGCGAACACGCAGCCCGCGCGGACAACGTCGTCCTTTTTCGTAGCGACTTGAAGGCTGTCTTCGAAGGCCTGCTGCCTCGCCAGCATGGTGTCGTAGGCATTTTGCCTGGCGTCCCGCTCGGCCAGTTCGGTGGCCGTCATGTAGCGGTGGGTGACGTGATGCCCATCGCCTGACGGTGGGTTTTTAACCCGAGGGATGTCCTTGTTGCCAGCCACTGATTGTCCTTTCGCTCGTCCATCGGCAACCCCTGAAAGAGGGGCTGCACGACGTTAACGAACGTGGCTAATCGTGGCTGTAGGACGAATCCTGAATGTCGCTAAGAGTGTTCTCTATCGCTCAGGAAGGCAGTGCGGGGTTCTTGCGACTCGCCGCCGCCGTCACCGCATAACCGAGCAATGCCGCCAGTATCGAGCCGGTCAGAATCCCCATTCGATCCATCCCGGCGTATTCACTGGTGCCGGGCACGAAGGCCAGGGAACCGACAAACAGGCTCATGGTGAAACCGATGCCGCAGAGGATCGCCACACCCAGCACCTGGCCCCAGTTGGCGCCTTGGGGCAGGGCGGCGATGCCGATTTTTACCGCCAGCCAGGTCAGGCCGTAGACACCGATGGTCTTGCCCAGTAGCAGGCCGACGGCGATGCCCATCGGCACGTCGTGAGTGAAGCTTTCGGCGGTCACGCCGCTCAGTGACAGGCCGGCGTTGGCGAAGGCAAACAGCGGCAGGATGCCGTAGGCCACCCACGGATGCAGGGCATGTTCCAGGGTCAGCAGCGGCGAAGGCTCGGCGTTTTTCGTACGCAGTGGAATGCAGAAGGCCAGGGTCACACCGGCCAGCGTGGCATGCACGCCGCTCTTGAGCACGCAGACCCAGAGGATCAGCCCGATGATCATGTACGGCCCGAGCTTGACCACGCCGAGTCGGTTCATCCCGATCAACGCCGCGATGCAGGCTGCGGCCAATGCCAGGGACAAGGTCGACAGTGCTCCGGAATAGAAGATCGCAATGATGATGATCGCGCCCAGGTCGTCGATGATCGCCAGGGTCATGAGGAACAGTTTCAGCGACACCGGCACGCGTTTGCCCAACAGGGCCAGTACGCCGAGGGCGAAGGCGATGTCGGTGGCGGTCGGAATGGCCCAGCCACTCAGGGCGGACGGGTTGTCGCGGTTGAGGAACCAGTAGATCAGCGCCGGCACCACCATGCCGCCAATCGCCGCCGCGCCGGGCAGGACGATCTGCGAGGGTTTCGACAGTTGACCGTCGAGGACTTCGCGTTTCACTTCCAGGCCAATCAGCAGGAAGAACAGGGCCATCAAGCCGTCGTTGATCCACAACAGCAGCGGCTTGGCGATTTTCAGCGCGCCGATCTGAGCCACCACCGGGGTGTCCAGCAGCCCGCTATAGAGCCATGACAGCGATGAATTGTTGATGATCAGGGCGAGAGCGGCCGCGGCGATCAATAACAGACCGCTGGCAGCTTCCAACTGAAAGAAATGCGTGAACGTGCTACGCAGAGGCAAGGTCGCTCTCCATCGATGAATTCAAAAGGTGGCACACCCTAACCCGTACCGTTAGTTGTTAAAACAAAAGTTATATTCTTTTTTGTTATATGCCGTTACAACGCGGACGGTCAGCAAAGGCGAGCCTAGCAGTTGCCGGACGTATTGGACCTCAGCTGTATCTGTGCATGATGTAGGTTCTTTCCTAAGCTTGTGGGCTGAGCCTTGCGACAAGGCCGACTCTTTGCCTGATTCAACGAGAAAACCATCATGAGCGACAACCGACAGTGGGCCCGCGAAGCCATCCGGATCATCGAAGCCGACTTCCAGCGTAGCGCCGATACCCACCTGATTCCCTTGCCGCTACCGGGGTTGCCAGGTATCGAGTTGTATTTCAAGGATGAGTCGAGCCATCCCACCGGAAGCCTGAAACATCGGCTGGCGCGCTCGTTGTTTCTCTACGCCCTGTGTAACGGCTGGCTCAAACCCGGTGCGCCGGTGATCGAAGCCTCCAGCGGTTCGACGGCGATTTCCGAGGCGTACTTCGCCCGGATGCTGGGGTTGCCGTTCATTGCGGTGATGCCCGCGACCACGTCCAAGGAGAAGATCGCGCAGATCGCTTTCTACGGTGGCAAGAGCCATCTGGTGGACGATCCGACGCAGATCTACGCCGAATCCGAACGCCTGGCTCGCGAGCATGACGGGCACTTCATCGACCAGTTCACCTACGCCGAACGCGCCACCGACTGGCGGGCGAACAACAACATCGCCGAATCGATCTTCCAGCAGATGCGCTTCGAGCAACATCCGGAACCGAGCTGGCTGATTTCCAGCCCCGGCACCGGAGGCACTACCGCGACGCTCGGCCGTTACGTGCGCTATCGCCAGCACTGCACCCGCGTGTTGTGCGCCGATGCCGAGCGTTCGGTGTTCTTCGATTACTACCAGACTGGCGATGCCAGCTTGCGCCTGGATTGCGGATCACGGATTGAAGGCATTGGTCGGCCACGAGTGGAAGCGTCGTTCCTGCCCAAGGTGATCGATGCGATGGTCAAGGTGCCGGACGCCTTGTCGCTGGCGGCCATGCACTATCTGGCGCAGCGTTTGGGTCGGCATGTAGGCGGATCAAGCGGCACCAACCTGATTGGCGCGCTGATGGCGGCGCAACAGATGAAGGCGGCGGGGGAGTCGGGATCGATCGTGGCGATTCTGTGCGATGGCGGCGAGCGCTATGCCACCACCTATTACGATCAGGCCTGGCTCAAGGCCCAAGGGTATGAGTTGAGTGGTTTGATGGATGCCGTGGCGGCGAGTGTCGAGCGCGGCGAGCCGTTGCCGGCCAGCGTGTTGCGCGCAAACATCTGACTCACCGAAGATCAAATGTGGGAGCGGGCTTGCTCGCGAAAGCGGCGGGTCAGTCGACAACGATGCTGACTGATCCGCCGCTTTCGCGAGCAAGCCCGCTCCCACAGGGTTTTGCGTTGTTTCAGGAGTTGCCGGTCAGGCCTCGAGGCCAAGGATGTCTCGGGCCACCGCTTCGGCGATGCGAATCCCGTCGACACCCGCCGACAGAATCCCGCCCGCATAACCCGCGCCTTCACCGGCCGGGAACAAGCCCTTCACGTTCAGGCTTTGCATCGACTCGTTACGGGTAATCCGCAGTGGCGATGACGTGCGCGTCTCGATTCCGGTCAACACGGCGTCGTGCAGCGAGTAGCCACGAATCTGCTTCTCGAACGCCGGCAAGGCTTCGCGAATGGCTTCGATGGCGAATGCCGGCAAAGCCAGTGCCAAATCACCCAAGGCAACGCCCGGCTTGTAGGACGGCTCGACGCTGCCCAACTCGGTCGATGGCTTGCCTGCAATGAAGTCACCGACCAATTGCGCCGGCGCTTCGTAATTGCTGCCGCCCAACACAAAGGCGTGGGATTCCAGACGTTCCTGCAACTCGATGCCAGCCAGTGGGCCACCTGGGTAATCGACTTCCGGGGTGATCCCGACAACGATCCCGGAGTTGGCGTTGCGCTCGTTACGCGAGTACTGGCTCATGCCATTGGTGACCACGCGGTTCGGCTCGGAGGTCGCCGCCACCACGGTGCCGCCCGGGCACATGCAGAAGCTGTAGACCGAACGACCGTTGCTGGCGTGGTGCACCAGTTTGTAGTCGGCAGCGCCGAGTTTCGGGTGCCCGGCATATTTGCCCAGGCGCGCGCGGTCGATCAGCGATTGCGGGTGCTCGATGCGGAAACCCACCGAAAACGGCTTGGCTTCCATGTACACGCCACGACCGTGGAGCATGCGGAAGGTGTCCCGGGCGCTGTGGCCGAGGGCCAGGATCACGTGTTTGGAATGGATCTGCTCGCCGCCATTGAGCTCGACGCCGATCAGTTGGCCATCTTCGATCAACACATCGGTGACGCGCTGCTGGAAGCGCACTTCGCCGCCCATGGCGCGAATCTGCTCCCGCATGTTTTCCACTACACCGGTCAGACGGAACGTACCGATGTGCGGTTTGCTGACGTAGAGGATTTCTTCCGGCGCGCCGGCCTTGACGAACTCGTGCAAGACTTTGCGACCGATGAATTTCGGGTCCTTGATCTGGCTGTAGAGCTTGCCGTCGGAGAACGTACCCGCGCCGCCTTCACCGAACTGCACGTTGGATTCGGGGTTGAGCACGCTTTTACGCCACAGGCCCCAAGTGTCCTTGGTGCGCTGACGCACTTCGGTGCCACGTTCGAGAATGATCGGCTTGAAGCCCATCTGCGCCAGCAGCAGCCCGGCGAAGATCCCGCAGGGGCCGAACCCGACCACGATCGGGCGCTGGCTCAGGTCGGCAGGCGCCTGGCCGACCACTTTGTAGCTGACATCCGGCGCCACGTTGACGTTACGGTCATCGGCGAATGTGTGCAGCACCGCCGCCTCATCGCGAACGTTGAGGTCAATGGTGTAGATGAAGCACAGTTCGGAGGACTTTTTGCGCGCATCGTAGCTGCGCTTGAACAAGGTGAAATCGAGCAGGTCATCACTGGCGATGCCCAGGCGCTGCACGATGGCAGGGCGCAGGTCTTCTTCGGGATGGTCGATCGGCAGCTTGAGTTCGGTGATTCGTAACATGACGGGATCCGGTTCGCGGGGCGCACAACTGCGCCAAGGCGTTTGAAGCCCGCGATTATAAGCCTCAAAGGATGATTCCCGTGAGGCAAAAACGATCAGTCGTCGCGCGATCCGCCAAAATACCCACAGCCACGTTGCACCTGGCCATCGATGCGCAGCTCGGCGCTCATGTGCTGCACGCTGCCGGTGCTGCTGTCGACGCAACGTTGCGGCGCGACCCAGAGCTCGATGCGCTGGTTATTGGCTTCGGTGCTGAGATTGAAGCGGCCATCGCCCAGTTGCTCTTCAACGTACGGCAGGGCCAGGGGCGGCTGACCGGCGCGGTCGATGACCATGCCTTTGCCGCTGACTCTGACGTTCCATTCCGGGCCATGGCCGGCGGCGCGCAGCGTCAGCTGCTTGAAATTGGGATCGTCGCACGCCGTGCCCGAGCGTTCGACGCGGTACAACTGCTGCAGATCGAGCTGGTTGTCGGAGATCCGGCCACGTACGTCGGCGAACAGCTTGCCCTGATCATCGGCCAGGGTTGCGGCCTCTTGCAGGACGCTGGTGCCACCGCTGTCGTTGACCACCAAACTGCGTTGCTCATTGCATGGCTGGAACAGTAACTTGCCGTCAGCGGCCGTCAATTGGCCCTGCAAGCGGGTCTGGCCCACATGGGAAGCGCTTTCCCGTGGGCCATCAAGCAACTGGCAGGCGGCGAACAACGGAAGCACGGCAACAAGTACCAAGGAACGGGCAACACGCATCTTTGAGTCTCCTGACAAGTGTCGCCACGTTACTTAGCCTGACCGTTCATCACAACCTAAGAGTTGGACTTGTCGAAGATCCGAAGCCGGCGCAAGCAACATTCGGCTTTACTTCAGGCACTGAGGCGAAAGGAATTAGGGCGTAACCTTGTCGGCGTTTTCGTTGAAAGGAGGTTTTATGAGGGGAATAGGGAAGCTGCTTTTTTTGGCGTTGGGAATGGCTGGAGCGCTGCAGTGCCTGGCGGCAGAAATCGCTTTTTCGTCCGGGTCGGATTTCACCGAGATGAGTCTTGAACTCAGGAGGGCGGGTGATATCAATCCGCAATCTATCGGGCTTCAGGTTACGCTGAGTCCTGATGCGCAGCGTCGCTTGGCGCAGATGACGCGTGAGGAAATGCATCAGTCGTTGACGCTGTTCATCAATGGGTTGCTGGTATCGACCACGACGATTCAATCGGTAATCGAAGGCCCAAAACTGGCGATATCTGTACCGCGCGAGATAGCCCGCAATCTGGTACCTACGCTGCTGGAGCCTTCTGTACCTTAAGGCGACGCTGAGGCAGCGCCGCACTTGGGGCTTGTTCAGCCAACGCGGTAGGTCTGGCCGGTCTGCAAGCCTTCCACGCTTTTGGCGTAGGCCAGCGCCACTTCGGCGGCGGGAACCGGTTTGAAGCCACGGAAGTACGGAGCATAACTGCCCATGGCTTCGACCAGCACGTTCGGGCTGACCGAGTTGATGCGCAGGCCGCGCGGCAGTTCGATCGCCGCGGCACGGACGAAGCTGTCCAGGGCGCCGTTGACCAGGGAGGCCGAGCTGCCGGTACGAATCGGATCGTGGCTGAGGATGCCGGTGGTGAAGGTGAATGACGCACCGTCATTGGCGAATTCCCGGCCGATCAGCAGCAGGTTCACCTGACCCATCAGCTTGTCCCGCAAACCGAGCTCGAAGTCTTGTTCGGTCATGGTCGCCAGCGGCACGAAGTTGACGCTGCCGGCGGCGCAGATCAGCGCATCGAAGTTGCCGGTCTGTTGGAACAATTTGCGGATCGAGGCGCTGTCACTGATGTCGACCTGAAACTCACCGCTCTTGCGGCCGATACGGATGATTTCGTGGCGCTGGGACAGTTCATGGTCAATGGCCGAACCGACGGTGCCAGAGGCGCCGATCAAAAGAATTTTCATCGTGATGTACCTGAATGGGTTGGATTTAAATTTAAGTTTAGAGTGGTTTTTTCCATAGATAAGCGGGCTAATAGGCAACCTTTGGTTTTCAAATGGAAACAATCCATGAGCGAAATGGACGATCTGGCGGCGTTCGCGGTGTTGATCGAGGCGGGCAGTTTCACCCTGGCCGCCCAGCAATTGGGTTGCAGCAAGGGGCAACTCTCCAAGCGCATTAGCCTGCTGGAAACGCGGTTCTCCGTGGTGTTGCTGCAACGCACCACACGCCGCTTGAGCCTGACGGCGGCGGGCGCGGCGTTGTTGCCGCAAGCCCAGGCACTGGTGATTCAAGTCGAGCGAGCACGTCAGGCCTTGGCGCGGTTGAAAGACGACATGGCTGGCCCGGTGCGGATGACGGTTCCGGTTTCATTGGGGGAGACCTTCTTTGACGGCGCGCTGCTGGAGTTTTCCCGGCAATACCCCGAGGTGCAGATCGAACTGGAGCTCAACAATCACTACCGCGACCTGTCCCGGGACGGTTTCGATCTGGCAATCCGCTCGGAAGTGGCCAACGACGAACGCCTGGTCGCCCGCCCGCTGCTGGCCTGGCACGAGATGACCTGCGCCAGCCCCGCGTACCTGGAGCGATTCGGTGAACCACTGACGCCTCAGGCACTGGCCGAACACCGCTGCCTGCTCAACAGCCATTACAGCGGTCGCGAAGAATGGCTCTATCACCAACAGCACGAGTTACTGCGGGTGCGAGTGTCGGGGCCGTTCGCCAGCAACCACTACAACCTCTTGAAGAAGGCCGCGCTGGCGGATGCGGGCATTGCGCGTTTGCCATCGTATTTGCTGCAAGAGGAATTGGCTGACGGGCGTTTGCGCTGGCTCCTGCGCGATTATCAGACTCGCAGCATGCCGATGTACCTGGTGCACCCGTATCAAGGCGGTTTGCCGAAGCGCACCCAAGTGCTGGCGGATTATCTGATCGGTTGGTTCAAGCGCAGTGGCGAGGCGTTGGATCGGCTTCAGCGGTAACGTCTCACCACGCACCCCCCCTGTGGGAGCGGGCTTGCTCGCGAAAGAGGTGTGTCAGCCAACATATCTGTTGAATGTGATACCGCTTTCGCGAGCAAGCCCGCTCCCACATTAGTTCTTTATCGTCTGGAGGTCTGAGGTAGGGATCAGCGGGTGTAACGCTTGGCAATCAAATGATCAATCGACAATTTGCCCGGCCCGGTCGCCATCAAGTACAGCAACACCGCAGCCCAGGTGCCGTGGGTCGGATAAGCATCGGGGTACACGAACAGCTGAATGGTCAGGGTCATACCCAACAGCGCCAGAGCCGAAAAGCGGGTGGCGAAGCCGATCAGAATCAGCATCGGAAAGAAATGCTCGGCAAAGGCCGCCAGGTGCGCCGCCAGTTCCGGGGAGAGCAATGGCAGGTGATATTCGCTCTGGAACAACGGGATGGTCGAGTCCGCCAGCCTTGGTACGCCGAGTTGAAACGTGCCGTCGATCAAGTCGATGGCCAGGCCTTCCACCTTGGTCTGCCCGGACTTCCAGAACACCGCGGCAATCGAAAAACGCGCGATAAAGGCGATCAGGCTGTGGGGGATTTTTTCCAGCCACTTGATGGCGCGGGCGATGGGGTTGTGATGGAGGTTCATGGCGATACCTTCTGGTGTAAATGGGTGATGACGTTGTGGCTGATCAGCAGCGCCAGGGTTTGGCCGAGGTCGAAGTCGGGCGCTGTTTCCAGCGCTTGGGCCAGAGGCTGGCCGAGTCGCAGGTTCTGAATGAAGGTGCAGGCGCCGTGGTCGATGGCGAAAACCTCAACTTCCAGACCATTGCGCAACACCAGCGCGTTTTGCCCATGGCCGAGGTCGATCCCGGCCAGCGTCGCGTCCTGTTGATGCGCCGCCCAGATCGCAACCACGGCAAAAGCTGAAGTCAGCAGATTCAGGGAGGGATGAAACCCGACCGTCAGCTCGCTCAGCGCCTGCGGGTCCGACAGCGCGGCGGCAATCTGTTCATGGCGCAAGGGCTGAGCGTCGGCGGCGTGATAGGCCTGAACGCGCAACCGCTCCAGCCGCGCTATGTCGGCCAGATAAGGCACGCTGGCTGCCGGTTCAAAGCTGTCGATGAACTCGGCGAAGTCCTTGCCGTAATCGTTGATGAGTGAGCCTTGGGGCGGGTAACTCTGCACATACAGCCCCGCCATCGCCCGAAAGAACTCATCGCCCACCAATTGCGAAACCACTGGGTAACTGTCGGCCAAGGCGTTGATCAGCGAGCTCTGCACATTGTTGCGATACACCGCGAAACGGCTGGCGGGATCGGCGCCATTGGCACAGAACAAACCGTCGGGGCAGGGCCGTTGCGGATCGAGCAGGGCGGCGGCAAACGCGGCTTGAGTGCTCATGATCGGCTCCCCGCGCAATGCAGCAACTCATCAGCCTGACGGGCTTCGGCGTGCAGCACGCTGAAGGCCGGTAATTGGTTGTCGCGCTCGATCAACGTGGCGACCGGGCCGACCCGCTCCAGCACCCGCGAGTACAGCGCCCACACTGCGTTATCGATGGGCGCACCGTGATCGTCGATCAGCAGACGGTCGCCGAGGCTGTCGGTGTCTTCGGCAAACCCGGCCAGATGAATCTCTCCCACCGCCTGCAGCGGCAGCGCGTCGATGTAGGCCAGCGGATCCCTTTGGTGATTGATGCAGGAGACGTAGACGTTGTTGACGTCCAGTAGCAGCCCGCAGCCGGTGCGGCGAATGACCTCACTGATGAAGTCGGCTTCATCGATTGTCGAGCGCTGGAACGCCAGATACGTCGCCGGGTTCTCCAGCAGCATCGGGCGTTTGAGGGCGCTCTGCACCTGATCGATGTGCTCGCAGACGCGGTTCAGCGTCGGTGCATCGTAGGCCAGGGGCAGCAGGTCATTGAGAAACACCGGGCCATGACTGGACCAGGCCAGGTGTTCGGAAAAGGATTGGGGTTGATAGCGCTCGATCAGCGCGGCAAGCCTTTGCAGGTGCTGAAGATCCAGTGGACCTTCGGCACCAATAGACAAGCCAACGCCGTGTAGCGATAGCGGATACTGCTCGCGAATCAACCCCAGAAAATGATGAAACGGGCCGCCGGCCACCATGTAGTTTTCGGCGTGGACTTCGAAGAAACCGATGTCCGGTTGTGCACCGAGCACTTCACGAAAGTGCTCGGTCTTGAGCCCCAGCCCGGAGCGGGGCGGGAGCCCGGAGAATGAATTGTTCATGGTCGACACTCAGGCTGGGTGCTGATTACGACTTGGCTTTGTAGGCTTCCATCTGGCCGAAACCGGTTGGCGAGGTTTTGCTCATCGTGGTGGCGCAGGTGCCTTTAGGAACCAGTTTGAAAGCATTTGGCTGGTAGTCTGTTTTTGCTGTGCCGGCGCAAGTCGTGCCAGCGCCTGCGGCGCAATCGTTGTGGCCTTTCATGGCCACGCCGAAGCATTTTTCCATGTTGGCGTCAGCGGCATGAGTAGTGGAGACAGCGGCGATGCTCAGGGCAGAACCGAGGGCCAGAACCAGGGCGGTGGCGGACAGGGTGCGGGTGGTAGCAGTCATGATGTTTCTCCGGAATTGAGCTTGGGTTGGCAAGCGTTTGTGCTTGCTTACTGCTCTAGAGAAACGACAGGGCGATGCGTTACAGGCCACCCGAAAATTTTTTGCCGATAAGGTCGTCAGGCAATGCTGATTTTACTGACGCTGGTGATCTGACCGTTCCAGATCATCTCGTAGTGGGCTGTTTGAGTGATTGATGAGAGGGGGCTGGGGGTCATCAGTGCCCAGCAGTAGCTCCCATGCATGCGCACGGAGTTGTACCGCAGACCAGGGACCCCAGCATTCTTGATGGCCTTTCCCAAGCGATGGGAGTGCGTGTAATCGACGGGATCGTAGACAGGATCGTCCATCGGAATGGATACGCCATCCCTCATGGCTTCGTCAACGAAAGTGCAGGATAACCCCCGGAAAACAAACCTCTCGTAATTGAGCCCCTGGACTTTCGACCAATACTGATTCTGATGATGCTGCACCTCAGCCAGTGCGGTTTCCATCGAGGCAGCCAGGTACAACACGCCGAAACTGCCATCGCTGAAACGCGAACCCGCTGGGTTGATGTGGGTGAAAGGAGCGATTGCGTAAGAGCACCCGGGGATGCCGAAGGGAATCTGCGCACGCGGTATCAGCTCAAGCCGGCCGACTTCATTGTGCAGCCTCGGATTGGTGAGGGCCTGGATCTGATACAGCACATCAAATTCGTCCGCGTTTGCCACGTCGTCAAACAGCGCAATGGGCGGAAATTTTGAATTGATCAACCGGTAGGCCTGCAACTGCTCACCGGCCAATACAGCCAACTGGCTCACCGTTACCATTGTGCGCCTCGCAGCATGTCGATCCGCCGAAACGTCTCGTACAGGGAAATCATATCCCCTTGAGACATGATTTCGAGTGGGCTACGCCCGTTGAAGAACTCGTTCTCGTTCCCCATCGCCGCAAAACCATAGACGTTTTCAGGGTTATCAAAGACCAGGCGCAGGGTGGCATGGATGTTGAGAATAAAACTGATGCGCTGCATCTGGTCTGAATCCAGGCTTACGGACCAATCGGGATCGCGCTGCTTTGCCCGGGAATACGTACTGCGGGAAATGCGCAAGATACGACAGGCCTGATCGCTCGACGCTTGCCACTTTTCGAGTATGCCGACAGCCGCTCGCAAACCAGTCACGCACTGGTCTTTGCTGAATGCTTGTGCCAGGGAGGTTGCTGTCATGGCGATCACTTTGATTTGGTCTGTAGGTACAAATATATGAAAAATGTATCTGTAGGGCAAGCTTGTATTGTGAATACGAAGCTCCTACGAGGGCGAACCGGTTACGTCAGGCGTTAGGATGTGTAGCTTGCAGGAAGTAACGCTGACACTGATTAAACACGTTCTCCCAAACACCCCAAAAAACCTGTGGGAGCGAGCCTGCTCGCGATTGCGGTAAGTCAGTCAATATCTCGGTTGAATGTGAAATTGCCATCGCGAGCAGGCTCGCTCCCACAGGGGATTTTCATTATGGTTGTGGCAGGCAAAAAAAACGGCCTGCGAAGGCCGTTTTTTTGTTTACCGCAATCGCTTAACCGCCAAGGTACGCTTCACGCACTTTCGGATCAGTCAACAGCGCTTCCCCAGTGCCTGTCATCACCACCCGGCCGGTCTCCAGAACGTAAGCACGGTCAGCAATTTTCAACGCCTGGTTGGCGTTTTGCTCCACCAGAAACACCGTCACACCGTCCTTGCGCAGTTGTTCGATGATGTCGAAGATCTGCTGGATGATGATCGGTGCCAGGCCCAGCGACGGCTCGTCGAGCAGCAACAGCTTGGGCTTGCTCATCAGCGCACGGCCGATGGCGAGCATTTGCTGTTCGCCGCCAGACATGGTGCCGCCGCGTTGGGCGAAGCGTTCTTTCAGGCGTGGGAAAAGTCCGAGGACCTTGTCCATCTGTTCCTGATAATCGCCCTTGTCGGTGAAGAATCCGCCCATGGCGAGGTTCTCTTCTACGGTCAGACGGGCAAACACCCGACGACCTTCCGGGACCACGGCGATGCTTTTACGCATGATGTGCGACGAGTCCTGGCCGACGAGCTCTTCACCCATGTAGCGGATGCTGCCGCTGTGGGCCTGCGGCGAACCGCAGAGGGTCATCAGCAGGGTCGACTTGCCGGCACCGTTGGCGCCGATCAGGGTCACGATCTCGCCCTGGCGGACCTCGACGTTGACGCTGTGCAGCGCCTGGATCTTGCCGTAGAAGGTGGAAACGTTTTCGAACTGCAGCATTTACGCTTCCCCCAGGTAGGCTTTGATCACTTCAGGATTGTCGCGGATCTGTTCCGGCGTACCGTTGGCCAGAGGCGTGCCCTGGTTGATCACGAAGATGTGGTCGGAAATGCTCATGACCAGTTTCATGTCGTGTTCGATCAGCAGCACGGTCACATCATGCTCTTCACGCAGGATGCCGATCAGTGCCTTGAGGTCTTCGGTTTCCCGCGGGTTGAGACCGGCAGCCGGTTCGTCGAGCATGAGGATCCGCGGGCGGGTCATCATGCAGCGAGCGATTTCCAGGCGACGTTGCTGACCGTAGGCCAGGGTGCCGGCCGGACGGTTGGCGAACTCCTTGAGGTTGACCTTTTCCAGCCAGTACTCGGCGTATTCCATGGCCTCGCGTTCGCTTCTGCGGAACGCGGGGGTCTTGAACAGACCGGCCAGGAAGTTGGTGTTCAGGTGACGGTGTTGCGCGATCAAGAGGTTCTCGACCGCTGTCATTTCCTTGAACAGCCGCACGTTCTGGAAGGTGCGCACCACGCCTTTGAGGGCAATCTTGTGGCCCGGCAACCCTTGGATCTGTTCGCCGTCCAGCACGATGCTGCCAGCGGTTGGCTGGTAGAAACCGGTCAGGCAGTTGAACACGGTGGTCTTGCCGGCGCCGTTGGGGCCGATCATCGATACCACTTGTTTCTCTTTGACGGTCAGGGCCACGCTGTTGACCGCCAACAGGCCGCCGAAGCGCATGCTCAGGTCGGTGACTTTCAGGATCTCACGGCTCATTTGCGCAGCTCCATGTGGGGGCGTTGCATCGGCAGCAGACCTTGTGGACGCCAGATCATCATCAGCACCATCAAGGCGCCGAACATCAACATGCGGTATTCACTGAACTCACGCATCATTTCCGGCAACAGGATCATCACCGTGGCGGCGAGTACGACGCCCAGTTGCGAGCCCATGCCGCCCAGCACCACGATGGCGAGGATGGTGGCCGATTCGATGAAGGTGAAGGACTCCGGTGTCACCAGGCCTTGGCGCGCGGCGAAGAAGCTACCGGCGAAACCGGCGAAGCAGGCACCGAGGGTGAAGGCCGACAGCTTGATGACCGTTGGATTGAGACCCAGTGCACGGCAGGCAATTTCGTCTTCACGCAGCGCTTCCCAGGCACGGCCCAGGGGCATGCGCAGCAAGCGGTTGATGACGAACAGCGCGAACAACGACAACAACACTGCGATCAGGTAAAGGAAGATCACCTTGTTGATCGAGTTGTATTCCAGGCCGAAGTACTCGTGGAAGGTCTGCAGACCTTCTGCGGCAGTTCTATCAAAGCTCAGCCCGAAAAGCGTGGGCTTGGGAATGTTGCTGATGCCGTTCGGGCCGCCGGTGAGGTCGGTCAGGTTACGCAGGAACAGACGGATGATTTCACCGAAACCCAAGGTCACGATTGCCAGGTAGTCACCGCGCAAACGCAGTACCGGGAAACCGAGCAGGAAGCCAAACGTGGCCGCCATCATCCCGGCGATCGGCAGGCAGATCCAGAAGCTCAGGCCGTAGTAGTGCGACAGCAGCGCGTAGCTGTAGGCGCCCACGGCGTAGAAGCCGACATAACCGAGATCGAGCAGGCCAGCCAGGCCGACCACGATGTTCAAGCCCAGGCCGAGCATCACGTAGATCAGCACCAGGGTGGCGATGTCCACCGCCCCGCGGGAGCCGAAGAACGGCCAGACCAGAGAACCGATGATCAACGCGATGATGATCCAGCGTTGAGTCGTCGGCAGGGTCAGGAAGGTACTGGCCTTGGCCGGGATCACCGGCAGGTTGGGCGAGGCTTTCCAGGCCGAGCTGATCTGCTGGTCGAACAGCACCCGCAGGAACATCAGCACCGAGCACACGGCGATGGTGATCAGCGTTGCAGTGCTGGTGCCATGGACTTCGAGGTTGATGCCGACAATGGTCAGTTTCAGACCCAGTACCGGGTAGGCAACCGCCCACACCAGCAAGGCGCTGAACAACGCCTGTTTAAGATTCCTAGTCATACTTTCTCAACCTCCGGACGGCCCAACAGGCCGGTTGGCCGGAACAACAACACCAGAACCAGTAGACCGAACGCCACGACGTCCTTGTACTGGTCGCCGAAGATATCGGCACCAAAGGCTTCCGCCACCCCAAGCACCAGCCCGCCGAGCATCGCGCCGGGGATGCTGCCGATACCGCCCAATACTGCTGCGGTGAAGGCCTTGAGGCCGACCAGGAAACCGGCGTTCGGGTTGATCACGCCGTATTGCATGCTCAGCAGCACGGCTGCGATGGCCGCCAGTGCCGCACCGATGACGAAGGTCAGGGCGATGATGTTGTTGGTGTTGATACCCAGGAGGTTGGCCATCTTGATGTCTTCGGCACAGGCGCGGCAGGCGCGGCCCAGGCGAGAACGGGAGATGAACAGCGTCAGGCCGAGCATGGCGACCAGGGTCACCACGAACACCACGATTTGCATGTAGGAAATCAGCACTTCATGTGCGCCACCTGGCCCGATGGCGAAGTTGCCAGGGATCAGGTTGGAGATGGATTTGTCCTTGGAGTCTTGCGCCAGCAGAACCGTGTTCTGCAGGAAGATCGACATGCCGATGGCGGAAATCAGCGGGATCAGACGGTTGCTGCCGCGCAGGGGGCGGTAGGCGATCCGTTCGATGCTGTAACCGTAGGCACTGGTCACGACGATGGTCGCGAGGAAAGCCGCGGTCATCAAGAGAGGGACACTGTCGAGTCCCAGCATGGCCAGCCCGGCGATGGCGATGAACGCCACGTAAGAGCCGATCATGTACACCTCGCCGTGGGCGAAGTTGATCATTCCAATGATGCCGTAAACCATCGTATAGCCGATGGCGATCAGGGCATACGTGCTGCCAATGGTCAGACCATTAACCAGCTGTTGGAAGAAGTGATAGATGTCAGGCATTACAGCGCTCCTAAAAACCTGATACGCATTTCACTGGTGGAGTCATTTTCCCGCTCGAGCCCCGTGGATCTGCATCCACTTCGAATTCGAGGTTTGCCAGCGAACCGCTGATGACGGTTTTGAGATTTTCAGGTGGGGAGACTGGCGGATCACGCCAGCGCGGCCCAATACGTTCGTAAAACAAAGCCCACGGCACGCCGTGGGCTTTATTGGCAGTCAGTCAGGCCAGGCCTTACTGAGGCGAAACTTCAGTTTTAGGTTTGCCGAAATGCCACTGGTAAACCACGAATTTGAAGTCCTTCAGGTCGCCCTTGGCGTCGAAGCTCAGGTCGCCGGTCGGGGTTTTGAAAGTGCCTGCGTGGATGGCTTCAGCCACTTTGGCAGGGTCTTCGCTCTTGGCAGCCTTGATGCCTTCGGCAATCACTGTCACAGCCGAGTAGGACGGGAACACGAACGGACCGCTCGGGTCTTCTTTCTTGGCTTTGAACGCGTCAGCCAGGGCGATGTTGGCCGGATCCTGGTCGAAGGATTTCGGCAGGGTCACCAGCAGGCCTTCGGAAGCTTCCTTGGCGATCTGCGAAATGGAGTCGTTACCCACGCCTTCCGGACCCATGAACTTGGCTTTCAGGCCTTTTTCCTGGGATTGACGCAGGAGCAGACCCAGCTCCGGGTGGTAACCGCCGTAGTAGACGAAGTCGACGTTGGCTTGCTTGAGCTTGGAGACCATCGAAGAGAAGTCCTTGTCGCCGGCGTTGATGCCTTCGAACACGGCAACCTTGACGCCTTTCTTCTCGAGGGTGGTTTTAACGGCGCTGGCGATGCCTTCACCGTATTGCTGTTTGTCGTGCAGCACAGCAACGATTTTCGGTTTGACGTGATCGGCAATGTAGTTACCGGCGGCAGGGCCCTGGGCGCTGTCCAGACCGATGGTACGGAAGATCATTTTGTAGCCGCGAGTGGTGATGTCCGGGCTGGTGGCAGCCGGGGTGATCATGATCACGCCTTCGTCTTCGTAGATGTCGGACGCCGGTTGAGTGGAGCTGGAGCACAGGTGACCCACCACGAACTTGACGCCGTCGTTGACGACTTTGTTCGCAACAGCAACCGCTTGTTTTGGATCGCAGGCATCGTCGTATTCAACGGCGACGAGCTTCTTGCCGTCGACGCCGCCCTTGGCGTTGATTTGTTCGATGGCCATTTTCGAGCCACTGAACTGCATGTCGCCGTATTGGGCTACAGGACCGGTTTTAGGGCCGGCGATGCCGATCTTGATGGTGTCAGCGGCGAACGAATGGCTGGCAACCCCGGCCAGAACCATAGCGGCAAACAGTTTTGAAATCTGCTTAGTAGCCTTAGTCATAGTGCTCCACTCTTACTGTTGTAGTTTTTATAGTCCTGGCGCCGTAGCAGCAGAACCGGGTCAGATATCGTTGATATCCTCCGGAAAATGCCCCCGGCAACTGTACCGGTACAGTGTAGAGCGCCGATTGTTAGCCTGGGAAGGCAGCGCCGGGGGGCAAAACCTGAGGGTGTCGCTTTATTGAAAGAAAAAGACAGAATCACGGCGGGATGTTAGCTGGCTAATACTTGGATTCAGCAGCATTCCCTGGCTTTCCTGCATTTCTCGATCGGTAACGCAATTGCATCCGGGTTTTTCTGGCGCAATACCGACGTTATCATTCACGTCGTTTTTCATTGCGGACAGAAACCCATGACTCAAGAACCTAGCACCCTCTATGCCAAGCTGCTTGGTGAGACCGCATCTATTACCTGGAAAGAGTTGGAGCCGTTCTTTGCCAGGGGTGCCCTATTGTGGGTCGATCCAGGCCTGGATTTGATCGCTGCGGCAGAAGCGGTGGCAACCGATGAAGGCGAGAAAGTCGCTGCCTGGCTGGCCGCCGACAAGGTCGCCAAGCTGTCTGAAACGCGGGCGCTGGATCTTTTCGAGCGCGATCCCGAGCTGTGGGCCGTGGTGGTTTCACCGTGGATTCTGATCCAGGAAAGGGCGACGAGCTGAGCGTTTGCACTTAATTGGTGCGCTGCGCTGCCGGTTAAAAGTGTGTAGCCGAGTAGCGTGATGGCATGTTGCCGTAGAGAAAGGCCACAGAAGGGTCTTGGCGAGGGTGACGTAAACGTAACGGGAACAGTTTATTGAGCAGCCGATTGGCTGCTTAATTGTGATCGTTCCCACGCTCCGCGTGGGAATGCAGCCCGGGACGCTCTGCGTCCCAAAGCGGACGCAGAGCGTCCATTGAGGCATTCCCACGCAGAGCGTGGGAACGATCGACAGTAGGTGAATTAAGCCGTCTTGCCCGTATGGTTATTCAGCGAAATAACCTTGGTCTTGCCAATCCGGTGACGGTAAATCTCGCGCAGATACTTGATCGCCTTCTTCACGCAATCCCGGGACAAACGAATGTCATTGATCGAGACAAACTTGTCCTTGTCGTTGATCAGCTCGCGGTACTTTTTCTCGTACATCGGTTTGATCGCGTACCAGTTGGTATCGAGGATTTTCGCCGGGTTTTCGAATTCGTTGAGCAGTTCATCGATCCGGTTTTCGTCGAAGTCTTCATTGATGATGAAGTCCAGGATCGAGTTGTCCAGCGTCTCGTCGAAGCGGTAGGGGTTTTTCGCGAAGCAGCGCTTGATGAAGGCCACGATCAGGGTCAAAAAGTCGTCCGACAGGCACGGGCTCTTGGCGATGAGGGTGGTCAGCGACAAGTTGGCCGAGGCGCCGATTACCAGCGCATAACGCTTGAGCGTGGTGTTCGGGAACAGGCTGTTGAGGTGGGTCTTCAACCGGTTCAGGTCCATGTAGGACAGCTTGTAGTCCTTGGGCAAGGACACAATCGATACCACCGACGAGCAGTTCTTGAAGAAGTGCAGGTCGTGCAACGCGGCCGCGTCATAGCCCGAGTTCTTGTACTGCTCAAGCGAGGCGCGATAGCGCTTGGACTCGATCGGCAACAGGCTGATGCCTTCGATTGCCTGCGTGACCTTGTTGAAGTGCGGCAGGTCGATCGAGCGGAAGAACAGGTCGTCGATGTTCAGGCGTTGCGGCTCTTTTTCGAACACCTTGAACTTGTCGCTGCTCGGCGGCGGGGTTTCCGGTACGACGGACTCGGCGTAGGCAATCGCCACGGGGCCGGCCAGGCTCATGAACAGGTCGTTGGCGTCCAGGCGAATGGTTTCGCCAATGTCGATGCCGGCGCGACGGAAATAGTTCTGGTCGTAGTCGGTGGTCACCGCCTGCGCTGTCAGAATGTTGAAGATCTGCTGTGAGATGTATTGGTTGGCGTGCTTTTCCATGGCATTGACATCAATGTTCTGGATGTTGCCGTCATCGCTTTCTTCGGCGTAACGCATGATGTCGTTGGAGATCAGCATCATCGCGTTCCATGGGCGGATACGGCCCATGACGCTGGCTTCGCTGCTGTCTTCGTTGGCGAAGTTGTAGGAGAAGTCCCATTCTTCCGACAGGTATTTGCACAGCAGGCGACCGGCGTTGATGTGCAGCGCCTCGGACATTTCGCTGCGGTGATCGGAAATGTTTGGCAGTACGCAAATACCGCTGGTGAAGATCGGCTCGAAGACGAAGGAATGACCGCTCTTGCCGTCGTGCTCGTCCATCGGCTTGGTGTCGAACGTTTTGTTCATGTACGAGTGCTGCTGGGCCAGGCCGAACTCCGAGGCCATGCCCGAACCGGTACCGCCGCCGGCACTGAAGATCGAGAAATACAGGCGCGACTGGTTGGCCTTGATCCCGCAGCTGTCGATCAGGTACGAGTGAATCATCTTCCAGTCAGGGCTGGAGAAGCGCTGGGTGTCCTTGTTCAGGATAATCTTGGCCAAGTACTGGCCGAGGATCGGCGCGTTACCGGCGCCACCGGCGTGGACTTCCGACAAGTCCATGATTTTCATTTTGCTGTAGTCGCGCAAAAAGCCGCTTTTTTCGCCCTTGCGCGAGAAGCGGATGCGACCGGCGATGTCCTTGTCCAGGTCGCCGAGCATTACCAGCGGCTCGACCAGAAACACCGGTTTGCTGGCCTTGTTCGTCCCCAGGCGCAGGTTGTTGCGGATCCACTGAGCCGGGCTGTAGCCCTTTTCGGCGTAGCGTTTGTCCGGCGACAGACGGTCTTCGTTGTTGAATTCGTTGAGGTAGAACTTGCGGGCGTTGTACACCAGTTCCGCGACGTCTAGCGCGATGTTCGAACCACAGCGGCCCAGGCCGATCAGGCACACCGAAGGGAATTCCTGATCGCTGTGTTGTTCGTTGTCGCCTTCCAGATGGGGCGGGCGCGGGAACACCATGTCGCGCAGGCCGTCGAGGTTGTCGAGGATGCGGTCGGTATTGGTTTCGGTGAAGTACAGGTATTGCTGAGTCGCCAGCGGACGCGACGGGGTCAATGGCTTCGACGATGAGGGGCTGTTCGCCGCGGGGCTCAGGGTCAGGTCGGATACCGCGGTGGCCGGATTATTTTTAGAAGTCATTGTGCGCCATATACCTGGACTGGTCGGCTCGGCGACAAGTGTCATCGAGTCATCACGGAATGAGATCTCGCGTCTTTTTGCAGCGCGAATGTGGCCCAAGCGTCAGGGTCTTGGCCTGTGCATCGCTCGGGGGAATCCTTTCCTTAGTCATGATGAATCGGCCAATATTCGATGATCTTTAATCAAAGGGAGGCTAAATGATGGCAACGTTGCCAGCGCTGGGGTTTGCCGGAATCGGTTTGATGGGCTTGCCAATGTGCCGACGCCTGTTGGCGGCGGGTTATCCGCTGACGGTGTGGAACCGTAACCCTGACAAGTGCGCAGCGCTGGTCGAGGCCGGCGCGCGGCAAGTGGCGACACCGGCCGAACTGTGCCGACACGCGGACCTGGTGATGTTGTGCTTGGCCGACACAGTTGTTGTACGTGAGGTGGTGTTTGGCGCGGCAGGCGTTGCCGAGGGGGCGAAAAGCGGCCAGCTACTGGTGGATTTTTCCAGCCTGGAGCCCACCGCGACGCGGGAAATGGCGAACTCATTGGCCAGTAAAACCGGTATGAGTTGGCTCGATGCGCCGGTCTCCGGCGGGGTGGTCGGCGCCGAGGCCGGCAGCCTGGCGATCATGGTCGGCGGCGAGGCGGCAGACCTTGAGCGCGTGCGACCGGTGTTGTTGACCCTTGGCCAGCGCGTGACCCACATGGGCGCCGTCGGTGCGGGGCAGGTGACCAAGGCCTGCAATCAGATGATCGTGGCGTGCAATGCCTTGGTGATTGCCGAAGTTGTGGCCTTGGCCGAGCGTTCCGGGGTCGACGCCCGCTTGATCGCCGAGGCGCTCGCCGGTGGCTTCGCCGATTCAAAACCGCTGCAGATTCTTGCGCCGCAAATGGCCGACAGCCGTTTCGAACCGGTGAAGTGGCACGTACGCACGCTGCTCAAGGATTTGGACACCGCCGTGAAATTTTCCCGCGAACAGGGTTCGGCCACACCGATCAGCGGATTGGCCGCACAACTGATGCGCCTCCATGGGGGGCAGGGCTTCCTGGAAAAGGATCCGTCGACGCTAGTGCAGTTATACCGCGAGCCAGACTCAAAGGATTGACGGTGTGCATGTGCTTGCGCTGATTGATATCCGCCAGTACTGGACGCAACTCGGCCAGCGGCACCGGGCGGCTGAGCAGGTAGCCCTGAACGAAATCGCAGCCATGGCGTTCGAGAAAATCGTATTGCTCGAAGGTTTCGACGCCTTCGGTGACGACCTGCAGATGCAGGGTATGAGCCATGACGATAATGGCCTGGACGATTTCCATGTCCTGGGTGGCCTTGGGGATGTCCTGAATGAACGAGCGGTCGATCTTCAACGTGTTTAATGGCAGGCGCCTGAGGTAGGCCAGGGATGAATAGCCGGTGCCGAAGTCATCAATCGACAACGAGACCCCGAGGGCACGAATCTGGCGCAGCAACACCAGGGTGTTGCTGATATTGCCCATCAACGCATTCTCGGTCACTTCCAGTTCCAGCCGGTGTGGTGCCACCCCGAAGGCGTGCAGGGCGTGTTCGATTTCATTGGCCAGTTCTTCTCGCGCCAGGTTCAGGGGTGAGCAATTCACCGCGATTTTGAGTTCTTCGCAATCGTGTCGGGACAGCTCGCCCAAGTCCTCGCAGGCCTTGCGCAGCACCCAATGGTCCAGATCGGCAATCAGGCCGTTGGCTTCGGCAATGGCGATGAACCGATCCGGCGTGAGCAATCCGTGAACCGGATGTTGCCAGCGAATCAGCGCTTCAAGTTTGGTGACCTGGCCGATTCTCAGGTCATAAATCGGTTGGTAATACAGCATCAACCCGGTGTCTTCGCGCAGGGCATGACGCAGTTCTTCTTCGAGTTGCAACTCCAGGGTGGCGCGGGTTTTCAAGTTTGAACTGAAAAAATGCAGGGAGTTACGACCGCAATCCTTGGACTGGTAGAGCGCCAGGTCGGCGTTTTTCAGCAGTTCTTCGCAGGTCTTGCCGTCTTCGGGAAACAGGCTGATGCCGATGCTGGTGGTCATGACCATGCGCCGTCCGGACAACTCGATGGGTTCCTTCATTTTCAGCATGATGCGCTGGGCCATTTGCCGCGCTTCTTCACGGTCATACAGGGTGATGAGGATGCAGAATTCGTCGCCTCCGAAGCGCGCCACCACGTCTTCATGACTGCGCACCGAGGCCTTGATGTGGCTGGCCAGGACTTTGAGCAATTCGTCACCGGCGTCATGGCCGAGGCTGTCATTGATCCGCTTGAAATGGTCGATGTCGAGGAACATCACCGCCAGCATGCCGCCTTCATTGGTTTTCTCGATGAGTTTCTCGGCAAAGATCTGGTTGAAGCCTCGTCGGTTGATCAGGTTGGTCAAGGGGTCGTAATGCGCCACCTGTTGCAGCGACATGCGTGCCTGATCCAGTTGGCTGAGCAGGGCGTTGACCCGTTGCAGGTCATGCTCTTTGTGTTGCAGTTTCTTGTCCGCCCATGCAGCGCTGATGACGCTGCCGATGATCAGCAGCGTCATTACCGCTACCGTCAGCCCCAGTTGCAGGTGATTGTTGTCGCTGGGCAGGGGCTCAAGGCTGCCAACGGGCAGCACCAGGCTGAACGCCGCCATGCCGGTGAAATGCATGCTCACGATGCCGGCTCCGAGCACCAGGCTGGCGGTGTATTTGAGCAATTGATGAAACACGCCGGTGCCATCGCGCAGGTGACTGGAAATCAACAGGGCGGCCAGGCTGGCACTGATGGCGATCACGATGGAAAGCCCGAACAGGACGGGTTGGTAGTAGGCCATCGCATTCGATCGCAGGGCGGCCATGCCCACGTAATGCATGGTTGCGATGCCCAGGCCGATCCACACCGCGGCCCGCAGGTATTGCCAGAAATTCAGCTGCGGATGACTGAGGGTGTGCATGGCCAGCCACGAGGCGGTCAGGGCGAACAACAGCGAGAGCAGGGTAGTGGGCAAGTGGTAATGGATTTCGATCGGCGCCTGGAACGCCAGCATGCTGATGAAATGCATGGCCCAGATACCGCCCGCCAGACACCCGGCACCGACCCAGCGCCAGAGTCGTTGGGAGGCGGATTTTTCCACATGGCCGACCCGCTCGGTCATGTCCAGCGTGGCGAAGCCGGCCGCACAGGCCACCAGATAGGCCAGCAACACCAGAAAAGGGTTATGGGTGCAATCGAGTATGACCTGTCCGCTCTCTGGCAGCCCGGTCATGAAATGCAAACCAAGCCACTCCATAGCATGCCCCATCTCTGAATCATCCTGGCCTGCGCCATGCGCGCTGGCGAATGCTTGCAGTATAGAGGCCTTGCACGGAGCGCAAGAGGTGATGGCACGGTGACGCCAATAATTTTGGTATTAGCGTGATAGCGATTGGCGCTAAGTCTCAAGCGCTCCGTTCATAAGGCATTTCGAACTCCGGTTGCAGGGCTGGCAACCCGAACGCGGCCCGGGCCGCGTCGCAATCCACGTTCACCTCACCATTGGCCCACGAGGCGTCGAACTCCCGGCAGGTGCTGGAGCGCTGATCGTATATCGAGCACTGCACGGTGCTGCCCACCTCACCCACCAGCCCGACGCAGCGGGTCGGTTTGCAGTCTGTGCCGAGCATGGCCACCCGGCTGGGACTGATGGGCGCGACCAGTTCATCGGGCACCGTCCCCCCTGCCGAGATGCATTCACCCCAGAAAAAAGACACGCGAAAATGAGAACAGCAGGCACCGCAATTCAGACACGGACTGGCTTCGGACATGGGCGATAGTCAAAGAGGGATGGGGGACACGGTGGGCAGACAAGGCCGCTATTCTAGGCTTTGCCTTGGGCTTGGGAAGGGGGGGCACAGAGGTATTTTTCAATGGTCGGTCGGGCCATGGAAAACACCGCAATTCCCCTGTGGGAGCGGGCTTGCTCGCGAAGGCGGCGTGTCAGTCGGCATCATCGTAGGCAGGCACACCGCCTTCGCGAGCAAGCCCGCTCCCACAAGGTATTGTGGCGTTTGGGAGGGTTCGGTTGCCATGGGCTGATATCAGGCTGGCGAATGATGACAGACACGCCGCGCGCGCCTGACTAGATTGCAGTTTCCGGGGGCAGCGACGCCTTCATAACAATAAAAGAGACGGACCCATGCAGAACTCGACCCAAGCGGCGAATGCCTGGCGCATTCTGTTCCTGCTGTTCCTGGCCAACCTGTTTAACTTCTTCGACCGCACCATCCCGGCCATCATCATCGAGCCGATCCGCATGGAATGGCACCTCAGCGACTTTCAATTGGGGATCATCGGCACCGCATTCACCATCGTTTACGCCATTGCTGGCCTGCCCCTTGGGCGATTGGCCGATACCGGTTCGCGCAGCAAACTGATGGGCTGGGGCCTGGCAGCATGGAGCGGGCTGACTGCGGTCAACGGGCTGGTGGGCAGTTTCTGGAGTTTCCTGATCGTGCGCATGGGCATCGGCATCGGTGAAGCCAGTTACGCGCCGGCCGCCAACTCGCTGATCGGCGATTTGTTCCCGGCTCATCGTCGGGCTCGGGCCATGGGCATTTTCATGCTGGGTCTTCCGCTGGGGTTACTGCTGGCGTTCTTCACCATCGGCTGGATGGTCAAGACGTTCGACAGCTGGCGCGCGCCGTTCTTTATAGCGGCAGTGCCGGGGCTGATCCTGGCGGTGTTCATGTTCTTCATCAAAGAGCCAAAACGCGGCGCGGCGGAAAGCGTGCAAGTGTCTCAGGAACGCGTGGACCGGCCGATCCGTCGAGTGCTGGCGGTGCCGACTTTCCTGTGGCTGGTGATGGCGGGCCTGTGTTTCAACTTCGCGACTTATGCCTGCAACTCGTTTCTGGTGCCGATGCTGCAGCGATATTTCCTGATGCCATTGCAGGAGGCCGCAGTGGCGACCGGGGTGATCGTCGGGGTGACCGGGCTGTTCGGCCTGACGCTCGGCGGCTGGATCGCCGACAAGATTCACCAACGCGTGGCCAATGGGCGGCTGCTGTTCGCGGCATTCAGCCTGATCATCTCGACTTTGTGCACGGCTTGGGCGTTGCACGCCGGACGGATCGAGATCGGGGTATTTGTCGCGGTGTTCAGCCTGGGTTGGTTGTTTGCCTATAACTTCTATACCTGCGTGTACACGGCGATCCAGGACGTGGTCGAACCGCGTTTGCGGGCCACGGCGATGGCGTTGTTCTTTGCCGGTCTGTATTTGCTGGGTGGGGGATTGGGGCCGGTGGTGGTGGGCGGATTGTCGGATCACTTTGCGCAAACGGCCATGTTGTCGGCCGGCGCCGAGCAGATGACTGAAGCGTTCAAGGCGGTCGGCCTGCATGACGCGATGTACCTGATTCCGGTGGCGTTGTTTTTCACCATGGTGTTTCTGTTTTTGGCCTCGCGGTGTTTTGTACGCGATGCCAAGCGGATGAAGGAAGGGTTGGTGGCTGTGGTTGAGCCTGCGGGGGCTGCGGTCACGGCGTAATGATCGTTCCCACGCCCCGCGTGGGAATGCCTCAAGGGACGCTCCGCGTTCCAGCTCTCGAAAGGGACGCAGAGCGTCCCGGGCTGCATTCCCACGCAGAGCGTGGGAACGATCAGCAGACAAAAAAGGCCCGCATCGCTGCGGGCCTTCTTGTTTCAGCGGTGGAGCAGGGGCTTAACCCGCCACCAACACCCGAATCGCTTCCAGTCGCAGCGCCGCTTTGTCGAGCATGGCCAAGCCTTGCTCACGTTGCTTGCGCAGGGCAACCAGTTCGCTGTCGCGTACGGTCGGATTGACCGCTTGCAACGCGGTCAGGCGTGCCAGTTCTTCGTCGGTATCCGCCGCCAGACGACGTTGTGCCTCGGCGACGCGCTCGGCGTGACGCGGGGTGATTTTCTCTTCACCGGCGTTGATCCGTGGCGTCAGCTGGTCGCGCTGGGCCTGGATGAACTTGTTGGCGCTGGCCCGGGGTACGCTTTCCAGTTGGTCGTTCAGGGTTTCGAACGACACCCGGGTCGACAGGTCGTTGCCGTTAGCGTCGAGCAGGCAGCGCAGGGCGGCCGGCGGCAGGTAACGGCCCAGTTGCAGCGAGCGCGGAGCAACTACTTCGCTGACGTAGAGCAGTTCCAGCAACACGGTGCCCGGTTTCAGCGCCTTGTTCTTGATCAGCGCCACGGCGGTGTTGCCCATCGAGCCGGACAGGACCAGATCCATGCCGCCTTGAACCATCGGGTGTTCCCAGGTGATGAATTGCATGTCTTCGCGAGACAGCGCCTGGTTGCGGTCGTAGGTGATGGTCACGCCTTCGTCGTCGCCCAACGGGAAGCTCGCGTCGAGCATTTTTTCGCTTGGCTTGAGGATCAGCGCGTTTTCCGAATGGTCTTCGCTATCGATGCCGAAGGCGTCAAACAGGGTTTCCATGTAGATCGGCAGGGCGAACTGATCGTCTTGTTCGAGGATGTCCTCGACCAGCGCATCACCTTCGCCAGCACCGCCGGAGTTGAGTTCCAGCAAGCGGTCGCGACCGGTGTGCAGTTCGGCTTCCAGACGCTCACGTTCGGCGCGGGCTTCGTCGATCAGCGCCTGCCACTCGCCATCGTCGGCGTTTTCCAGCAGCGGCAGCAGGCGCGGGCCGAACTGATGCTGCAAGGCGTTGCCGGTCGGGCAGGTGTTGAGGAACGCGTTCAGCGCTTCGTGATACCACTGGTACAGCCGCTCTTGCGGGCTGGTTTCCAGGTACGGCACGTGCAGCTCGATGATGTGCTTCTGACCGATCCGGTCGAGACGACCGATACGCTGCTCCAGCAGGTCCGGGTGCGACGGCAGATCGAACAGCACCAAATGGTGCGAGAACTGGAAGTTGCGACCTTCACTGCCGATTTCCGAGCAGATCAGTACCTGAGCACCAAATTCTTCGTCGGCGAAGTAGGCGGCGGCGCGGTCGCGCTCGAGGATGTTCATGCCTTCGTGGAAGACCGTGGCCGGAATGCCAGAACGTACGCGCAAGGCGTCTTCCAGGTCCATGGCGGTTTCGGCGTGGGCGCAGATCACCAACACTTTGGTGCGCTTGAGCATCTTCAGGGTGTCGATCAGCCATTCGACACGCGGGTCAAATTTCCACCAGCGCTCTTCTTCGTTGGCGTCCGGTTGGGCCTGGAAGCTGACTTCCGGGTACAGCTCGGCGTGATCGCCCAATGGCAGTTCGAGGTATTCGGCCGGGCACGGCAGCGGGTACGGGTGCAGTTTGCGCTCCGGGAAACCCTGCACGGCGGCGCGGGTATTACGGAACAGCACGCGGCCGGTGCCATGTCGGTCCAGCAGTTCGCGGACCAGACGGGCGCTGGCTTCGGTGTCGCCATCATTGACGGCAGTCAGCAGGGCTTCGCCTTCGTTGCCGAGGAAACCGTGGATAGTCTTGTGCGCTTCAGGCGACAGACGCCCTTTGTCCAGCAGCTCCTGAACGGCTTCGGCCACCGGGCGATAGTTTTCGCTCTCGGCGCGGAAGGCGTGCAGGTCATGGAAACGGTTCGGGTCGAGCAGGCGCAGACGCGCGAAGTGACTGTCCTGACCCAGTTGTTCCGGAGTCGCGGTCAGCAGCAAGACGCCGGGAATGACTTCGGCGAGTTGCTCCACCAGCGAATACTGAGGGCTGACCTGATCTTCGTGCCACACCAGGTGGTGCGCTTCGTCGACCACCAGCAAATCCCAGCCGGCCGCGAACAACGCGTCCTGGGCCTTCTCGTCATCTACCAGCCATTCGAGTGCAACCAGTGCGAGCTGGGTGTCTTCGAACGGGTTGGCGGCATCGCTTTCGATGAAGCGTTCTTCGTCGAACAGCGCGACTTGCAGGTTGAAGCGGCGGCGCATCTCTACCAGCCATTGGTGCTGGAGGTTTTCCGGCACCAGGATCAATACGCGACTGGCGCGGCCCGAAAGCAGTTGGCGATGGATTACCAGACCGGCTTCGATGGTTTTGCCCAGGCCCACTTCGTCTGCCAGCAGAACCCGCGGCGCGATGCGGTCGGCGACTTCACGGGCAATGTGCAGCTGGTGCGCGATCGGTTGCGCACGCACGCCGCCCAGGCCCCAAAGGGAGGACTGCAACTGGCGGCTGGTGTGTTCCAGAGTGTGATAACGCAGGGAGAACCAGGCCAGCGGATCGATCTGGCCGGCGAACAGACGGTCGCTGGCCAGACGGAATTGAATGAAGTTCGATAGCTGGGTTTCCGGCAGGGTGACCACTTCGTTCTGCGCGTTGAGGCCGTGGTAGACCAGCAAGCCGTCGACGTCGTCGACTTCCTGGACGGTCAGTTTCCAGCCTTCGAAGTGAGTGATGCTGTCGCCCGGCGAAAACCGCACGCGGGTGAGGGGCGCATTCCGTAGCGCGTACTGGCGAGTGTCGCCAGTGGCCGGGTAGAGCACGGTCAACAAGCGGCCGTCCTGTGCCAGAACGGTGCCCAAACCCAGCTCGGCTTCGCTGTCACTGATCCAGCGTTGCCCCGGTTGATACTGCTGCGCCATGCTGCCTGACTCCCACCTTGAAAAAGCGGGCTATCTTAACGGAATGAGCCTTCAGGACCAAAGGATTACATGCGCGCGCTGATGGAGGATGCGAACTTTTCGGGAGATGAAGATCAAAAGATCGCAGGCTGCGCCAGATCCTACGGTGCCAGGGGGGCACAAGTTTGCGACCGATGGCTCAAGTCGTCACCCCCGCAGCCGACAGCCTGCTGACAGGAGACTAATTAATATGTTGCCACCGATGCTCCCCTTGAGCGCCGTACCAATCACTTCACAGCAGGATCCGATTCGCCAGCGCCCGGATATTCCGCCCGTGGTGCCGGTGCAGGAAAGCTCCAACGAAAGCACCATCGACCTGCAAAAACGCGATCCGGAAGAGGCGGGCCTGCAACTGCGCGAGGAACAGCGTCGGCAACAGGAGCGCGAGCGCCGTCGTCGTGAGGCCGATGAGGATCCTGAAGAGCACCTGGCGATTCCCGGTAATGAGCTCAATGCCGACAACACCGTACCGGTGGTGCCGTTGATGGAGGATCAGCCACGTCAGGGGTTGTGGGTCGATATCGAGATCTGAAGTGTCAGATCACTGGTCAGCGCCCGCGCCAGACCGCATTATTGGCGTAATCCTGTCGCCTTTACCGGCAGTTGAATTCATTTCCAAGCGATGCACTGAACACCATGAGCCAAGATGACAAGCTGATCGACCTCAACGCCGAACGCGCCAAGCGGGTTCATGACCTTAATGAAAAGCGCCTGAACGAAGTACGCCAGGCGTTCGAGCAGGCGATGCCGTTGGGCAAAGCGAAGAAAAAGCCGAAGAACAAACCGAAAAAGCGTTGAAACACCCTGCATCGGTTGATGCAGGTCAGTTATTTCCCTTCCTTTTACGCCTGTCTCGGGCGGCATTGATCCCGGTCAATTTTCTCTCCTGCCCGATTGGTTAACTTAGCCCCATCGCAACAGGGCAAGTGCAGGAGGCCAGTCATGTTTTTCGACAACGTGGTGATCGCCGGAGTGCTGACTGTCGGCCTCATGGTTCTGTTTTTTGCAGGGTTTGGATTTTTTATCTGGAAGGATTCGCATAAGCGGAAAAAACCGTAGGGTCTTTCTGGAGCAATGAGCACGCAAGGCATTTTGGGCGACTTCGGTCGCCCTTTTTTTTTGTCCGATCGTTCCCACGCTCTGCGTGGGAATGCCTCAAGGGACGCTCCGCGCTCCAGCTCTCGAAAGGGACGCGGAGCGTCCCGGGCTGCATTCCCACGCAGAGCGTGGGAACGATCTAATACCGAAATGCAATAAAAAAGGCGCGAACCTCACGGAACGCGCCTTTTTTGTGCCGCTATGTATCAGCTACCCAGTGCCTTCGATGCCAGCCAGAACAGGCCGGCCGACAGGGCCACGGTGGCGGGAAGGGTCAGGACCCAGGCCAGCAGGATGGTTCTGACGGTGCCGCCTTGCAGGCCGCTTTTGTTCGCGACCATCGTACCGGCCACGCCTGAAGACAGGACGTGGGTGGTGGAAACCGGCAGGCTGAAGATGTTCGCCGCGCCGATCATGCACGCTGTGGTGATCTGCGCCGACATGCCTTGGGCATAGGTCATGCCTTGCTTGCCGATTTTCTCGCCGATGGTCAGGACCACGCGTTTCCAACCGACCATGGTACCCAGGCCGAGGGCCAGTGCGACCGCCAGAATCACCCAGAACGGGGCATACTCGGTGGTGGTGGTCAGGTCCTTGCGTAGTTTGTCCAGGTCAGCCTTTTCACGGGCAGCGAGGCTTGGCAGCTTGGCGACTTTCTTCGCGGTGTCGTCCAGGCAGAGCAGGTAGCGACGTACTTCGATGCGGCTTTCCGACGGCAACGAATGGTAGTCGGCTACACCTTTAAGGGTGCCCAGCAGCGCTGAAATAGTCGGTTCGGTCTGTTGCGGGTTGCAACGGAATTTCTCCGGAAGATCGCCTTTCACGCTTTTGCCCAGTGCCAGGAACTCACCCAGGGATTCGCGGTTGCGCTCGTAGAACTGGCTCAGGTGCAGGGTCGCATCGCGAGTACGTTCGATCTGGTAGGTGGTGCTGTTCAGGTCGAGAACGAACTGCGCCGGCACGATACCGATCAGCACCAGCATGATCAGGCCGATACCTTTCTGGCCATCGTTCGAGCCGTGCACGAAGCTGACTGCCATCGCCGAAATCACCAGCACCAGACGGTTCCAGAACGGCGGGTGTTTCTTGTCGTCGATCTTGCGGCGCTGTTCCGGTGTCTTGTGCATCTTGGACAGCGGACGCCACCATTTAAGGCCGATCAGCACCAGGGCTGCGATCAGGAAACCAGCCATCGGCGAGAACACCAGGGACGCACCGATATCGATCGCCTTCTGCCAGTTCACGCCATCAGCCAACGGAATATCGTTGATCAGGGCGTTGGCCAGGCCGACACCGAGGATCGAACCGATCAGCGTATGAGAGCTGGAGGCGGGGATACCGAAGTACCAGGTGCCCAGGTTCCAGGTGATGGCGGCGGCGAGCAACGAGAACACCATGGCCAGTCCGTGACCGGTGTTCACATTGATCAGCAGTTCTACCGGCAGCAAATGGACGATGGCATACGCCACGCCCACACCGCCCAGCAGCACGCCGAGGAAGTTGAACACACCGGAAAAGAACACCGCCAGATGAGGCGGCATGGCTTTGGTGTAGATAACAGTGGCCACCGCGTTTGCGGTGTCATGAAAGCCGTTGATGAACTCGAAGGCGAGGACAAAGGCCAGGGCGAGCAAGAGGCTCACAAGCACCCAAGCATCCAGTCCGCTGAATAAATCGATCATGAAGGTTTTCTGACCCGGTCGTAAGGGGGCGCGATTATGCCAGAAAAGATGGGTAATCGATGCACTAGCTGCTCATCGGTTACATTCTTCAACGAATTAATTTGTGGCAATCCCCCAGGCCTCAGGTTTTTTCGGGGTTTTACAAGTCATTGAATTTACTTGCAAAGGCTGTAGCCACAAGGGTTTCTCCCGGCAGCGCGAGAGGCTTGAACGCGTGTATGAAATATCTGAGAAGAAGGTCGGACAGGAGCCATTTACCTCATCCAATGGATGAGGGGACCGCCGCCCGCTTGTAGCGGGCGCGAAAAGCATCATCGATACAACCCGCTTTTAGCAGGTGTAGATGCAGGCTCTTGAAAGAATTCAAACCGAGGCAGTCATGGCTCTTCGGCTTTGAGTTCCTTTTCCATCTTCTGCAATTCCTGGGAGAAGGCCTGGTCCTGAACGGTGGCGCGTTTGCGCCAGGGTTTGCGTTCGGGTTCGGGCTGAGCGGCGTAGGTGGTGACTTCCCCGCCGTAAACTTCCTTGTAACGTTGTTCCTGGCGCTCAAGTTCCGCGCGCAGTTCGTCTTTCGTCACAGTGCTACCTGATTGAGTTGAGATTAATTCTGGTGAAACGCGCTGCATGGATTTATTGACCACGCTCATTGAAGGGACAATGCCTGGCACGGCATCGTTCCCTCGGAGCAATCAATTCGTCCTTGTTGCAGGCGGCCACGGCACCAGAGAAAAACAGCTGACGTAGCATCAGTCTCCTGTTTCAGCGAGCGCGTTGGCGGAGCATATGAAATGAGCGTCAGGCGCTTGCTGCGGACAGCGGCAATGGATATTGCGCTGCCGGTTGGCGAAATCGGCACGTAAAAAACCGGTCGCCACTGATGTGCATTATAGCGGTCGATCCGAAGAACACTATCTCTTGAGAGTTAAAAGTAGTTCCTGGTGTGTGATTGTTTTGTTACTCGCAAACTTTTACCGGTAACTACGGTGCCGTGATGCCAGTTACAGCGGTGACTTTCTGGCGCCATTAAGCCGAACGAATTAGTACACCGGAGCTTCTTTAAAACGTGACCGAAAATAACAAACATATTGCAGGAGGATGAAAGCAGTAGGGCTCACTATAAGCAACCACTGATTGCGATTATCGGCCCATGGTTCGATAATCGCCCAATCTTGGTGGCCGGTGGCTTGTATATCAGACCGGGAGCCGCTTGTAATAGTCGCTGATCCGTGTGGGAAACAACCGATATGAACGATCAAATGCGCAATTCCTTCGCTTCAGTGGCACCGCCGATCGTTGCCTCGCCCGCCAAGCGAATCCAGGCGCTGACCGGTGACCCGGATTTCATGACCTCCCTGGCCCGTGGATTGGCGGTGGTGCAAGCGTTCCAGGAGCGCAAGCGGCACTTGACCATTGCGCAGATCAGCCATCGCACGGAAATTCCCCGCGCCGCTGTGCGACGTTGCCTACATACCCTGATCAAGCTCGGCTACGCCACCACCGACGGACGCACCTATTCGCTGTTGCCCAAAGTACTGACCCTGGGCCATGCCTATTTGTCGTCGACGCCATTGGCGGTTTCTGCCCAGCCGTATCTGGACCGCATGAGCGAGCAATTGCATGAGGCCTGCAACATGGCCACGCTGGAGGGCGATGACATTTTGTACATCGCGCGCTCGGCGACCACCCAGCGGCTGATTTCCGTCGACCTTTCGGTGGGCGGGCGATTGCCGGCCTATTGCACGTCCATGGGCAGGATTCTTCTCGCCGCGCTGGACGACACGTCACTGCGCGAATACCTCGACCATGCAGAGCTGCAAGCCAAGACCAGTCGCACGTTGCATACCCCCGAGGCGTTGCTCGAATGCCTGCAAGAGGTACGGCAGCAAGGCTGGTGCATCGTTGATCAGGAATTGGAGCAGGGACTGCGCTCAATTGCCGTGCCGGTGTACGACGCTTCTGGCCAAGTGGTGGCGGCCTTAAACGTCAGCACCCACGCCGGCCGGGTCAGTCGCAACGAGCTGGAACAACGTTTCTTGCCCGGCCTGCTAAGTGCCAGTCGTGACCTGAGCGCGCAGCTCTTTGCCTAAGCTGTTCGATAAACGCACAGAGTCGCGTTTATCGAATTGACGCTCTTTCCCTCGGATCATTAATGTCGCGGCAGCGTCATCCGGCACTACGGGTCTTCAGTCAGTCGCCGGATCACGCCCCAATAATAATGAGAAGAGGCATCGTCATGCGCACGTTTCCCGACTGTCGCTGTTCCCATCGGTTTAGCTGCCGAAACCGGATTGCCTGATCCCGACCTCCTTTCTTGTAATAGCGTCAGCCCCGGCTGGCACCTGTTCGACTGCGTTCTTTGCGTGGAATAAAAATAATGAACCAGCCTCAGTCTGCTGTAGGAAACTGCCTCGACGTGCAGTCCTTCATCAACACTCAACCCATTTCGCGCTACCAATGGCGGGTGGTGATTCTATGTTTCCTGATTGTTTTCCTCGATGGCCTCGACACAGCGGCCATGGGTTTTATCGCGCCGGCACTGTCCCAGGACTGGGGCATCGATCGCGCCAGTCTCGGCCCGGTGATGAGTGCGGCGTTGATCGGGATGGTCTTCGGCGCTTTGGGTTCCGGCCCATTGGCTGACCGCTTCGGGCGAAAAGTCGTACTGGTGGGCGCGGTGTTGGTGTTCGGCGCTTTCAGCCTGGCGTCGGCCTATAGCACCAATGTTGATCAACTGCTGGTACTGCGATTCCTCACCGGCCTGGGCCTGGGCGCCGGCATGCCGAACGCCACCACGCTGCTGTCCGAATACACCCCGGAGCGCAAAAAATCCCTGCTGGTGACCAGCATGTTCTGCGGCTTCAACCTCGGCATGGCCGGTGGCGGGTTCATCTCGGCCAAACTGATTCCGGCCTTCGGCTGGCACAGTCTGTTGATGATCGGCGGGGTTCTGCCGCTGATCCTCGCTGTCGTCTTGCTGTTCTGGTTGCCGGAATCGGCGCGTTACCTGGTGGTGCGCAATCGTGGCACGGACAAAGTGCGCAAGGCCTTGGCGCCGATCGACCCGACGGTGGTGGCACAGGCTTCGAGCTTCAGCGTGCCGGAACAGAAAACCGTGAAGGCGCGCAATGTGTTTGCGGTGATCTTCTCCGGCACCTACAGCACCGGCACGTTGTTGCTGTGGCTGACGTACTTCATGGGCTTGGTGATCGTTTACCTGCTGACCAGTTGGTTGCCGACTCTGATGCGTGACAGCGGCGCGAGCATGGAGCAGGCGGCGTTCATTGGTGCGCTGTTCCAGTTCGGTGGGGTGTTGAGCGCAGTGGGTGTGGGCTGGGCGATGGACCGGTTCAATCCGCACAAGGTCATCGGCATTTTCTACTTATTCGCCGGGGTATTTGCCTACGCGGTAGGGCAGAGCCTGGGCAGCATCACATTGCTGGCGACCCTGGTGCTGGTGGCCGGGATGTGTGTCAACGGCGCGCAATCGGCGATGCCGTCTTTGGCGGCGCGGTTTTATCCGACTCAAGGGCGGGCGACCGGTGTGTCGTGGATGCTCGGGATTGGCCGCTTCGGCGCGATCCTCGGTGCGTGGATGGGCGCAACGTTGCTGGGCCTGGGCTGGAACTTCGAACAGGTGCTGACGGCGCTGGTGATTCCGGCCGCGTTGGCGACCACGGCGGTGGTGATCAAGGGCATGGTCAGCCATGCGGATGCGACCTGACGGTATGTGATCGTTCCCACGCTCAGCGTGGGAACGCTTCAACGGACGCTCTGCGTCCGCTTCTGGGACGCGGAGCGTCCCGGGCTGCATTCCCACGCGGAGCGTGGGAACGATCGGCGCAGGAGATCGGTAGCGAGACAACAATCTGTTCGATAAACGAACACTCAGTCGATTATCGGATTGTTTAGCGTTTTTCAGGGGCTTAACCTTCAGTCATTCCGGCGCCGAACCTCGCGCCTTTTTCTACCACTGTCGGTTCATAACAAAACGGGAGCCTGCCCCATGGCTGAAATCCTTTCGCTGCATGACGCGGTAAAGCAGTTCGTCAACGACGGCGATACCGTCGCGCTCGAAGGCTTTACTCACCTGATTCCTACGGCGGCGGGTCACGAAATCATCCGCCAGGGCAAGAAAGATCTGACCCTGGTGCGGATGACGCCCGACTTGATCTACGACCAATTGATCGGTGCCGGTTGTGCTCGCAAGCTGATTTTCTCCTGGGGCGGTAACCCAGGTGTGGGCTCGCTGCACCGTCTGCGTGACGCGGTCGAAAGGCAGTGGCCGCATGCGCTGGAAATCGAAGAGCACAGCCATGCCGACCTGGCCAATGCCTACGTCGCGGGCGCTTCGGGCTTACCGTTCGCGGTGCTGCGTGCCTACGCCGGCTCCGACCTGCCGAAGGTCAACCCGCTGATCAAAACCGTCACGTGCCCGTTCACCGGCGAAGTGCTGGCGGCGGTGCCGTCGGTGCGTCCGGACATCACCGTGATTCACGCGCAGAAAGCCGATCGCAAAGGCAACGTGCTGCTCTGGGGCATTCTCGGCGTGCAGAAAGAAGCGGCGCTGGCCGCCAAGCGCTGCATCGTCACTGTTGAAGAAATCGTCGACGACCTCAACGCACCGATGAACGCTTGCGTGCTGCCGACCTGGGCCTTGAGCGCGGTCTGCCATGTACCGGGGGGCGCGCATCCGTCCTACGCCCACGGTTACACCGAACGCGACAACCGCTTCTATCAAGCCTGGGACCCGATTGCCCGCGACCGTGAAACCTTCACCGCGTGGATCAACGAGTACATCCACGGTTGCGCTGACTTCAGTGAGTTCCAGGCCAAGCTGGCCGCTGCTTCGGAGGCCAAGTAATGACTTACACCACCAATGAAATGATGACCGTCGCCGCCGCCCGCCGTCTGAAAAACGGTTCCGTGTGCTTCGTCGGCATCGGCCTGCCGTCGAAAGCCGCCAACCTGGCACGTCTGACTTCCTCGCCAGATGTAGTCCTGATCTATGAATCGGGTCCGATCGGTGCCAAGCCGAGCGTACTGCCATTGTCGATCGGTGACGGTGAACTGGCGGAAACCGCCGACACTGTCGTCCCGACCGGTGAGATTTTTCGCTACTGGTTGCAGGGCGGGCGCATCGACGTCGGTTTCCTCGGCGCCGCGCAAGTCGACCGTTTCGGCAACATCAACACCACGGTGGTGGGTGACTACCATCAGCCGAAAGTTCGCCTGCCAGGTGCCGGTGGCGCGCCGGAGATCGCCGGTTCCGCCAAAAGCGTACTGATTATTCTCAAGCAGTCGGCGCGCTCCTTTGTCGACAAGCTCGACTTCATCACCTCGGTCGGCCATGGCGAGGGCGGTGATTCACGCAAGCGTCTCGGCCTGCCGGGTGCCGGTCCTGTCGGCATCATTACCGACCTGTGCATCATGGAACCCGAAGCGGATACTCATGAATTCGTGGTGACCGCGCTGCACCCAGGCGTGACTCGCGAGCAAGTGATTGCCGCCACCGGCTGGGCGATTCGTTTTGCCGATCAGGTGGAAAACACCGCCGAGCCAACCGATGTCGAGTTGACGGCGCTGCGCGATCTGGAAGCCCGCACAGCTGCCGCCCACGGCCAAGCACCCGGAGAAGCCTGATGCGTGACGTTTATATCTGCGACGCCATTCGCACCCCCATCGGCCGCTTCGGCGGCGGCCTGTCGACGGTTCGCGCCGATGATCTGGCCGCCGTGCCGATCAAGGCATTGATGGCGCGCAACCCCTCGGTGGACTGGAGCGCGGTGGACGAGGTGTTCCTCGGTTGCGCCAACCAGGCCGGCGAAGACAACCGTAACGTGGCACGCATGGCGTTGTTGTTGGCGGGCCTGCCGGAAACCATTCCCGGGGTCACCCTCAATCGCCTGTGCGCTTCGGGCATGGATGCGATCGGTACGGCGTTTCGGGCCATCGCCAGCGGCGAGATGGAGCTGGCGATTGCCGGCGGCGTCGAGTCGATGTCCCGCGCACCGTTCGTGATGGGCAAGGCCGATGCGGCGTTCTCGCGCAACATGAAACTGGAAGACACCACCATCGGCTGGCGTTTCATCAACCCGTTGATGAAAGCTCAATACGGTGTGGATGCGATGCCGCAGACTGCCGATAACGTAGCCGACGATTACCGTATTTCCCGCGCCGATCAGGATGCGTTCGCCCTGCGCAGTCAGCAGCGCACGGCCGCCGCGCAAGCCGCCGGATTTTTCGCCGAAGAAATCGTCGAAGTGCGCATTGCCCACAAGAAGGGTGAAAGCGTGGTCACGCAGGATGAGCATCCCCGTGCTGACACGACACTGGAAACCCTGGCCAAACTCAAACCGGTCAATGGCCCGGACAAAACCGTCACCGCTGGCAATGCCTCCGGTGTGAACGACGGTGCAGCGGCGTTGATTCTGGCCTCGGCCGAAGCAGTTAAAAAGCACGGTCTGACCGCCCGCGCCAAAGTGCTCGGCATGTCCAGCGCCGGTGTTGCACCGCGGGTGATGGGCATCGGCCCGGTGCCGGCGGTGCGTAAGTTGACCGAGCGCCTGGGCCTGGCCGTCAGCGATTTCGACGTGATCGAACTCAACGAAGCCTTCGCCAGCCAAGGCTTGGCCGTGCTGCGTGAGTTGGGGCTGGCTGACGACTCGGCCCAAGTCAACCCGAACGGTGGCGCCATTGCCTTGGGCCATCCGCTGGGCATGAGCGGCGCGCGTCTGGTACTGACCGCGTTGCATCAGCTGGAAAAAACCGGAGGCAAGAAAGGTCTGGCGACCATGTGCGTCGGTGTCGGCCAGGGTCTGGCCTTGGCGATCGAACGGGTCTGACACGCTTGGCTGTGAATAAAGCGTCGACTAATAAGAACTGAGGAAAGCGTAATGACTGACAAGCCTGGTTACCGTCGCCCGCAGGCGGGCACTCAGCCGGAATACCTGCACCCTCCTTATCAATCCACCAACCTTCGCTCGCCGTCCAAGCCGTTGGTGTTTTTGCCTCATTCGCTGTCGGAAATCACCGGGCCGACCATCGGCGCCGAGCGCATCCAGGAGCAGGACAACGACCTGACCGCGCAGCACGAGGGCGAACCGCTCGGCGAGCGCATCATAATTCACGGCCGCGTGCTGGATGAAAACGGTCTGCCGGTGCCAGGTATTCTGGTGGAGATCTGGCAGGCCAACGCCGCCGGTCGCTACAACCATGCGCGTGACCTGCACGACGCGCCGCTGGACCCGAACTTCACCGGCACCGGCCGCACCGTGACCGACGCCGATGGCTGGTATCAGTTCCAGACCATCAAGCCTGGCGCCTATCCGTGGGGTAACCATCACAACGCCTGGCGCCCGGCGCACATCCATTTCTCACTGTTCGGGCCGAGTATTCTCACGCGTCTGGTGACGCAGATGTATTTCCCGGGCGACCCGTTGCTGGCCTACGATCCGATCTACAACTGCGTGCCCGATACGAGTGCCAAAGAGCGCCTGATCGCCCGTTTCGACCTGGAAAAAACCATCCCTTCCTACGCCCTCGGTTATCGCTGGGACATCGTCTTGCGCGGCCGCGAAGCCACGCCGATGGAGAAATAAGATGACGTTGAACGCGACCACGTCCCACACCGTCGGGCCGTATTACCACATCGGCCTGACCTGGCTGAACCGTGAAGACCTGACCGTTGCACAGACCCTCGGCGAGCGCGTGGCGATCACCGGGCAAGTCGTCGATGGTAATGGCGACTTCGTCAACGACGCGATGCTCGAAGTCTGGCAGGCCAACGCCGCCGGCAAGTACGACCATCCCGAAGACGATCAGGACAAACCCCTGGACCCGAATTTCGAAGGGTTTGGCCGGGTGCCGGTGGATGCAGAAGGGCGCTTTCGATTTACCACGATCAAACCGGGCACAGTGGAAGGCCTGAAGGGCACGACCCAGGCGCCTCATTTGGTGGTACTGGTGTTTGCTCGCGGGTTGGTGAAGCACTTGCTGACGCGGATTTACTTTGATGGCGAACCGGCCAACGTGGCGGACCCGTTGCTGGAGTGCGTGCCAGCAGAGCGCCGCAACACCTTGCTGGCGAAGCGGGATGCTGCGGGTGTTTATCAGTGGAATGTGGTTCTGCAGGGTACGGATGCCGAGACGGTGTTCTTCGATTATTGAAATCAAGATCAAAAGATCGCAGCCTTCGGCAGCTCCTGCCGGGAAGGGGTATGGTTCCTGTAGGCGCTGGCGTCGCCTGCGATCTTTTGGCGCCTGCACAACGACCTTTGATTTCTACGCGTCGGCCTGACCGGCCCCACGCCTGCAAGGACTGTTTATGAACCAGCGACCGGGCAATCAATTGTTCGATGCCTACTTCACGGCACGCGACATGCGTGAGGTGTTCTGCGATCAGGGCCGGGTTCAGGCCATGCTTGATTTCGAAGCGGCACTGGCCCGGGCCGAGGCGCGGGTTGGGCTGATTCCGCAGACGGCTGTCGCATCTATCGACGCGGCATGTCGGGCCGGGCATTACGACTTCGCCGCGCTGGGTGAGGCGATTGCCACGGCGGGCAATTCGGCGATTCCGCTGGTCAAGGCGTTGGGAAAACAGATCGCAAAGAACAATGCCGAAGCCGAGCGTTACGTGCATTTGGGCGCGACCAGCCAGGATGTAATGGACACCGGCCTGGTGTTGCAACTGCGCCGCGCACTGGAATTGATCGAAGCTGATCTGGCGCAACTGGGGGAAACCCTCGCGACCCAGGCCAGGCGTTACGTCGCCACGCCAATGGCCGGACGCACTTGGCTGCAGCATGCGACGCCGGTCACCCTCGGCATGAAAATCGCCGGTTGGCTGGGGGCGGTGACGCGTAGCCGTCAGCGTCTGCTGGAACTCAAACCGCGCCTGTTGGTGCTGCAATTCGGTGGTGCCTCCGGCACCCTCGCGGCCCTTGGCGAGCAGGCGATGCCGATTGCCGAAGCCTTGGCCGCAGAACTGCAACTGACCTTGCCGGAACAACCCTGGCACACCCAGCGCGATCGTCTGGTGGAGTTTGGCGCGGTGCTCGGACTGATCGCTGGCAGCCTCGGCAAACTCGGTCGCGACATCAGCCTGTTGATGCAGACCGAGGCCGGCGAAGTGTTCGAACCGTCGGCGCCGGGCAAGGGCGGTTCTTCGACCATGCCGCACAAACGCAACCCGGTGGGCGCGGCGGTGCTGATCGGTGCGGCGACGCGGGTGCCGGGTTTGCTCTCGACCTTGTTCAGCGCGATGCCGCAGGAGCACGAACGCAGCCTGGGCTTGTGGCATGCCGAATGGGAAACCCTGCCAGAGATTTGCTGTTTGGTGTCAGGCAGCCTGCAGCAAGCGCTGTTGGTGGCCGACGGACTGGAAGTGGAGGCCGACCGCATGACACGCAACCTCGACCTGACCCAGGGCCTGGTACTGGCCGAAGCCGTGAGCATCGTGCTGGCACAACGGGTCGGTCGCGACACTGCGCACCATCTGTTGGAGCAGTGCTGCAAGCGCGCAGTGGCCGAGCAACGTCATTTGCGCGCGGTGCTCGGTGACGAGCCGCAGGTGACTGCCGAGCTGTCGGACGCTGAACTCGATCGTCTGCTGGACCCCGCCCATTACCTCGGTCAGGCCCATACCTGGGTCGAGCGAGCGGTGGCTGAACATTTTGCGTTGATAGCTTGAAGGAGACTGCCGTGGCATTCGTACAACTCGCCGAGGGCGAACTGCACTACCAAATTCAAGGGCCGCAACTCGATGGACCGGCGGATGCGCCGGTGCTGGTGCTGTCCAACTCACTGGGCACCGACCTGCACATGTGGGACGCGCAAATCCCTGCGTTCACCGAGCATTTTCGCGTGCTGCGTTTCGATACCCGTGGTCACGGCCAATCGTTGGTGACGCCGGGGCCGTACAGCATCGAGCAACTGGGCCGCGACGTGCTGGCACTGCTGGATGCGTTACACATCGAACGCGCGCATTTCTGTGGTCTGTCCATGGGCGGGTTGATCGGCCAGTGGCTGGGGATCAATGCCGGTCAGCGATTGAACAAACTGATCGTGTGCAACACCGCGGCGAAAATCGGTGATCCGTCGGTGTGGAATCCACGGATCGAAACCGTGCTGCGTGACGGCTCGGCGGCGATGGTTGCCTTGCGTGATGCGTCGATTGCGCGGTGGTTCACCGCGGATTTTGCCGAGGCCAATCCGGCAGCGGTTAAGCGGATTACCGACATGCTCGCGGCGACTTCGCCTGAAGGTTACGCGGCCAATTGCGCGGCGGTACGTGATGCCGATTTCCGCGATCAGTTGTCCTCGATCAAGGTGCCGTTGCTGGTGATTTCCGGCAGCGAAGATGCGGTGACACCACCGTCCGGCGGGCATTTCATTCAGGAACATGTGCAAGGTGCCGAGTACGCCGAGTTCTACGCCGCACACCTGTCCAACGTCCAGGCCGGCGCTGCATTCAGCGACCGAGTACTGGCGTTTTTGTCAGCTCATTGAGGGGATTGTTGTGGACGAGAAACAACGTTACGAAGAGGGCCTGAACGTTCGCCGCGCAGTACTGGGCGACGCCCATGTCGACCGCAGCCTGAATGCGCTGACCGAGTTCAACTCGGAGTTCCAGGAGATGATCACCCGCCACGCCTGGGGCGACATCTGGACCCGCCCGGGCCTGCCGCGCCACACCCGTAGCCTGATCACCATCGCGATGCTGATCGGCATGAACCGCAACGAAGAACTCAAACTGCACCTGCGCGCCGCCGCCAACAACGGCGTGACCCGCGGCGAGATCAAGGAAGTGATCATGCAGAGTGCAATCTACTGTGGCATCCCTGCGGCCAATGCGACCTTCCACCTGGCTGAATCGGTGTGGGATGAGTTGGGGGTTGAATCGCGGGAGTAACTGTCCACCACAACTCCTGTGGGAGCAGGCTTCTGTGGCGAGGGGGCTTGCCCCCGTTGGGGCGCGAAGCGGCCCCAAAAGCTTTGCGACTGCTTCGCAGCCGAACGGGGGCAAGCCCCCTCGCCACAGAAGTCCGCTCCCACATTTTTTGTGTTTACAGCAGGCTGATCGGATAGCTGACGATCAACCGGTTCTCGTCGAACTCGTTGTTGCTGAAGTCGCGGCGGATGGTCGAGTTGCGCCATTTGACGTTGAGGTCTTTGAGCGTGCCGCTCTGCACGGTGTAGCCCAGTTCGCTTTCGCGGCCCCATTCCTTGCCGTCGCTGGTGGTTGCAGTGTGTACGTTGTCGCCGCTGATGTAGCGGTTCATCAGGGTCAGGCCAGGCACGCCAAGGGCGGCGAAGTTGTAGTCGTGGCGCAATTGCCAGGATCTTTCCTTCGCGTTGTCGTAGCTGGCGTTGTAGCTGTCGTTGGCCAGGGTGCCGCCGCTGGTGCCGTTGACCCGCATCCAGGCGCTGTCACCGGTGAGTTTTTGCAGGCCGACGTAGAAGGTGTTGCCGCCATATTTGGCCGAGAACAGGCCCGACCAGGTTTTGTTGTCCAGCTCGCCGGCCCGGGCGCTGCCGTCATCCTTGCCGTAGAAGAACCCCAGATTGGCGCCCAGCGTCCAGTCGCCCAGCGGTTGGGTGTGGATCAGGTTGACGTATTGCTGGCTGTAGATGTCCTTGAGTTCAGCGTTCCACAGGCCGATCTGGGTGCGTTTGCCGTTGAAGGCATATTCACCGCCCTGAAAGTTGAAGCGGTCTGAGGTGAACGCCGTTTTGCCGGTCATCGACATGTCATTCATGCTGCTGTCATCGCGCGGGCTGTTGGCGCGGAACTGGCCGCCGTAGAGCGTCAGGCCGTCGATTTCCTTCGAGGTGATCTGGCCGCCACGGAAGGTTTGCGGCAGCGAGCGACCGTCGTCCGAACGCAGGATCGGCAGCACCGGCATCCACTCGCCGACCTTCACTTCGGTCTGGGACAGCTTGGCCTTGAACGCCACGTTGGTTCGACCGAAATTGTCTGCCGGACGACCATCGTGATCCAGCGGCAACAACTGCGTACCGCCGGTGCCTTTGCCACCGTCGAGCTTGACCGAGTACAAACCCAGCACGTCCATGCCAAACCCGACGGTGCCCTGGGTGAACCCGGACTTGGCGTCGAGGATGAAGCTTTGCGTCCACTCTTCAGCCTTGCCCTGGCTTTTGGTCGGGTTGGTGAAGTTACGGTTGATGTAGAAATTGCGCAGGTTCAGGTTGACCTTGGCGCCTTCGACAAAACCGGCTTCCTCGGCCATGGCGGGCAGGGCCGCACCGGCCAATGCGATGGCGATCAGGCTGGGAAAGAAATACTGCGTGGTGGAAGGCGTCATGGGCTTGGGTCTCTCTAATTCTTGGAGGTGAAACAGGGTGGTGCCGCAACGTTTGGGTTGCAGACATAAGATGTCGAATTCAGAAAAGCGAGGACGAAGTCAGCCGGACAGGGCAGGGCGCGGGGACATGGTGTCGAACCTGTTGTTATTGGTTTTGTGCGACAGATGGTGAGGGAAAGGGACTAAACGGTTCAATCGGCGAGGGCGGGTTTTGGGCGATTATCGAACGGCAAAAGATCAAAAGATCGCAGCCTTCGGCAGCTCCTACATGAAATCGCGCACCTGCATAGGAGCTGCCGAAGGCTGCGATCTTTTGATCTGGCTTTCCCGCCGCCAACAAAAAGCCCACCAATCGGTGGGCTTCGTGTTTTTACCGCGCTATCAGAACAACTTCATCTTCGGCGCTTCTTCTTTCAACGGCTCGTTCTTCGCCGTCTGTTCATTCCAGCCACCACCCAATGCCTTGTACAGATTGACCGCGCTGGTCAGCTGCGCCAGACGGTCGGTGATCAGCGCTTGTTGGGCGCTGAACAACTGGCGCTGGGCGTCGAGGAAGGTCAGGTTGCTGTCGACACCGATGCGGTAGCGACGCTCGGCCAGACGGTAGTAGTCCTGGTTGGCGCTGACGAAATCACGCTGAGCCTGCAACTGCTCGGTGTAGGTCTGGCGTGCGGCCAGGCCATCGGCGACTTCCTGGAAGGCCGTTTGAATGGACTTCTCGTAGTTCGCCACGCCGATGTCTTTCTGGATCTTGGAGTAATCCAGGCTGGCGCGCAGGGAGCCGGCGTTGAAGATCGGCAAGTTGATCTGCGGCTGGAACAACCAGGTGCCCGAACCGCCCTTGAACAGACCGGACAGATCCGGGCTCAGGGAGCCGGCATTGGCGGTCAGGCTGATGCTCGGGAAGAACGCAGCCCGTGCCGCGCCGATGTTGGCGTTGGCAGCCTTGAGGTTGTACTCGGCCTGAAGGATGTCCGGACGACGTTGCAGCAAGTCCGACGGCAGGCCGGCCGGCACTTCGCTCAGCAGGTCGTCCGACAGTGGCTTGGCCGCTTGCAGATTGGCCGGGATACCGGTGCCGAGCAGCAGCACCAGGCTGTTTTCATCCTGGGCAACCTGACGGGTGTATCTGGCCTGTTGTGCACGGGCGTTTTCCACCGAGGTACGCGACTGGGCCAGATCCAGCGCCGAGGCTACACCCACTTCGTTGCTGCGCGAGGTGAGCTTGTAGCTCTCCTCGAAGGCACCGAGGGTTTCCTGGGTCAGTTTCAGCAGCTCTTTGTCAGCCTGCCAGGTCAGATAGGCATTGGCCACACTGGCCACCAGGCTGATCTGCGTGCTGCGGCGTGCTTCTTCAGTGGCGAAGTATTTCTGCAGGGCTTCTTCGCTCAGGCTGCGAACCCGACCGAACAGGTCGAGTTCATAAGCGCTGATGCCGACGGTGGCCGAGTAGGAACTGGAGATGGCTGCTTCACCGGTTTGCGAGGCCCGTGCCGGGACTCGTTGACGGCTGCCGCTGCCGGTGGCCGAAACCGCCGGGAATAGATCGGCACGCTGAATGCGGTATTGAGCCGCATAAGCGTCGATGTTCAGCGCCGCGACGCGCAGGTCACGGTTGTTCTCCAGCGCGGTCTGAATCAGCTGTTGCAGCGCCGGGTCGTGGAAAAACTGCTTCCAGCCTTGTTCGGCAGCGGCCTGGTTAGGCGCCTGGGCCGGCGAATAGGCCGGGCCTTGCGGGTATTGGCCCGCCACCGGAGCTTCAGGCTGCTGATAATCGGGTATCAGCGAGCAGCCGCTCAGCACGAAGGCGGCGACTGCGATGGAGAGTAGCGACTTGCTCATTAGCCAGCCTCTTTAGATGGTTCAATGGCGTCATCCTGGTCGGCGACTTTGCGCTGGCCCATGGACGACACGGTGACAAAGAACAATGGGACCCAGAAGATCGCCAGCACAGTGGCTGTGATCATACCGCCAATCACCCCGGTACCGATCGCATGCTGGCTACCCGAACCTGCGCCCGTGGAAATGGCCAGCGGAACCACACCGAGCACGAATGCGAGCGAGGTCATGATGATCGGTCGCAGACGCATCCGGCAGGCTTCGATCGCGGCATCGCGCAAGCTACGTCCTTGCTCATGCAGTTCCTTGGCGAACTCGACGATCAGAATGGCGTTTTTCGCTGCCAGGCCGATCGTGGTCAACAGCCCCACCTGGAAGTACACGTCGTTGGACAGGCCCCGCATGCTGGTCGCCATCAGCGCACCGATAATCCCCAGCGGTACCACCAGCATCACCGCGATCGGGATCGACCAGCTTTCATACAGCGCCGCCAGACACAGGAACACCATCAGCAGCGACAAGGCATACAACGCGGGCGCTTGCGAGCCGGACAGACGTTCCTCGTACGACAGGCCAGTCCAGGAAATACCGACACCGGCCGGCAGTTTCTTGGCCAGGGCTTCGACTTCGGCCATCGCTTCACCAGTGGAATGGCCTGGCGCCGGGGCACCGAGGATTTCCATCGCTTCTACGCCGTTGTAACGGGCCAGTTTCGGCGAACCGTAGATCCACTCACCCTTGGCGAACGACGAGAACGGAACCATGGTGCCGGCGCTGTTGCGCACGTACCACTTCTTCAGGTCTTCGGGACTCATGCGAGCGCCAGGCAGGCCTTGTATGTAAACCTTCTTCACTCGACCGCGGTCGATGAAGTCGTTCACATAGCTACTGCCCAGTGCAATCGACAGGGTGTTGTTGATGTCGGTGAGGGTCACGCCCAGAGCGCTGGCCTTCTCATCGTCGATTTCCAGCTGATATTGCGGTTCGTCGTTCAGGCCGTTAGGACGGACTTGCGACAGGACCTTGCTTTGCGCCGCCATGCCGAGGAACTGGTTACGGGCTTCCATCAGTTTCTCGTGACCGATACCGGCGCGGTCCTGGAGGAACACGTCGAAACCGGTGGCGTTACCCAGTTCCAGTACAGCCGGTGGTGCGAAGGCAAACACCATGGCGTCGCGGAAGGTAAAGAAGTGCTGTTGGGCACGGGCCGCGAGTTTGAACACGCTGTTGTCGGCGTTACGTTCTTCCCACGGTTTGAGCATGATGAACGCCATACCCGAACTCTGGCCACGGCCGGCGAAGTTGAAGCCGGTCACGGTAAACACCGAGGCAACTGCATCGCCTTCGCCGCCTTCCTTGCTCGGACGCAGCAGGAATTCGCGCATTTCGTCCACGACCACCTGCGTGCGCTGGGAGCTGGAACCGGCCGGTGTCTGCACTTGAGCAAACAGTACGCCCTGGTCTTCTTCCGGCAGGAACGCCGTTGGAATACGGGTGAACAGCCAGATCATGCCGACCACGATGATCAGGTACGCCAGCAGGTACGGAGCCTTGTGCGCGAGCATATTGCCCACGCCGCGCTCGTAGCTTTTGACGCCACGGTCGAAGCTGCGGTTGAACCAGCCGAAGAAGCCGCGTTTCGGCGTGCCGTGCTCACCTTTCGGAATCGCCTTGAGCATGGTTGCGCAGAGCGCCGGGGTGAAGATCAACGCCACCAATACCGACAAGGCCATGGCCGAAACGATGGTGATCGAGAACTGCTTGTAGATCACACCGGTGGAGCCACTGAAGAACGCCATCGGCAGCAGTACCGCCGACAGCACCAGGGCGATACCGACCAGGGCACCCTGGATCTGCCCCATGGATTTCTTCGTGGCCTCCTTGGGTGACAGGCCTTCTTCGCTCATGACCCGTTCGACGTTTTCCACCACGACGATGGCATCGTCCACCAGCAAGCCGATGGCCAACACCATACCGAACATGGTCAGGGTGTTGATGCTGAAGCCGAACGCCGCGAGGATCCCGAACGTACCCAGCAATACCACTGGCACGGTCATCGTGGTGATGACGGTAGCGCGGAAGTTTTGCAGGAACAGGAACATCACCAGGAACACCAGCACGATCGCTTCGACCAGGGTTTCAACCACGCCCTTGATCGACTCGGTCACCACCGGGGTGGTGTCGTACGGGAACACCACTTCCATCCCTTCCGGGAAGAAAGGCTTGAGGGTGTCGATGGTATTGCGCAGGGCTTTTGCGGTGTCGAGGGCGTTGGCGCCGTTGGCCAGTTTCACCGCCAGGCCGGAGGCCGGGGCGCCGTTGAACTGGGCGCTGATCGAGTAGTTTTCGCCACCCAGACCGACTTCCGCAACGTCGCCGACACGCACTTGCGAGCCGTCCTTGTTGACCTTCAGCAGGATCGCCTTGAACTGCTCGGCGGTCTGCAGACGGGTCTTGCCGATGATCGTCGCGTTCAGCTGTTGGCCGGGCAGGGCAGGCAAGCCGCCGAGTTGACCGGACGAGACCTGGACGTTCTGCGCCGCGATGGCGGTTTTCACGTCTACCGGGGTCAGGTTGTAGTTGTTCAACTTGGCCGGGTCCAGCCAGATCCGCATCGCGTACTGGGCACCGAAGACCTGGAAGTCACCGACACCGGCGGTGCGCGAAATCGGGTCCTGCATGTTCGACACGATGTAGTTGGACAGGTCGTCCTTGGTCATGCTGCCGTCGCGCGATACCACGCCGATGACCATCAGGAAGTTTTTCACCGACTTGGTCACGCGGATGCCCTGTTGCTGCACTTCTTGTGGCAGCAGCGGGGTGGCCAGGTTCAGCTTGTTCTGGACTTGAACCTGCGCGGTATCGGAGTTGGTGCCCTGCTCGAAGGTCGCGGTAATGGTCATGTTGCCGTCGGAGTTACTTTCCGAGGAGACATAACGCAGGTTATCGATACCGTTGAGCTGTTGCTCGATCACTTGCACCACGGTGTCCTGCACGGTTTGTGCAGACGCGCCCGGGTAGGTCACCGAGATCGCAATAGCTGGAGGCGCAATGCTCGGGTATTGGTTGATAGGCAGTTTGAGAATCGATAGAGCCCCGACCAGCATAATCACCAGGGCAATTACCCAGGCGAAAATCGGACGGTCGATAAAAAATTTCGACATGGTTTACTCCCCTTTGCCGCCGGCAGCAGTATTAGCTGCCTGTGCGGTGGCCGGGCTCTTTGCGGCAACGTTAGTGGCTTCAGTGGCTTTCACTTCAACGCCAGGTCTGACGAATTGCAGCCCTTCGGTGATCACGCGATCGCCTGCCTTCAGCCCGTCTTCAATCAGCCATTGGTTACCGACAGTGCGGCTGGCCTTGAGTTGACGCAGTTCGACCTTGTTGTCCGGACCGACGACCAGCGCGGTCGGAGAGCCTTTGAGGTCGCGGGTCACGCCTTGTTGCGGGGCCAGAATCGCCGCGCTGTCCACACCAGCCTGCAACTGAGCGTGAACGAACATGCCCGGCAGCAGGGTGTGATCAGGGTTCGGGAACACGGCACGCAGAGTTACGGAGCCGGTGGTCTGGTCAACCGAAACTTCGGAGAACTCGAGCTTGCCGTCCAGCTTGTACTGGCTGCCGTCTTCGAGCGTCAGTTTGACCGCGGCGGCATTATCGCCAGCCTTTTGCAGACGACCGCTTTCCAGTTCGCGACGCAGCTCAAGCAGCTCCACCGAAGACTGGGTGACGTCGACGTAGATCGGGTCCAGTTGCTGAATGACGGCCATGGCGTCGGTTTGGCCATTGCTGACCAGCGCACCTTCAGTCACCGACGAACGGCCGATGCGACCGGAGATCGGTGCGTAAACCTTGGTGTAGCGCACGTTGATCTGGGCGCTTTGCAGGGACGCTTCCGATTGCAGGCGGTTGGCCTGCGCGGTGTCGTACTCCTGACGGCTGACAGCCTGTTCGTCGACCAGTTGCTTGTAGCGGTCGGAGATCGACTTGGTCGAACGCAGGTTGGCTTCGGCGCTTTTCAGGGTCGCGTCATAGACCGATGGGTCGATCTGATAAAGCTGCTGACCGGCCTTGACGTCGCCGCCTTCCTTGAACAGTCGCTTGAGAATGATGCCGTTGACCTGTGGGCGAACTTCGGCGATGCGGAACGCACTGGTGCGCCCTGGAAGTTCGGACGTCAGGGTGAAGGCTTGAGGTTGCAGGGTTACGACGCCGACCTGAGGGGCTGGTGCGGCAGGTGCCGCCTCTTCCTTTTTACATCCGCTGAGCAGCGATGCCAGGGCGACGGCAGTAACCAGAGCGGTAACAGCTGGCTTGAATTGCATGAAGATCCTCGGGTCAGGCGCGCAATTGCGCACAAGAAATGTGGAAGGTTTTAAAAAATTTTTCCGGGTGGATAAGTAGCTTGCTAAGGAATATACTTACGTTCATGGTTGTTTGTAAAGGCTTGGCGGTGTATCCACACGGTTACAAAAGCCATCCAAAGGTTTGAATTGTAGGCCGCAGACGAAGCCCGAGAGCGCTCGCCCCACTTTTATTCAGCTGATATTCAGACATCGCTGAAGCACCCCTGATTGAGGTTTTACTGCCATGGTCCGTCGTACCAAAGAGGAAGCTCAAGAAACCCGAAGCCAGATACTCGAAGCGGCAGAAAAAGCCTTTTACGAGCGCGGCGTGGCCCGCACGACGCTGGCGGATATTGCGACCCTGGCCGGCGTGACTCGCGGGGCCATCTACTGGCATTTCAGTAATAAGGCGGATCTGGTGCAGGCGATGCTCGATACCTTGCATGAGCCGCTGGATGAAATGGCCAAGGCCAGTGAAAACGAAGATGAACTCGATCCGCTGGGCTGCATGCGCAAGCTGCTGATTCATTTGTTTCATCAAGTTGCCCTGGACCCGAAAACCCGACGCATCAATGAGATTCTGTTTCATAAGTGCGAATTCACCGATGAAATGTGCGATCTGCGCCAGCAGCGCCGAACGGCCAGTCTCGATTGCAATGTGCGAATCGCTCTGGCTCTGAGTAATGCGGTGAATCGCGGGCAGTTGCCGGAAAACCTCGACACTGCTCGCGCGGCCATCAGTCTGCATGCGTACGTCGATGGCATCCTGTATCAGTGGCTGTTGGCTCCCGACAGTTTTCAACTGCACACCGAAGCCGAGCGCTGTGTCGATACAGCGTTGGATATGCTGCGCTTGAGTCCAAGCCTGCGCAATTGAAACAAAATGCGTAATTGGATCCGTTTGTGTCAAGACTTGAAGCGGGGGAATGTCCCTGCTTCGCTCGCCTTTCTGTAATGGGGTGCTTTTATATACGTACGTTTGCCAGGTTGATAGGTAGCGAGCTACGTATTTTGTAGGGATTTTGTGTCGAGTGTGTGAATGAATGTTAACCACCCGGGCTACAAGGGCGCCGAGCAGCCGATAAAAGGTATCGCGCTGATCTGCCTGGCGGTTTTGTTGTTCGCCAGTCACGACACTTTGTCCAAGTACCTGTCCGGGTTCTATCCGATCGTGATGGTGGTTTGGGCACGCTACGTGGTGCACACCTTGTTGATGCTGGTGATTTTCGTGCCACGCAGTGGTTTCTCGGTGGTAGTGCGCACCAAGCGTCCGGGTTTGCAGTTATTACGCGCCCTGTGCCTGATCGGCACCAGCCTGTTTTTCACTACCGGTCTGCGTTACATCCCCTTGGCTGAAGCCACAGCCGTCACTTTTCTTGCGCCTTTATTGGTGACTGCGTTGTCCGTACCGTTGCTGCATGAGCGGGTAACCCGCAATCAGTGGCTGGCGGTGCTGGGTGGATTTGTCGGCGTGTTGATCGTCGTGCGGCCCGGTGGTGCGCTGTTCACCCCGGCGATTCTGCTGCCGCTGTGTTCGGCGCTGTGTTTTGGCTTCTATCAATTGCTCACCCGCCTGCTCAGCGGTATCGACAGCCCGACCACCAGTAACTTTCTGACCGGTATTCTCAACAGCCTGATCATGACTGCGTTGTTGCCGTTTTTCTGGAGTACGCCAACGTTGCTGCACGGCCTGTTCATGATCGGGCTGGGCACTTGTGGCATGCTCGGTCACATGTTGTTGACCCAGGCCTTCCGCCATGCAGCGCCGGCGATGCTGGCACCCTTCAGTTACGGGCAGATTCTGTTTGCCGGGATATACGGGTATTTGATCTTCGACCATACCCCGGACAGCTTCGGCGTGATCGGGATCACGGTGATTTGCCTCAGCGGTCTTGCGGTCGCCTGGGGACAGCGCAAGCGCTGACAAACTCCTACATTCGAATGGCGTTCACCCTGGAGCTGCCGAAGGCTGCGATCTTTTGATCCTATGAAATGCCAAAGCCCCGGCTCTTTCGAGTCGGGGCTTTTGCATTTCAACGGCGGACGTTTACAGCGTCGGGTAATCGATATAACCCACAGGGCCTTTGGCGTAGAACAATTCAGGACGCACCTCGTTCAACGGCGCATCGGCCTTCAAGCGTGCCGGCAGGTCCGGGTTGGCAATGAACGGTACCCCGAATGCCACTGCGTCAGCCTTGCCATTGGCCAGCCATTCGTTGGCGCTGTCCTTGGTGAAGCGTTCGTTGGCGATGTACGGGCCGCCGAAGGCTTCCTTCAGTTGTGGGCCGAGGCTGTCGCCAGCTTCTTTCTCGCGCGAGCAAATGAAGGCGATGCCACGCTTGCCCAGTTCGCGAGCGACATAGGTGAAGGTCTCGGACAGGTTGTCGTCGCCCATGTCATGGAGGTCGGCACGCGGTGACAGGTGCACACCCACGCGGCCCGCGCCCCAGATTTCGATGGCGGCATCGGTCACTTCCAGCAACAGACGCGCACGGTTTTCCAGGGAGCCGCCATAGTTGTCGGTGCGCTGGTTGGTGCTGCTTTGCAGGAACTGGTCGAGCAGGTAACCGTTGGCGCCGTGGATTTCCACACCGTCGAAACCGGCAGCCTTGGCGTTCTCGGCACCCACGCGGTAAGCGTCAATGATGTCGGCGATTTCCGCGGTTTCCAGGGCGCGCGGGGTTGGGAAGTCGGCCAATGGACGCACCAGGCTGACATGACCCTTAGGCTGGATGGCACTCGGCGCGACCGGTGCTTCGCCGTTCAGGTACAAGGGGTGGGAAATCCGACCCACGTGCCACAGTTGCAGGAAGATTTTGCCGCCCGCGCCGTGGATTGCTTTGGTCACATTGCTCCAGCCGCGCACCTGGTCGTTGGACCAGATACCGGGCGTATCCGGGTAGCCCACGCCGATTGGCGTGACCGACGTGGCTTCGCTGAGGATCAGGCCGGCAGAGGCGCGCTGCACGTAGTACTCGGCCATCAGCGCATTCGGCACACGGCCTTCGTCGGCGCGGCAGCGGGTCAGCGGCGCCATGATGATGCGGTTGGCCAACTCGAGGTCGCCCAGTTTGATCGGATCGAAAATAGTCGTCATTTAATACAACCCTCGTTAAAGATCAGTTAGTAACAGGGGCCAGCTCGGCATTGCCGCTCTGACGGAAAGTAATCAGGGTCACCAGCAGCGCGAGTACCGCCAGCGCGGCTGCCGCGAGCGGCACGCGGGTGAGACCGAAGCCGTGGGCGATGACGCTGCCGCCGACCCAGGCACCGAGTGCGTTGCCGACGTTGAAAGCGCCGATGTTCAGGGTCGACACCAGATTCGGTGCTGCCTTGCCGTAGGTCACAACATTCACTTGCAGCGCGGGTACGGCGGCGAAGCACGCGGTGGCCCACAGGAACAGGGTGATTTCGGTCGGGATTACGGCAATGCTGGTCCAGGTCAGCACGGTGGAGACGACCGCCATGGTGATGAACACACCGATCAGCGTCGCAGCCAGGCTTTTGTCCGCCAGCTTGCCGCCGATGATGTTGCCGACCGTCAAGCCCAAGCCGATGAGCATCAAGGTCCAGGTCACGCCGCGTGGCGAGACTCCGGTGACCTCGCCCAACAGCGGGGCGACATAGGTGAACAAGGTGAAGACCGAGGCGGCGAACAATGCAGTCATGCTCAACGACAACCAGATGCCGGCGCCTTTGAGGGCGCGCAGTTCGGCGCGCATGTCGAGTTTCTCTTCGTCGCGCTTGGCCGGCAGGAAGCGGATCAGGCCGATCAGTGCAATCACACCGATCACGGTCACCGCCCAGAAGGTCGAACGCCAGCCGGCTTCCTGACCGAGCGCGGTGCCCAGCGGCACGCCGAGAACGTTGGCCAGAGTCAGGCCGGTGAACATCAGGGCCACGGCCGATGCACGTTTGTTGGCCGGCACCAGACCTGCCGCCACCACCGAGCCGATGCCGAAGAAGGCGCCGTGACACAGCGCGGTGACCACACGGGCAAACATCAAGACGTTGTAGTCACTGGCGAGGGCGCAGAGCAGGTTGCCAATGATGAAGATGCCCATCAACGCTACCAAAGCGGCCTTGCGCGGCAGCCTGGCGGTGGCCAGTGCCATGAACGGTGCGCCGATGGCCACGCCCAGGGCGTAACCGGTCACCAGCCAGCCGGCGCCGGGAATCGACACACCGAGATCGGCCGCCACCTCGGGCAACAGGCCCATGATGACGAACTCGGTGGTGCCGATGGCGAAGGCGCTAAGGGCCAGAATGAGTAGCGAGAGGGGCATTGTCAGTTCCTTGTCGGAGCGCGGAGCTCCTTGTCGATGGCGTCGAGGAACGCCTGAATCACGTCCTCGTTGCGTTTGAAGAAGTGCCATTGACCGGCTTTCTGGCTGCTGATCAGTCCTGCCCGTTGCAAGGTCGCCAAATGGGCGGACACGGTCGACTGCGACAGGCCGCAGCGTTGATCGATCTGTCCGGCGCAAATGCCGTACTCGTGGTTGTGGAGCTGTTCCGGGAACTGGACCTTGGGGTCTTTCAGCCAGATGAGGATGTCTCGGCGTACTGGGTGTGCCAGCGCTTTTATTATTTCGTCGAGGTCGATGGTCATGGTTTGGGCTCGTGATGAGTAAAACGCTATATCGCGATGAGGCGAACTTTAAATCGGTACTTCGCGATATACCAATATGATTTTGGTCTGATGACCGCGTGAATCGGTATATCGGGTTATAACGATATGGATAGCGCAGTGTTAAGCTGCGCGCATGAACTATCTCGCACATCTGCACCTCGGTGGCCAGCGTCCCGGTCAAATGCTCGGCAGTCTGTATGGCGATTTCGTCAAAGGAAGGCTGCAAGGGCAGTTCGATCCGGAGATCGAAGCGGCCATCCAGTTGCATCGCAGCATCGACGTGTTTACCGACCGCCATCCGCTGGTGGACATCGCCTTGTCGCGGTTTTCCCTCACGCGCCGGCGTTACGCCGGGATCGTGCTCGATGTGTTTTTCGACCACTGCCTGGCGCGGGACTGGACGCTTTACGCAGATCAACCGCTTGAGCAGTTCACCGCGCACGTTTATCGGGTGCTGTCCGCCGAACCGCAGCTGCCGGAGCGCCTGGCGCGGATTGCACCGCACATGGTGGCCAATGATTGGCTGGGTTCATATCAGGAATTCGAAGTGCTTGAGCAGGTATTACGGGGGATTTCGCGCAGGTTGACCCGGCCGGAGGAGTTGGCGGGGGCGATGCAGGAATTGCGGCGGTTGTATGAACCGTTGAGCGAGGATTTCCGGTTGTTCTATCCGCAGCTTCAGCATTTCGTCCAAAACTATCCGGCGACATAAAGCAATGTGGGAGCGAGCCTGCTCGCGATAGCGGTGTGACATTCAGCACCATCATTGAATGTTAATTCGCTATCGCGAGCAGGCTCGCTCCCACAGGGGATATGTGTTCAAGCCGCGATTGCGGGTCGCATGGGGGCTTGCTGCATTTCCGGAATCGCCCCGAACAACGCCCTCTGCACCGCCTGCTGCGCTTCGAACGCCAGCGCCGCACGTTCCCGGTCCTGGCATTCGATCGGTTTGAGCAGATGAATTTCCACCTCACCCCGATCATTGGCGAACAAGCGCATCAGGTGCGAGAGCAAATCATCATCGCCAACGAACGGTGCCAGGGTATCGAGCTCGCCATCGCGCAGATAACGAATCGCCACCGGTTGCAACGCCACTTCGGAATCGATCGCCGCGGACAGCAAACGACCATGAAACGTACGCAGCGAGCGGCCATCGGTGGTGGTGCCTTCGGGGAACATCAACAGCGGATGTTCCTGCTCCAGATGGCGGGTCATTTGTTTGCGGATCAACTGACTGTCGCCTGAACCACGGCGAATGAACAGGCTGCCGGCCTTGGCCGCCAACCAGCCCGCCACTGGCCAGGTGCGCACTTCGGCCTTGGACAGGAACGACAGCGGCGTGAGCATGCCCAGCAACGGAATGTCAGTCCAGGACACATGATTGCTGACCCAGAGCATTGGCGCCTTTGGTAATTCACCATGGACGGTGACGCGAAAGGGCAAGGCATTGCTCAGCCGCGCCATGAAAAACCGCGACCAGCGCTGGCGACGGACCATCGAATGGGCAATCCCCAGTCGCTCGAACAACCCGAACACACTGGCCATGCTCAAGCCCAGCGTCACCACCAAAAGCACTCGCGCAATTCGCGCGTACACCCGCAAGCGGCTCATTACACAGCCGCCTTGAAGTGCTTGGCGTAGCGCGGGCAAAGCTCGTCGCGCTTGAGCAGGATGAACACGTCGGCCACCTGGAAGTCTTCGTCCCAGCACGGCTCGCCGCAGATTTTCGCGCCCAGGCGCATGTAGGCCTTGAGCAGCGGCGGCATTTCGGCGATGACGTTGGACGGAATATCGAGCGTCGGCAATGGCTTCTTCGGCTCGGCTCGCAGGTGTTCGGTGCACAGGTAGCGTTCGCGCAGTCGCTGCATGATCGCGTGGGCCTGGATGCCACCGTCCTGCATTGGAATGCTCGCGCAACCCATCAAATAGCTGTAGCCGCCCTGGTTCAGCACTTCGGCCAGTTCACCCCAGAGCACAGCGATAGTGCCGCCGTTGCGGTAGGCCGGGTCGACGCAGGTGCGACCGATTTCCAGGATCGGGCCTTTCAGATGGACCAGGCCATGCAGGCTGAATTCTTCTTCGCTGTAGAACTTGCCCAGGCTGCTGGCCGCTGTGTGGTCGAGCAAACGGGTGGTCGCCACCAGGCGCCCGGTGTTCAAGTCACGCACGCCGATGTGGGCGCAGTGAACATCATAGTCATCCATGTCCAGACCCAGCTCCGCGCCTTTCAGCTTGGCGTTGAATTCGCCGCTGAACACGTTGAAGCGCAAGGCCTGGGCTTCCTGCAACGCCTCGGCGCCCACCAGGCGTTCGGCTTGCAGGCGGCGTTCATTGCCGGTGTCGCTGATGCGGGCGATCTGAGTCATTGTGAGTCTCCGTGCGGGCTGGCCACCCGTCTTGGGTTGCAGCCGATCGACTTTCTTTATGCAGCCGTGTTGTGCAAAGTCAGGCTATGTAGCCCCGGTGTCATCGCCATGAAGCTTTGGTGATGCTTATATGACAGCCTTTGAGGAGCCTCTTATGCCCTGGCAATCCCTGTTGAAACGCCGCGATCGCCTGCCCGCCGACCCTGACCTGGGTGAAGGCTTTGCCACCTTGTTGCAACAGTTGGGTGCGGTGTCGCCGTTCGAATTGGCGGTGGCCGGCGGACGGCTGATGGCGACGCCGGGGCTGGCGTTTCTGGTGGGTTATCAGGCGGCATTGCGCATGCTCTGGCCGAGCGCGCCGCTGAGCCTCGGCGCGTTGTGCGCGACCGAACAGCGCAGTTTGCGGGTGGCGGACATGCAGACCCGGCTGCGCGATCTGCGCCTGAACGGGCGCAAGGATTTCGTCACCGCCGGCGATGCCGCCGACTGGCTATTGGTCGCTGCTCGCAGTGAAGAGCCCGGCGAAGTGCCGCGCTTGAACCTTGCGGTGGTTTACCCCGGCGAACCGGGTGTGCGTCTGGAAAAGCTCGCGCCCATGCCACTGATGCCGGACATAGGCCACGGCCGGTTGTTTCTCGACAACGCGCTATGTGAATTGCTGGCGGGGGATGGCTGGGATGCTTACGTCAAACCGTTCCGCACCCTGGAAGACATCTATGTGCTGAGCGCCATGATTGCGTGGCTGTTTGGCGTTGGCCAAGACAGCGACTGGCCGCAAACCTTGCAACTGCGCTTGCTGGCGCTGCTGGCCGGGTGCGCGGAAGTCAGCCGCCAGGCGCCGAACAATCCGGCCGGGCATGTGTTGCTGGGCGGGTTGTTTGCGCAGTTCGACGGGCTCAAGGCTGAAGTGAATCAGGCCCTGGCCGATGGCCCGCCACAATGGGCGGCGATGTGGCAGCGCGATCAGACCGTGATGGATTTGGCGGCAGGGGCGCGGGGCAAGCGGTTGGCCAAGGCGTTGGCGGGATTGTTGTAAGGCTGAAGGGACCCTTCGCGAGCAAGCCCGCTCCCACAAGGATCTCTGATGTGCAAAATATTGTGTACGACGCAGATCATGTGGGAGCGGGCTTGCTCGCGAAGGCGATCTCTGGGACGACGCAAATTCCAAAACTGTCATCTAGCTCGACTAGGCTCTGCAGGTTAATCCCTCCGAGCGCCCCTCATGTTCAAAGGCTTGTCCCTGATTTTCATGTTGCTGCTCAGCCTCACGGCCCAGGCCGAAAACTGGCCGGCCGAGCAATGGTCGCCCGGCCCGAAGGTCACTGGCCCGACACTTCAAGCTTTAGAGAACTACGCATTCCCACCCCGCGACGATGCCACTCACCAAGGCATTCGCACCGATGCCTTGCTGGTGATCCGCGACGGCCAACTGATCTACGAACGCTACGCCGGCCCGACCACTGCGCAAACGCCGCACCTGACCTGGTCGATCAGCAAAAGCCTCATGGCCGCGGTGCTCGGGGTGGCCTATGGCGAAGGGCTGTTCAAACTCCAGGATCCGGTGCAGAAGTTCTATCCACCGCTGGAAAAACACCCCGCCATGACCATGGCCGACCTGCTGCACTGGGCCTCGGGACTGGACTGGCAGGAAGATTATGAATACGCACCGTTGAAGTCCTCGGTGGTGGCCATGCTCTACACCCGTGGACACCGCGACATGGCCGCGTTCACTGCCGACCACGACGAATACGCCAAACCCGGTCAGGCATTCCGCTACTCCAGTGGCGACAGCAACCTGCTGTCCGCCGCGCTGAAAACCATCGTCGGCCCGGCCCGTTATCCGGATTATCCATGGACTGCGCTGTTCGAACCCTTGGGGATTCGCAGTGCGGTGTGGGAAGCGGATGCCACGGGCACGTTTGTCGCATCGTCCTACGCCTATCTCACTGCCAGGGACCTGGCGCGGGTCGGCCTGTTGATGGCGCGCGACGGTCGTTGGCGTGAGCGGCAATTGCTGCCCAAGGATTGGGTCGACTTCAGTCGTGAGCCTTTCGCCCGCTATCAGGCCAACCAGGATGAAGCCGTGCCCGGCGGGCATTGGTGGCTCAATCGCGCAGTGGATGGCGCGACACAACCCTGGCCCGACGCCCCTGTCGACACCTTCGCCGCGCTGGGCCATTGGGGTCAGGCGATGTACGTGATTCCCAGCGAAAACCTGGTGATCGTGCGCTACGGCGATGATCGCGATGGGAGTTATCGGCACAACGAATTGCTCAGACTCGCGCTCAAGGCATTTGCCATGCAGGTGCAGCCATGAGCCGCCGCAGCTTTATTCGCCGTCGGCCGTTCAGCACGCTGTTGCTGGTGCTGCTGATCGCCTTGCTTGGCTGGGGCTGGCAGGAGCGGGTGGCGCTATGGGCTTTCCCGGACATCATCAGCGCCTACACCGCCAAGGAATACTGCTCGTGCCGTTATGTGATGAACAATCCGGCCGAGTATTGCCAGGGCTATGTGAAGCAGTATTTGCCCACCAGCGGGTTCGTCGATGACGCCGCGAACAAGCGCGTGACGGTTGGTGGTATGGGGCGCAGCAACAGCGCTGTTTGGGTTGGTGAACGGCAGGGCTGTCGGTTGCAGCCCTGACAGCGGTCAGTTTTTTTGTGGCGAGGGAGCTTTTGTGGCGAGGGGGCTTGCCCCCGTTGGAGGGCGAAGCACTCCCAAAATCAGTCCACATACACAGGTTTTGCGGCTGCTGCGCAACCGAACGGGGGCAAGCCCCCTCGCCACAGGGGAATGTCTTTGATTCAAGATCCGGGGCATTAGAGTTTGCAACCTGCCTCAGGCCAGTTAAGGTTCGTGCAAGTTTATCTGCCCCCGAGTTTCTATGTTCAAGCGGTCCTTCTCTAAAACCCTCGCCTCCCTGCTGCTGGCCGGTGTCACCGTGTCGGCCCAGGCCAATTGGTACCTGGATGGCGAGTCCTCGCGGCTGTCGTTCATCAGCACTAAAAATGCCAACATCTCCGAAGTGCAGCGCTTTCTGGTACTGCACGGCAAGGTCGATCCCAAAGGGTTGGCCGAGGTAGAGGTTGAGCTGGAGTCGGTCAACAGCGGCATTCCGCTGCGTGACGAACGCATGCGCAAGGAACTGTTCGATATCCAGACGTTCCCTGAAGCGCTGATCACCACGCAAATCGATCTACGGCCGATCAACGACTTGGCGCCCGGTGCGCAACTGGAGTTGCGCTTGCCGCTGACCGTCAACCTGCATGGCAAACAACACCAATACAACGCCGAACTGCTGGCGACCCGTCTTGATGACCGGCGCTTCCAAGTGGTGACTCTCGAACCTTTGGTGATCAACGCTGAAGACTTCGACCTGGCCCCGGGCCTGGAAAGCCTGCGCAAGGTCGCCGGTTTGTCGGCCATCAGTCTGTCGGTGCCGGTGGGTGCGGTGCTGATTTTCACGGCGCGCTGAGATGCGCGGCGCAATTTTCCCGTGGCGCGAAGGCAATCGCTTTGAACTGCTGATCGACGGCCCGCAGTTTTTTCCGCGAATGCTGGTGGCGATTGCCCGCGCCGAAGAACAAGTCGAACTGGAACTGTACCTGGTGGAGGCGGGAGCCTGCGCCGAGGCCATGGTTCAGGCACTGGTTCAGGCTGCCGAACGCGGTGTGCGGGTGCGCTGCCTGTTCGATGACTATGGCAGCCTGGCATTCACCCTGACCTTGCGTCAGCGCCTGATGGCCGCCGGTGTCGAGTTGCGTTTCTACAACCGCCTGAGTTGGCGCCGTTGGGTAGGCAATTTCTATCGCGACCACCGCAAGTTGCTGCTGGTGGATCAATGCCTGGCGGTGGTCGGCGGCACCGGGGTCACCGATGAGTTCTGGACCCCGGGCGAAGACACCAGCGAATGGCACGAAGTGATGGTGGAAATCACCGGTCCCTTGGTCATCGACTGGCAGTTGCTGTTCGACCGCCAATGGATCGCCAACCGTCATCGGCGTGCCTGGAAACCCACTGCGCACTTCGGTTTGCCGCGTCTGCCGCGAGTGCCGGCCATGGGCGAGGGCATGGGCCGGGTCGCCTATGCCGATGCCCGTCAACACCGCGACATTCTGCAATCGCTGGTTCGTGCGCTGAACAGCGGCCAGCGCCGAATCTGGCTGGCCACGCCGTATTTCCTGCCGACCTGGAAAGTCCGCCGCTCACTGCGTCGGGCGGCGGCTCGTGGCGTCGATGTGCGTTTGTTGCTGACCGGACCACGCACCGATCACCCGTCGGTGCGCTACGCCGGGCATCGCTACTACCCGCGATTGCTCAGGGCCGGGGTGAAGATCTTCGAATACCAGCCGTGTTTCCTGCACCTGAAGATGGTGTTGATCGATGACTGGGTGAGTATCGGCTCCTGCAACTTCGATCACTGGAATCTGCGTTTCAATCTGGAAGCCAACCTCGAAGCCCTGGACCCCGGGCTGACCCGGGCGGTGGCGGCGAGTTTCGAGAATGATTTTGCCCTGAGCCAGGAAGTCAGCCTCGAAGCATGGAAGCGCCGACCGTTGTGGCGGCGGGTCAAGCAAAGGGTATGGGGATGGGTGGATCGGCTGGTGGTGAATCTGCTGGATCGGCGGGGTTGAGCCCAATTTTCGCAACACCCTAAACCTAATGTGGGAGCGGGCTTGCCCGCGATGGCGGCCTTACATCAGATCGTTCCCACGCTCTGCGTGGGAATGCAGCCCGTGACGCTCCGCGTCACTGGACGCGGAGCGTCCCTAGAGGCATTCCCACGCAGAGCGTGGGAACGATCAATAGAGATGCTGAATGTTATGGCCTCATCGCGGGCAAGCCCGCTCCCACAGGTTTTGTGGCGTATGACTAATTACAGCAACTCAAAGCTCTGCTGCGTCACGTCCTGGGAGTCCAGGCCGATCTGCACGTTGAACTTGCCCGGTTCCGCGGCGTACTTGAGCTGGGCGTTGTAGAACTTCAGGTCATCCTCGGTGATGGTGAAGTGCACGACTTTCTGTTCGCCGGCCTTGACCAGTACTTTCTGGAAGTTCTTCAGCTCCTTGACCGGGCGGATCATCGAACCGGTCACGTCCTGGATGTACAGCTGCACCACGGTTTCGCCGTCACGCTTGCCGGTGTTCTTCACTACGACGCTGGCGTCGAGCTTGCCGGTCTTGTTCAGTGTGGTTGAAGACAGGGCCATGTCGGTCAGGCTGAATTGGGTGTAGCTCAGGCCGAAGCCGAACGGGAACAGCGGCCCGGTGGTGTCTTCGAAATACTGCGAGGTGTAGTTGCCCGGTTTGCCCGGAGTGAACGGCCGGCCAATGCTCAGGTGGTTGTAGTAGGTCGGAATCTGACCCACCGAGCGCGGAACACTGATCGGCAGTTTGCCCGACGGGTTGTAGTCGCCGAACAGCACGTCAGCAATGGCGTTGCCGCCTTCGGTGCCGCTGAACCAGGTTTCCAGAATCGCGTCAGCTTGCTCGTTCTCTTCGAGAATCGACAGCGGCCGGCCGTTCATCAACACCAATACCAGCGGTTTGCCGGTGGCTTTCAAAGCCCTGATCAACTCGCGCTGGTTGGCCGGAATGTTCAGGTCGGTACGGCTCGACGATTCGTGGGACATGCCTCGGGACTCGCCAACCGCGGCAACCACGACATCGGCATCCTTGGCAGCTTTCACCGCTTCATCGATCAACACGTTGGCCGGGCGCGGATCGTCCACCACTTCCGGCGCATCGAAGTTGAGGAAGTTCAGGTAATCGAGGATCTTCTTGTCGCTGGTGATATTCGCGCCACGGGCGTAGATCAGCGTCGACTGCGCGCCAAGCGCATTGGTCATGCCGTCGAACAAAGTCACCGATTGCTCGGGACGGCCAGCAGCGGCCCAACTGCCCATCATGTCGATCGGTGCCTTGGCCAGTGGACCGACCAGCGCGATTTTTGCGGTTTTCTTCAGCGGCAGGGTGTCGCCCTGGTTCTTCAGCAGCACCAGGCTGCGGCGCGCCACATCACGGGCCTCGGCACGGTGCAGGCGGCTTTCGGCGTAGGTGTCGGCCGGGTCATCCTCGGCCTTGCCGATGCGCAGGTACGGGTCTTTGAACAGGCCCATGTCGTACTTGGCGGCGAGTACTTCACGTACGGCGTTGTCGATGTCTTTCTGTTCGATCTCACCGGCCTTCAACAGCCCTGGCAATTCCTTGCCATAGAGGGTGTCGTTCATGCTCATGTCGATGCCGGCCTTGATCGCCAGCTTCGCGGCTTCGCGACCGTCAGCGGCGACGCCGTGCTTGATCAGCTCGAAAATCGCCCCGTGGTCGCTGACCGCCAGGCCCTTGAAGCCCCATTCCTTGCGCAGCAGGTCGTTCATCAACCAGGTGTTGGCGGTGGCCGGCACGCCGTTGATCGAGTTCAGCGCAACCATCACCCCGCCGGCACCGGCGTCAATCGCCGCGCGGTACGGTGGCAGGTAGTCCTGGTACATCTTGACCGGGCTCATGTCGACGACGTTGTAGTCGCGACCGCCCTCGACCGCGCCGTACAAGGCAAAATGCTTGACGCTGGCCATGATGCTGTCGGCCGCGTTCGCACCGGTGCCCTGGAAGGCTTTGACCATTACGCCGGCGATCCGCGAAACCAGGTAGGTGTCTTCGCCGAAGCCTTCGGACGTGCGACCCCAGCGTGGGTCGCGGGAGATGTCGACCATCGGCGCGAAGGTGATGTCGAGGCTGTCAGCCGCCGCTTCCTTGGCGGCGATGCGCCCGGAGCGACCAATGGCGTCCATGTCCCAGCTCGAGGCCAGGGCCAGCGGAATCGGGAAAATGGTGCGATGGCCGTGGATCACGTCATAGGCGAAGAACATCGGGATCTTCAACCGGCTGCGCATGGCCGCGTCCTGCATAGGACGGTTTTCGGCGCGGGTGATCGAGTTGAAGGTGCCGCCGATATTGCCGGCAGCGATCTCCTTGCGGATCATCTCCCGCGGCATTTCCGGGCCGATGCTGATCAGGCGCAACTGGCCGATCTTTTCATCGAGGGTCATTTGCTTCATCAGGTGGCTGATGAAGGCGTCCTTGTTCTCTATAGGTGCGGGCGTCGTGGCGGCCAATACGGTATGACTGGCCAGGCTGACGAACAGGCCCAGCAAACACAGCTTCTTCATGAATAGTTTTCTCGAAAGCCTAAACGGCAGTGAATACGCGCCGGTCAGCCAAAATTTAGGGAGCGACTATTGTTGTTCAGGTAAATGCAGACACACTTGTGCAGTGTGTCAGCGCTGGGCCCATCTTTTAGCCCATTGGCTCGTTGCAATCCAGTAGCGGCGCAGATTATGCCCCAAGAGCCGGGTTCAAAGTTCGCAGGTTGTTTCATCAACGGAATGTGCAAGGGAGCATCAACCAGATGAATGTACGACACCATTATCAGTCGAGCCTGCAGGTTGCAGCCTTGATGTTGCTGACAACACTGCTGGCCGGTTGCGGCATCAACAATATCCCGACCCTCGACGAACAGGCCAAGGGCGCTTGGGGCCAGGTGCAGAACCAGTACCAGCGTCGCGCCGACCTGATTCCCAACCTGGTGGAAACCGTCAAAGGGTATGCCCAGCATGAGCAAGAAACCCTGACCGCGGTGATCGAAGCCCGCGCCAAGGCGACTTCGATTCAGGTGGATGCCAGCACGCTGGATAATCCGGAAAAACTCAAACAGTACGAGCAGGCGCAGAATCAGCTGACTGGCGCCCTGAGTCGGTTGATGGTGGTGTCCGAACGCTACCCGGACCTCAAGGCCAACCAGAACTTCCTGGCGCTGCAATCGCAACTTGAAGGCACCGAGAACCGCATCGCCGTGGCGCGTCGCGACTTCATCCTGGCGGTGCAGAAATACAATACCGAGATCCGCACCTTTCCCGGTCGCCTGTGGCACACCGTGATGTATAGCGATCTGCCAATCCGCGAAACCTTCGAGGCCACCAGCCCCGGTGCCGAGAAAGCGCCTGAAGTGAAGTTCCAGTAAGCGCCGGAACGGGCTAGAAGCGTCACCAAGGATGAGGTTGCCAATGCGCGTGTTGAAAGTGGGCCTGGTGCTGCTGTTCTGGGTGTTTGCCCTGACGGCCCAGGCCGAGTTGAAGTTCCCGGAATTGACCGGGCGGGTGGTGGACAACGCCCAGATGATCGAGCCTGCGGTGCGCGAGCAACTGACGCAACAGCTCAACGCCCACGAAAAAACCACCGGCGAGCAGTTGGTGGTGGTGACGTTGCCGGACTTGCAGGGCACCGACATCGCGGATTTCGGTTATCAATTGGGGCGCTACTGGGGGATCGGCCAGAAGGACAAGAACAACGGCGCGCTGCTGATCGTTGCGCGAGACGAGCGCAAGCTGCGGATCGAAGTCGGTTATGGCCTGGAAGGGCGCCTGACCGATGCGCAGAGTTCGGTGATCATCCATCAGGTGATCACGCCCGCGTTCAAGGCTGGCAACTTCAGCAAAGGCATCAGCGATGGCGTCGCGGCGATGCTGGTGGTGCTGGGCGGCAATCCGCTGGACGAGCCGTCGACAGTGTATGAATCGCGCGGTGATCAGGAGAGTGATTTCGTTGGGCGGCATCCGGGGTTATTCGTGTTCCTGGTGTTGCTGTTTATCCTGACGATCTTCATCGGCCAGATGTTCGGTATTCTGCCAAGCGGAGGAGGCCGTGGCGGCTCGGGAGGGGGCTTGGGCGGCGGAGGTTTTGGCGGTGGCGGCGGCGGGGGCTTCAGCGGCGGCGGGGGCAGTTTCGGGGGTGGTGGTTCGTCGGGCGGCTGGTGATACTGCAGGTAAAAACAACAATAGCGAGCAGGCATTCATAAACATGGCATTACTGACTGAACACGAACAACGCAAAGTCGCCGAGGCGATTGCCCGGGTCGAGCGCGATACCGACGCCGAACTGGTGACGGTGCTTGCGGCCCGCGCCGACGATTACGCGTATATCCCGCTGCTCTGGGCCAGCCTGCTGGCGCTGGTGGTGCCGGGTATCGTGCATTACCTGACGGGCTGGCTGACCATGCACAGCCTGTTGCTGGTGCAATGGCTCAGCTTCATCGTGTTGTGCCTGGTGTTCCGTATTCCGAAAGTCACCACGCGCCTGATCCCGCGCTCGGTCCGTCACTGGCGGGCGTCGAACCTGGCGCGCCGGCAGTTCCTGGAGCAAAACCTGCACCACACCGTGGGTAGCACCGGCATGCTGATTTTTGTCTCCGAGGCCGAGCGCTATGTGGAGATTCTGGTGGATGAAGGCATTTCCAAGCGACTGGACAACAAGAACTGGGACGCGATTGTGGCGGCGTTTACGCAGCAGGTGAAACAGGGGCAAACCTTGCAGGGGTTTGTGACTTGCATCGAGGCATGCGGCGAGTTGCTCAAGGTGCATGTGCCGGTGACCCATGTGCGCAATGAGTTGCCGAATCGGTTGGTGGTGTTGAGCTAAACCAAAAGATCGTCCGAACGCGGCCCGAACCTTCGGCAGCTCCTACCTGCTTTTGTGGCGAGGGGGCTTGCCCCCGTTCGGCTGCGAAGCAGTCGTCAAACCAGAGAACTCGGTGCGACTGAAGACACATGGGGGCCGCTTCGCAGCCCAACGGGGGCAAGCCCCCTCGCCACAAAGAGCTCACTGGCCTCAGGATTCGCGCCGTTCAGCAAATAACTGCGTGTCCCGAACGGCCATCCCCCCTAAAATACCCACCATTCCCCGATCCGCACCGCCCGAGGCCGTTTTTTCCCATGTCTGTCACCGCCACTCCCGCCAGCCTCGCGCCGGATCATCACGCCCAGTTCATCGACTTGCTGCAAACCAGCCTCGATCAGAACGCCTTCATCAAACTGGTGCTGGCCAAGTACGTCGGTGGCGAAGCGGACTTGCAGCGGCTGATCATCAAGCAACTGACGGTCAAGGATCAGCCGTGCCTGTCCTTCGTCTACCGCTACAAAACCCGCGACATCACCAAGAACCTGCCGATTACGGAAGGCTTGGCGACCATTGCCGCGCTGTTGCCCGCATCGTTCAAAAATGCGCATTTACTGTCATTGACCGACGAAGCCCAGCTCGAATACAGCAAAAAGGGTAAATCTTCGCTGTTCAAGAGCAAACCTCAGCAATTGCGCGAAGTGCCGTCCGCCGAGCACAACCGCGAGAAGAACCGTTTCCTCGACCTGAGCCGGCCGTTCCTCAAAGACCTCGGCGTGACCAACGCGCAACATGAGCTGATCCCGGCGATGTCGCGCAAGTGGAAGCAGATCAACAAGTTCATCGAAGTCTTCAGCCATGCGCTGACTTCGTCGCCACTGGCGCTGGACAAACCCGTGCGGGTGGCGGATTTCGGCTCGGGCAAGGGCTACCTGACGTTCGCGATCCACGACTACTTGCGCAACACCCTGAAGGCCGAGGGCGAGGTGACCGGCGTCGAGCTGCGCGAAGACATGGTCAGCCTGTGCAACACCGCCGCCGCGAAGCTGGAGCATCCGGGGCTGGTGTTCAAATGCGGTGACGTGCGCAGCGTCGCGCCGAGCGAGCTGGACGTGATGATCGCGTTGCATGCCTGCGACATCGCCACCGACTATGCGATTCACACCGGCATTCGTTCCGGCGCTTCGATCATCATGTGCTCGCCGTGCTGCCACAAACAGATCCGCCTGCAGATCCAGAGCCCGGCGCTGCTCAAGCCGATGTTGCAATAC